>NZ_CP043505.1:2216725-2533400 GCF_008365295.1 Agromyces intestinalis
GCGTGTTGCCGGGCGATGCGCCGAGGGGGTCGCCCGGTGCGATGATCCACGGGGCGGCGATCGCGATCGCGACGAGGGTCAGGAACCCGATGGCGAGCCAGTCGCTCACCCCGATGGCGCTAAGTCGGGGCCGCTTGGACGTCGCCGGGGCGGGCGAGCCCGCATCGAGGGTGTCGGGCGCGTCGGGCGCGTCGGTCGTGCGGCTGTGCTCGGTGAGGCTCATGCGGCCACCACCTTTCGAGACTGGTCGCTCTGCTCGGTCGACTCGCTCGACTTTCCGGACGTCGATTGGCGAGCGGAGGATCGCGCCGCACTCGCGTTCGTGAGCGAGATGCGCCGGTCGATGAGCGGATAGACGAGGTCGGTCGCGAGGTTCACGAGGGTGAAGACGATCGCGACGAACATGACGACGGCCAGCACCATGGGGCCGTCCTGCGCTCGCACGGCCTGCTCGGTCATGAACCCGAGCCCGGTGCGCGAGAAGATCGTCTCGGCGATGACCGAGCCGGCGAGCAGTTCGCCCACCGTGAGCCCGATGAGCGTGATCGCGGGGATCGAGGCGTTCTTCAGGACGTGACGGGTGGCGATCGACCGCTCGGATACGCCGCCGGCGCGCAGCACCGTCACGAACGGCTCCTTCGCCGATCGATCCAGCCCCTGGATGAGCACCTGCGCGATCGGGGCGTTGACGCCGATCGCCAGCGCGACCGCCGGGAGGATGAGCGACTTGAAGCCCTCGTCGCGAATCGAGGAGAACCATCCGAGTTGATAGGCGAAGATCTGCAGCAGCAGGAGGCCGACGAGGAAGCCGGGCGTGGAGGTCATCACCACGGGCAGCGTGCGGAAGAACGAGCGGATGCTTCGCAGCGGCGCGTAGACGGCGGCGAGCGCGACGGCGAGGGCGAGGGCGACCGCGAACACGAGCGCGATGGATGCGAGCGTCACCGTCTGGCCGATGCCCTGCGCCATGAGGTCGGCGACCGGCCGGCCGCTCGTCAGCGAATAGCCGAAGTCGCCCTGCACTGCCCGGACGACGGCGAGCCGGAACTGCTCGAGGGCCGGTGCGTCGAGGTGGTAGTACGCGAGGATCGCCTGGGCCTGATCCTCGGGGATGGGGTTGAGCGGGTTGTCGATTCGGCTCTGGATCGGATCGCCGGGCAGCAGGAACAGCACGAAGTAGACGAGCACGTAGGTCGCCGCGACGACGAACACCGACTGCGCCAGTCTGCGAAGCAGGGCGGGCCAGCTGAGCATGGGATTCCTTCCAGGATGGGATGCGCCCGGCGCCCGTCGAGACGGGCGCCGGGCCGCGGTCACTTCTTCTCGGTCCAGACGTCGTAGAAGTACGGACGTGCTTCCGCGCTCCACGAGAACCCGTGGAGGTGCGGCTGCAGGACGAACACCTGGGTGTCGTCGATGATCGGCAGCGCGTACGCCTGGTCGACGACGTACTCCTGCAGCTCGGCGAGGATCTCTGCGCGCTGCTCGGGCGTGGTCGCGTGCAGCTGGCTGTCGTACAGCTCCTCGAGCTTCGGGTCTGCCTCGGAGAAGAACCATGCGTTCGACCCGGTGAAGCTGTAGTTCACCCGCTGGCGCACCCACGCGTCGGCCTCGGGCCAGCCGTTGCGGCGCACGCCCACGTTCGGGTCCTTCAGCGCGTTGGAGTAGTTCGCGTAGTCGGTCTCGTCGATGTCGAGCTTCACGCCGATCTGCTTGAGCTGCCACTGGATCAGCTGGAAGAGCGGCTTCGACGTGCTGTCGAAGACATCGACGAAGGTGAGGATGCGAAGTGTCTCGCCGTCGCGCGTGCGGTAGCCGTCGGCGTCGCGGCCGGTGAAGCCCGCCTCGTCGAGGAGCCGGTTCGCCTCGTCGGGGTCGTATCCGAGCTTGGCCGAGAGGTCGACGTACCCGAACGCCGTCGGCGAGACGATGCTCGTGGCCGCGTTCCAGCGGTCGGTGTAGAGATCGTCGACGATCTGCTCGCGGTCGATGCCGACCTGCAGCGCCTTGCGCACGTCGAGCTCGTCGAGGAACGGCGCCTGCTGACGGACATCCCAGATGTTCGCGTTGCCCGCGCCCTGGAGGCCGAGCACCTGGAAGCCCGCGTCCTCGAGCGGCTGCTCCTCGCTCGGCTGCACGTAGCGCAGGAGGTCGGCCTCGCCCGACTTGAGCGTGCCCAGCCGCACGCTGTCCTCGGTCACCGGGATGATGACGATCTCATCGAGGTACGCCTCACCGGTGTGCTCCGAACCCGGGTGCGGCCAGTCGTAGCCCTCGCGCTTGGCGAGCACGATCTCTTCGCCGTACGTCTCGCTCTTCACGTAGAACGGGCCCGAGCCGATGAGGCCCGAGATCTGCGACTGCGCTTCGAGGCTCGCGTCGATGGTCGCGTCGGCGACGAGCGACGTGCGCCAGAACGAGAGCACGGCGAGGAACGGCGCGTACGGCTGGTCGAGGGTCACGGTGACCGTTCGTGTCGCCTCGTCGGCATCGATCGAGACGATCGTCGGGAACCAGTTGTTCGCAGGGATGCCCTTGTCGGCGTCTCCGTTCGCCTGCCACTCGAGGTTGCGCTTCACGCTGGCCACGTCGAGCGGCGTGCCGTCGCTGTAGGTCACGCCGTCGCGGATGACGAACTCGTAGACGAGCCCGTCGTCGCTGATCGTCCAGTCCTCGGCGATCCACGGCTCGAACTCGCCCGTCTCGGGATCGCGATAGATGAGCCGGTCGGTGATGTTCTGCACGTACGCGCTGTCCTGCCAGGTGCCACTCGACTGCAGCTGGGTGTTGGACGACAGTTCGGCGTCGAGGTAGACGATCGAGCCGCCCTCCTTCTCCTGGCTGCCTGCGCCGGGCTGAGCGGGCGCGCAGGCGCCGAGCCCCACGGCGAGGAGTGCGGCGATTGCCGCGCCTGCGACGCGTCGGGTGTACCTGGCCATGCGATGTCTCCTTGTCGGATGGGGCCCTTGCTTCGACGGGCCCCGCGGCGGTGCCGCCCGGGTGAGCGACGTGGAGCCGATGCTAGGGACGCCGCGAGCCGCCCACCCCGACGTTGCCCTCCGTGAACGCGTGTGACCGGAATCCGTCATACGGAGCGTCACACGGCTCAACATGCGGTCACGAGTCGACTCGGAACGTCGCCGGCGACCCGCGTCGCGAGACCTCGGGCTACCGTCTCGGGCATGACTGTGCACGGCATCCGCGACGAGGTCCGGATCGAAGAGGAGACCGATGGTCGGGCGGCGCATCCGGCTCGCACCGATGGTTTCGACGATGCGTTCCGCGCGTTGCTCGAGCGAGTCCGCCCCGGTGCGGCGGACCGCGAGCGCGATCGCGTCCTGCTGTACGACGAGGTCGCCGAGCTGCGCCGGCTCGGATTCACGAGCCTGCGCCTGCCGGCCGAGTTGGGCGGCGCCGGGCTGGGGCTCGAGGACTTCTTCGACCGCCTCATCGACCTGGCGTCCGCCGACCCCAGCCTCGCGCACCTGTATCGGGGTCATATCGCGTTCGTCGAAGGCCTCCGGTACGACGGCATCGACTCAGGTCGCCCGCTCGACGACCACGAAGCGGCGTGGGTCACCCGTATCGCCGCCGGCGACCTCATCGGCAACGCGCAGTCCGAGCGACAGGAGACCGCCGACCTCACGACGACGATCGAGCGCGACGGGGACGACGTCTTCGTGACCGGCACGAAGTACTACACGACGGGCAGCATCTACGCCGATTGGATCCACCTGAGCGCGCTCGACGGCGACGACCGCGTCGGAATCACGGTGGACGCCTCGCACCCGGGTGTGCGCTCGATCGACGACTGGGACGGGTTCGGCCAACTCCTGACCGGCTCGGGCACGACCACGTTCGACCGCGTGCCCGTGCACCCCGGCGACATCGTCGTGCGCGGGGAAGACGAGGGCCGCGGCCACCATCTCGCCGCCGTGTTCCAGCTCGTGCTCCTCGCCGTCGTGGCGGGCATCGCCGACGCGGCGCTGCGCGACACCGTCGCCTTCGTGCGACCGAGGCGCCGCATCTTCGGTTCCGCGGGCGAGACGCTGCCCCGACTCGATCCGCTCGTGCAGGCGACCGTCGGAGAACTGAGCGCGACCGCGCACGCGGCGAGGAGCCTGGTGCTCGCGGAAGCGCGCAAGCTCGACGCCGTGCTCGTGCGACGGGAGACCGGAGACGTGACCGCGGGCGACCTCCGCGATGCGATGCTCGACGTGTTCCGACTGCAGCAGATCGTGCTGCCCCTGGTGCTGGGCGCGTTGACCGAGCTGTTCGAGGTCGGTGGAGCGAGCGCGGTCGGGCGCGGCTTCGCCCTCGACCGGCACTGGCGGAATGCTCGCACGGTCGCCTCGCACAACCCCGCCGTGCAGCGCAAGCGTGCGATCGGGCTGTTCGAACTCGAGGGCACCCTGCCCGAGTGGCGCGCACCCGGCAGATCCGCGACCGCCGAGTCCGTCACCGCCGAGTCCGCGCAGGAGGCATCCGCATGACCGACAAGAAGCCGCTCATCCTCAACCTGTTCGAGATGGCGTGCATCAGCCACATCACGCACGGGCTGTGGCCGCTGCCCGGCAACAACCGGCACCGGTTCGACGAGCTCGGCTACTGGACCGAGCTTGCCGAGATCCTCGAGGACGGCGGGTTCCACGGCGTGTTCCTCGCCGATGTGATCGGTGCCTACGACGTGTTCCGCGGCGGGCCCGAGACGGCACTGCGCGAGGGGCTGCAGTCGCCGAACCTCGACCCGTTGCTCGTCATCCCCGCGATGGCGGCGGTCACGAAGCGGCTCGGCTTCGGCGCCACGTTCTCGACGACGTACGAACCGCCGTTCGCGTTCGCGCGCCGCGCATCGACCCTCGATCACCTCACGAGCGGCCGCTTCGGCTGGAACATTGTGACGAGCTACCTGCCGAATGCGGCACGCAACTTCGGGCTCGAAGGCGAGGTCCCGCATGACCGGCGGTACGAGATCGCCGACGAGTACCTCGACGTGCTCTACAAGCTGTGGGAGGGCTCGTGGGACGACGGCGCGGTCGTCTACGACCGCGAGCAGGGCATCGCCACGGATGCCTCGAAGGTGCGGTACATCGACCACGTCGGTGAGCACTTCCGCGTGGCCGGCCCGCACATCGTGCACCCGTCGAGGCAGCGCACCCCCGTGCTCTACCAGGCCACCGGCTCTCCGGCGGGTATCGAGTTCGCCGGTCGGCACGCCGAGCTCGTCTTCACCGGGGGGCGCACCACTGAAGACTTCCGTCGCAACGCCGCCGAGATGACCGCCTCGGCCGAGCGCCACGGCCGCTCACGCGCCGACCTGAGGTTCATCGTGCAGGCCGGGGTCGTCGTCGGTCGCACCGAGGAGGAGGCGGCCGACAAGTGGCGCACCTACCGCGAGCACGTGAGCCTCGACGGTATCCTCGCCCACTCGGGTCTGCGCGTCGACCTCACGGCCTACCCGCGCGACATCACCGTCGCTGAGGCGGTGCGGCGCTCGGGGGTTCCCGAATCCGAGGTGCCGTTCCTGCCGCTCGACAAGACGGTCGGCGCGGCGCTCGACGGCCTGCAGGGCAGCCGAGAGGGCCGATACTTCGTCGCGGGCACGCCCTCGGTGGTCGCCGACGAGATCGAGCGCTGGCTCGATGACGATGGCGTGGACGGCATCAACCTGCGCCAGTACCACTCGTTCGACACCGCGCGCGACTTCGCCGAGCTCGTCGTGCCCGAGCTTCGCCGTCGAGGCCGGCTCGTCGAGGATTCGGGCGCCCCCACGACGTTGCGCGACCGGCTGTTCGGCCGCGGCGACCGGCTGCCCGATCACCACATCGCGGCTCGTTACCGCGGCGGGGCCAACCTCGACGTGCCGGTGCCGCCGCTGCGTTTCGCCGCGCCGGTGCCGCCCGTTCCGCTCGCCGCCAACTGATCGCCCGCCCGCATCCCGAAGGAGCTACGCATGACCGCCGACTCGCACGCCCCGATCCCCGAGGTCGCCCTCGGCGACGCCCTCGTCGTCCCAGCCCAGGGTTTCGGCGGAATGGCCCTCAGCGGCTCGTACGGGCCGGTCGACCCCGATGTCGCGCTGGCGACGCTGCACCACGCGGTCGACGCCGGAGTGCGGTTCATCGACACCGCGAACATCTACGGCGGCGGCGAGAACGAGCGGCTCGTGGGCCGCCTGCTCGCCGATCGACGCGACGAGGTGGTGCTGGCCACGAAGGTCGGGATCCTGCGGGAGCCCGACGCCGACGGCGTCCGCTTCCGTGGCGACCGCACGTACATCCGCGAGTCGGTACGGTCCAGCCTCGAACGGCTCGGCACGGAGCGCATCGACCTGTACTACCTCCACCGCGTCGACCCGCGCGTGCCGATCGAGGACAGCGTCGGCGCGCTCGCCGAGCTGGTAGCCGAGGGCCTGGTCGACCGCATCGGCGTGAGCGAGGTCACGGCGAGCGAGCTCGAGCGCGCCGTCGCGGTGCATCCGATCGCCGCCGTGCAGAGCGAGTGGTCGCTGTGGAGCCGCGATGTCGAGGCGCAGGTCATCCCAGCGGCACGTCGGCTCGGGGTCGGCTTCGTCGCATACTCGCCGCTTGGACGCGGGTTCTTCGCAGGCGGCGTGGGCGCCGGCCTCGCCGTCGATGATGCGCGCCGGCGGTTCCCCCGGTTCGGCGAGGAGGCGCTCACGCGGAATCTCGAGGCGCTGGCCATCGCCGAGCGTGCAGCGCAGCGCGAGGGCCTCACGCGCGCGCAGCTCGCGCTCGCGTGGCTCTACGCGCGCGGTCGCGAACTGGATGTCCCGGTGGTGCCGATCCCCGGTACGCGTCGCGCCGAGCGCATCGACGAGAACCTCGTCGCGGTGGGGGCGAGCCTTTCGCCCGAGACCGTCGCCGAACTCGATGGGCTCGTCGCGCTCGTCGAGGGCGAGCGGGCGCCGTCGACCAATGGCATCTCGGCGTTCCGTGAGGCGGCACCGGCACCGGCACCGGCAGCGGCAGCGGCACCGGCAGCGGCTGCGGGCTGACTGCGCCCCTGGGCCACGGTTCGGGGGTTAGCCTCGAGGGATGACCACGGAGTCGTCCACCGCGGCGCGAGCCGAGCTCGCGGCACTCGTCGGAAAGAGCGGGATGTTCGCCGAGTGGCGCGACGCCCGGGGCCTGCCCGAGGCGCCCGATCCGCGGCCGGCCGCCGTGCTCATCCTCTTCGGCGTGCTCGACGGGCGCCCTGCCGACCACGACGCACAGGCGCGTGCGGTGTCGCGCGACCTCGACCTGCTGCTGCTCGAACGCGCGGCGACGCTGCGCTCGCACGCGGGGCAGGTCGCGTTCCCGGGCGGGCGGATGGATCCGGGCGACGACGGACCCGTCGCTGCCGCCCTGCGCGAGGCGCGGGAAGAGACCGGCCTCGAAACGTCGGGCGTCGACGTGCTCGGCGCGCTGCCCGAGATCCCGGTTCCGGTGTCGGGTCACGTCGTCACCCCGGTGCTCGGCTGGTGGTCCCGGCAGACGCCGGTCGGGGTGGTCGATGTCGCCGAGTCAGCACACGTGTTCCGCACGCCGGTCGCCGACCTGCTGGATCCCGCCAACCGGTATACGACGGTGCTGCGCCGCGCGGGTCAGGAGTGGCGTGGGCCCGGGTGGCTCGTCACGGTGTCGGGTGTCGAACACCTCGTGTGGGGGTTCACGGCGGGCGTGCTCGACGCCCTGCTCGATGCGCTCGGTTGGACCGAGCCGTGGGACCGAACGCGCGAACTCGAGCTGCCGTAGCCATCCGCTGGTCGAGTAGGGAGCGCAGCGACCGTATCGAGACCTCGTGACCTGCCCTCGGTTCCAGCGGCGGGTCACCGGGTCTCGATACGCGCTTCGCGCTACTCGACCAGCGGTAGGCGCCGCTACAGCTCGGTCTCGGCGGGCTCGGATGCCACGAGCTCGAACACGCCCTCGACGATCTCGTCGGGGCGGAACGGGTACTTCTCGATCTCGGCCTGGTCGCTGATGCCGGTGAGCACCAGCACAGTGTGCAGGCCCGCCTCGATGCCGGCGACGATGTCGGTGTCCATGCGGTCGCCGATCATCGCGGTGTTCTCGGAATGCGCGCCGATCTTGTTCAACGCCGACCGGAACATCATCGGGTTCGGCTTGCCGACGACGTACGGCTCCTTGCCCGTCGCTTTGGTGATGAGCGCGGCGATCGCTCCGGTGGCGGGCAGCGGACCGTCGGCGCTCGGGCCCGTGGCATCCGGATTGGTCACGATGAACCGAGCGCCGCGCCCGATGAGCCTGATCGCCTTGGTGATCGCGTCGAACGAGTAGTTGCGGGTCTCGCCGACGACGACGAAGTCGGGGTCGGTCTCGGTCATCACGAAGCCCGCCTCGTGCAGCGCGGTGAGGATGCCGGCCTCGCCGATGACGAACGCCGACCCGCCGGGCACCTGCTGCTTCAAGAAGTCAGCCGTTGCGAGCGCCGACGTCCACAGCCGGTCTTCGGGCACGTTGAGCCCCGACGCGCGCAGCCGCGCCGAGAGGTCGCGCGCGGTGAAGATCGAGTTGTTCGTGAGCACCAGATAGGGCGTGCCCGTGTCCTCCCACTGCTGCAGCAGCTCGGCGGCACCCGGCAGGGCGTGGTTCTCGTGCACGAGCACGCCGTCCATGTCGGTCAGCCAGCACTCGACCTCGTCGCGTCGTCCCATGCCTCAAGCGTAGGGCGAAGGCTCGCGCCGTCGCGCGCGGCGAGCACGTCGGCGACCGCGTCGGTGATCGGCAGGCCGGTGGCGCGCTCCACGAACAGCCAGGAGCCGGAGGGGTCGAGGTCGAGCAGCACGTGGCGTCCGTCGGCGGTGCGGCGCAGGTCGACCGTCGTGATGCCGAGGCCGAGTCGGCGGGCGAGTCCGACGAGCGCCGCGCCGAGGCTGCCGGGCAGCTCGGCCGGGCGAATGAGGGCCGGTTCGCGGCCGCGTCGCAGCTCCCACGGGCGCAGCGTGCCCGACCCGTCGACCTCGGCGGCGAACACCTCGTCGCCCGCGACCGTGACGCGCAGGTCGACGCCGTCGACGTACTCCTGCAGCAGAGTGGGCGAGTGGCGAACGCGGTCGAGGACGGTCAGGTCGGATGCCTCGAGCCGATGCGTCTCGCCGGTGCCGGTGTGCGGGCGCAGCGATTTCGTCACCACGCCGGCGACGCGATGGCGTATGGCGAAGGCGCGGGCCCGGTCGGGGTCGCGGGTGACGATCGTGTGCGGCAGGGCGAAGCCGAGTTCGGCGGCGGCGGTCCACTGCACGAGGGTGTGGCGGGCCGCGTCCTCGGCGGCGGGCGGGTTGAGCCAGTCGATCGAAAGCGATGCGATCACGCCTTCGAGCACCTCGTGCGGAACATGATCGGCGGGTGCCACGGGCCCCGGCCGGCGCCACCAGCCGACCGTGGCACGGGCGAGGTCGACGGGGTCGGTGGCAGCCGGGTCATCCGAGTGGGGCTCAGTGCCCGTGTGCAGGGTGAGCTCGGGGTGGTGGCCGGCGCCGAATGCGAGTTCGAGCGATCCCGCGCCGGCCAGGTCGGCCGTGTCGAGTCGCACGACCTTGACGCCGGTGTCGCGCAGGCAGTCGGCGACGGCGACGGCGTGGGCGTCGTCGCGCCCGGCTGCGATCAGGATCATGCGACGGCTCCGCGATCGTCGCCGTAGGGTGCGAACTGCGGGTGCATGGGTCCTCCGTTCCGGAGCCGGGCGGGTCGTTCCGCGGCCGATGCGTCGATCCTTCCGCGGCGTCGGCAGCGAGGCATCCGGGATGTCCCTGAGGCGCGTTGCGCCGGTCGAGGAGCGTCCGACCGAGTCGGACGCGTCTCGAGACCGCCTCGCGTTGATCCCGACCTCCGTCGTCGCTGCGCGCCGCTGCTCCTCGACCAGCAGCCCGGCAGCCGCGGCTACGCTGTGAGCCAGATGGCCGACGCGACTTCGCGCGCCAGGCTGCGACCGGATGCCTCGGCGCCGGCCTTCACTGTCACCGCGTCGGCCGAGACATCTGTCACCTGCAGCACGACGCCGGGGCCGATGCCGGCCACGTCGAGTTCGCGCAGCACCGCGCCGTCGCGGTCGCTGATGCGGATCACCCGCCCGAGGTGACCCGGCTCGGCCTCGGCGAGCAGCACGAACGGCTCACGCGAGACGGTGCCGTCGCGGTGGGGGATGGGGTCGCCGTGCGGATCGACCCGTGGGCGCCCGAGCCGGGCGTCGATCGCCTCGAGCAGCCGGTCGCTGAGGGCGTGCTCGAGCACCTCGGCCTCGTCGTGCACCTCGTCCCACGCGTAGCCCATCTCGCGCACGAGCCAGGTCTCGACGAGGCGGTGCCGGCGCACCACCGCGAGCGCCTGCCGGCGCCCCTCGTCGGTGAGCCGCACCGCCCGATACGGCGCATGCGACACCAGTCCCTGCGCGGCCATCTTCTTCACCATCTCGGTGACACTCGACGGCGCGACGCCGAGCTTCGACGCCAGCACCGACGGCGTGATGGGGTCGGGCTGCCACTCGGTGTGCGCATACACCGTCTTCAGGTAGTCCTCGATCGCGGGACTCGGGCTGCCGGGCATCGAGGTCAGGATACCGGCGGACGCGCCTCGCGCTCAGCCGTCGACCCGCTCAGATGCACAGCGGCTCGCCGAGGTCGATGCTCTCGCCGTCGACGGTGATCGCGCCGACCGCGCAGAGCCGGGTCTGCGGCGTCGGCCGCACGACGAGCGTCGTATACGCCCCCTGCACGTTCGGCTCGGTCGCGCTCTGCCGGTCGGGACCCTGCGGAGCGGTCTCGGGATAGATCGAGACGGTCACGCTGTTGCCCGACACCTGCTCGTCGTAGCGGGTGACGCGGCCCCAGCCGGCGTAGCACTTGTTCGACCAGATGATCTCGAGCCGGGTGTGGTTCGTGCGGTCCGAGCTCGTGGCGACCTCGGCGTCGTTCACGCACGGCGTGAGCGCCGGATCGACGCCGTTGTGCACGTTGATCTGCGCGCGGGGGTTGATCGGGGCATCCGTCAGCTCTTTGATCGCAGCCTCGCGGGCCTCGGCGCGCGCCTGATCGAGTGCGGCGGCGGTGACCGCGGCGCTCACGCCCGCGCTCGCCAGGGTTCCGAGCACGAACGCGCCGGCGACCAGGGCGGCGATCGCGCCACGCCTGAGCGGCCGGCGGGCGGTCGAACCCGCGCGCGGCTCACGGTCGGCCTCCGTCGCGGATGCACCCGGGCTGGATGCACCCGGGCTGGATGCGTCAGCGCTGGATCGTTGGGCGCTGGATCGTTGGGCGCTGGATGCTTGGGCATCGCTCGTCACACGGCCAGACGTCGCGGTGGCGAGCGTCGCGGCACTCCCCGTCGCGATCGCGTCGCGGCGGCGCACCCAGCGAGCGGGATCCTCTCCGCAGGCTCGCACGACCCGGTCGACGGTGCGCGCCGAGGGCAGCTGCCGCCCAGCGAACGCGTCCGAAAGCACGGTCTTCGAGATGCCCGTGTCGTGCTGCAGCTTGCCGAGCGTGGGACTGCCGGCGGCCAGGCGCAGGGCGCGCAGGTCGGAGGCGAGCGCGGCGATGTCGTCGTTCGGGGTGGCGTCGGCCATCGGATGTTCCTCCGGAATGCGCGGTCGCTGCCGACGGGGTTCGGCTGCCGTTTCATCCTCCATCGGCGAGTCGGCGGTGCGCGGCGTACCCGTGACGCCAGTTCGGGGGTCGGGTCGACCGGATTCCGGGTGCGTTCGGTTCTTCCGGTTCGGTCGTCTCCGAACTCGCGCGGGCGGCCGGTCTCTGGTTGAGTCGAGGTGGGCAGTACGCCGCACGCACAGGCCAGGACGGGGCAGGCCGGGGAAGGGGGTCGTGTGAGTCCGTACCGCGACCGCTCCGCCGCGTGGGAGGCGCTGTTCTCGCGCACGACACCGCCCGAGGTGCTCGCCGCGATCGCCGAGCTGCATCCCGAGTTCCGCGCGACGGTGGCTCGGCATCCCAATTCGCCCGGCCGTACCGGCGCGGGGCGCGAACCGGTCGGGTCGCGCCGGGTCGTCTCCCTCGCCGACGGCGACGGGCTCGGCGTGCCGCTCGTGCCGAGTGGCCGCCGCCGCCCGGGTCGAGGGATTCGACGGGGCGCACGCCCTGCGACTCCGGCCGCGCCGGCGCTGCTCGTCGTGGCGGCCGCGTCGGCGCTCGTCGGGGTCGTCGTGGTGGCCGTGCTCATCGTCGCCTGACGCGGCCCGTCGGATGGGCCGGGTCGGTGCTCGCTCGCGGGCTATGCGCCCGTGAACACCAGCCAGAGCAGCAGCGCGTTCAGGGCGATCAGGAAGACGGATGACGCGACGCCCGCTGCGGTCGTGGCCCAGTGGTTGCGCCACCGCCCGAGCAGGCCCGCCTGCGCCGTCAGCGCGATCAAGGGGATGAGCGCGAACGGGATGCCGAACGACAGCACGACTTGGCTGAGCACGAGCGAGAGAGTCGGGTCGAATCCGAGCGCGAGGATGACCAGCGCCGGCACGAGGGTGATGAGCCGCCGCAGCATCAGCGGGATGCGCACGCGCAGCAGGCCGTGCATGATCTCGGCGCCGGCGTAGGCGCCGACGCTCGTCGATGCGAGTCCTGACGCGAGCAGCCCCACCGCGAACAGCGTCGCGATGACGGGCCCGAGCGATGCGCCGATCGCGGCGTACGCGCCCTCGAGCGAGTCGGTGCCCTCGACGCCCGCGAGGTTCACCGCGGCCAGCAGCAGGATGCACAGGTTCACGGTGCCGGCGATCGCCATCGCCACGGTCACGTCGACGCGGGTCGCGCGCACCAGCAGGTCGGTCGGCAGCGTCGTCGATGTTCCCGGAGGACGCGGCGCATCCGGCGCATCCAGTGCTGCCGCCTCCACTCGCATCGAGTGGGCGGGGAACGCGCCTTGTTCGCGCGGGTGGCGCGTTTCTTGCCCGTTCGATTCAGAGGCGGGCAGGGCCGTGGTTCCGCCTCGCACGAACCGGTCGCGGCTCAGCGCCGAGTGGGCGTAGATCGCATGCGGCATGATCGTCGCGCCGAGGATGGATGCCGCGAGCAGCACCGAGTTCGCGTCCTCGAACCGGGGCACGAGGCCCGCGGCGAGCCCGGCTGGGTCGGGGGGCGCGATGAACACGCCGACCGTGAAGCCGACCGCGATGATCACGAGCAGCCCCATGATCACGAACTCGAACGGTCGCGCGCCGCGCCGCTGCTGCAGCACGAGCAGCCCGACCGAGACCGCTCCCGTGATCAGCCCGCCCCAGAGGAGGGGCACGCCGAACAGCAGGTTGAGCGCGACCGCGCCGCCGATCACCTCGGCGAGGTCGGTGGCCATCGCGACGAGTTCGGCCTGCAGCCAATACGCGCGTCGCGCCCACCGGTTGCGCAGCCGCGCGCCGAGCACCTCGGGCAGGCTGCGGCCGGTGACGATGCCGAGCTTCGCCGACAGGTACTGGATGAGCCACGCCATGACGTTGCCGATGACCACGACCCACACCAGCAGGTAGCCGTATTGCGCTCCGGCGGTCATGTTGCTCGCGACGTTGCCGGGGTCGAGGTAGGCGACGCCCGCGACCAGTGCAGGCCCCAGTAGCCAGGCCACGCGCGGCACGGATGCGGCGCGGTCGCGCGTGCGAGGGGACCGGGTGTCGACGTCGACAGTTTTCGGCATACCGAAACCCTACTGGGTTTTCGGTATACCGAAAACCCGAACACACGTGTCGGGGACGCTCGTTGTCGCTCCGGGGCTGCGCAGGCGACAACAAGCGACCTCGACCTCGACCTCGACTTGGGCGGGAGCGGGCCTGCGGGCGGCGGTGCGCGGGTAGCGTGGGCGGGTGGACCACGAACACGAGGATGACCCGGAGCACGCCGAGCCCGCCCTCGCGCACGGCGTGGGCCCGTGGCCGGGCGGCGAGGCCGCCTGGCCCGACGATCCGCGCTACGACCCCGAGCTGCTGCGTGCCGGCGACCGGCGCAACGTCGTCGACCGCTACCGCTACTGGCGCATGGACGCGATCGTCGCCGACCTCGATGAGCGCCGGCACCCGTTCCACATCGCGATCGAGAACTGGCAGCACGACCTGAACATCGGCTCGATCGTGCGCACCGCGAACGCGTTCGCCGCCGACACCGTGCACATCATCGGTCGCCGGCGCTGGAACAAGCGGGGCGCGATGGTCACCGACCGCTATCAGCACCTGCAGTACCACGAGGATGTCGCGGGCTTCGCCGCGTGGGCGCACGAGGCATCCGTGCCGATCATCGCGGTCGACAACGTGCCGGGCTCGGTGCCGATCGAGGCGTTCGACTGGCCCGAGCGCTGCGTGCTCCTGTTCGGCCAGGAGGGCCCGGGCTCGACGCCCGAGGCGCTCGCCGCGGCCGACGCGATCGTCGAGATCACCCAGTACGGCTCGACCCGTTCGCTCAACGCGAGCGCGGCGGCCGCGATCGCGATGCACTCGTGGGTGCTGCGCTGGGCGGCGCGGGCAGCGGGCTCCTGACGCGTCTCGCGGCAGACTGTGCTCGTGCCCGTGATCGACAACGCCATCTACCGGGACGGCGCTCGCGTCCTCAGCCCGGCGAGCCTCGAGGAGACCTTCGAGGCCCTCGATGAGCATGGCGGCTTCGCTTGGATCGGCCTCTACCGGCCGACCGATGCCGAGCTGGAGTCCGTCGCGCGGGAGTTCGACCTGCATGGCCTCGCCGTCGAGGACGCCGGCAAGGGGCACCAGCGGGCGAAGCTCGAACGATACGGCGACACGCTGTTCGTCGTGCTGCGCCCCGCCCGCTACCTGGACGACGCGGAGGAGGTGGAGTTCGGGGAGGTGCATCTCTTCATCGGGGACACGTTCGCGGTGAGCGTTCGCCGCGCCGAGTCGCCCGATCTCTCGCGTGTGCGCCGCCGCCTCGAGACTGACCCCGACCTGTTGCGCAAGGGGCCCGAGGCGGTGCTCTACGCCGTGCTCGACGAGGTCGTCGATGAGTACGGCCCGGTCGTGGCCGGCCTCGAGAACGACATCGACGAGATCGAGGACCAACTGTTCTCGGGGGATCCCGCGGTGACTCGGCGCATCTACGACCTCGCGAGCGAGGTGATGGAATTCCAGCGGGCGACCGGGCCGCTGCTCGACATGTTCGTCGCGCTCGAGGGCGGTTTCGAGAAGTACGACATCGACGTCGAGCTGCGGCGGTACCTGCGCGACGTGAACGATCACGTGATCCGCGTCGTCGAGCGCGGCGAGGGGTTCCGGCAGCTGCTGCAGAACGCTCTCTCGGTGCACGCCACGCTCGTCACCCAGCGCCAGAACGACGAGATGCGCTCGCTCACCGAGGCGAGCTACGCGCAGGCCGAGCAGTCGAAGAAGGTCGCGAGCTGGGCAGCGATCATCTTCGCGCCGTCGCTCATCGCGGGTATCTACGGCATGAACTTCGCGCACATGCCCGAGCTCGAGTGGTGGCTCGGCTATCCGTTCGCGCTCGCGCTCATGGCCGGGTTCGCCGGGGTGCTCTACCTCGTGTTCCGGTCGCGGAAGTGGCTGTAACACCCTGTTGACACATGGTCAAGAGTGACGCGTATTCTGCGACCCTTGACACGCTCCCGCGCCCGGCCGGTAGGCATAGCGCATGAGACGCACTCGGCACCACGAATCGGTTCCACGTCTGCAGCGACCCCGTCGGGGGCCGCTCCTCATCGGCGCGGCCCTCGCGGCCCTGCCCCTCGCTCTCGGCGGCATCACCGCGCCCGCCGCCTGGGCCGCCGACGCGATCACGCTCGAAGGCGGCGTGAGCGCTCCCGTGTTCGACTACGACGACGCGATCCGCGAGCGGGTCTACATCCCGGTCGCGGGCGTCGACCAGGATCTCGACGGCCAAGACGACGTCACCCGCATCGAGATCATCCGTCCGGCCGAGTCCGACGACGGGCTCGAAGTGCCCGCCATCATCGACCCGAGTCCGTACTACACGACGCTCGGGCGGGGCAACGAGAGCGAATTCATCTCCGACACCGACGCCGACGGCCTGAACGACTCGTGGCCGCTGTTCTACGACAACTACTTCGTGCCGCGCGGGTACGCGGTGATCCTCGCGCAGATGGACGGCACCGCCGGGTCGACCGGATGCCCGATGCACGGCGGGCCCGGAGACATCCAGAGCATGAAGGTCGTGATCGACTGGCTGCAGGGCCGGGTCGAGGGCACCAACGCCGCCGGCGAGGCCGTGACGGCCGACTGGCACAACGGCAAGGCCGCGATGATCGGCAAGTCGTACGACGGCACGCTCGCCAACGGCGTCGCCGCCACGGGCGTCGAGGGCTTGACCACCATCGTGCCGATCTCGGCGATCTCGAACTGGTACGGCTACTCGCGCACCGGCGGCGTCGCCCACAACACGAACTACCCGTCGGGCCTCGCGAACACGGTCACGAATCCCGAGCGGCGGTCGCTATGCGCCCCGACTCGCACGCTGCTGAACGGCATCGACGGCGACGAGTCGGGCGACGTCAACCCGTTCTGGGCCGAGCGCGACTACCGCACCTCGATCGACGACCTGCACGCGTCGGTGTTCGTCGTGCACGGGCTGAACGACGACAACGTGCGCATGAGTCAGGTCGGCGACTATTGGAGCGCGCTCGCCGAGCGCGACGTGCCGCGCAAGATCTGGCTCGCGAAGGTCGGCCACGTCGACCCGTTCGACTTCCGTCGCGCCGAGTGGGTCGACACGCTGCACCGCTGGTTCGACCACTGGCTGCTCGACATCGACAACGGCATCATGGACGAGCCGCAGGCCACGGTCGAGACCGCGCCCGAGCAGTACGAGGATGTCGCGAGCTGGCCGGTTCCGGGCACCGAACCGGTCGACGTCTACCTGGGCGCGACCGCGCCGGGTGCCGCCGGTGCGCTGCGCTTGCAGGCGGCGGCCGAGCCTGCGTCGCTGTCGTTCACCGGGCCGACCGGGTCGATCACCGAGGGAAATGCGATCAACACGCCGGCCGGCTCGCAGGCCCAGCGACTGGTGTTCCTGTCGGAGCCCCTGACGACCGACCTGCGCATCTCGGGTACCGCCCGGGTCGAGCTCGCGGCGTCGCTCGGGGTCACCCAGGCGAACCTGTCGGCCTTGCTCGTCGACTACGGCCCGTCGACGCCGACGCCCCGTACGGGCGAGGGTGTGCAGAACACCACGACGACGACCTGCTGGGGCGCCGAGAGCGACGCCGACGATGCGTGCTACCTCGAGGTCGCCCGCCGCACGTCGACGGTCGACACCTGGCGGGTCACCCGGGGCGCGCTCGACACATCGAACCGCGAGTCGCTGATCGAGGGCGAGGGCACGCCGGTCGTCGCCGGCCAGCCCTACGCGTTCTCGTGGCCGCTCGAACCGTATGACACCACGTTCGCCGCCGGTCACCGCATCGGCGTCGTGGTGACGACGAACCTCTCGGGCTACAACATCGGCGGCACGGGAAGCGCGACCGTCACGGTCGACGCGGCGACGAGCCGCGTGGTTCTGCCCGTGGTCGGCGGGATCGGCGCGGCGGCCGCGGCAGGCGGCCTCGGAGTCCCGGCCCCGGTATCGCTGTCGTTCGAGGTCGGCGACCGGGGCGAGCCGATCGAGCCGCAGTCGGTCGCGTTCGGCACGGCACCCGTCGCGCCGGCCGATCCGGTGTCGGCAGACGGCTGGTGGCTGTTCGACGGCTGGTACACCGATGCGGCGCTCACCACGCCGTTCGACTTCGCCGCACCGCTCGTCGCGGACGCCACCGCGTACGCGAAGTGGAAGCCCGCCGACGCGACGGCCCCAGGCAAGGGCACGCTGTCGAACACGAGCGGGTGGGCGTACGGCCTGCACGACGGCACGTTCGAAGTGGTCATGAACCTGTGGTGGGGCGTGCCGGGCCGCGAGCTGCGGCTCTACGAGAACGGCGTGCTCGTGAGCACGCAGGCGCTCACCCCCACCGGCACCTCGCAAGAGGCACGGGTGGCGTTCACCGGCAAGCCGAACGGCACCTACGTCTACACCGCAGAGCTCGTCAACTCGCGCGGCGCGACGGCGGCGAGTTCGACCACGGTGAAGGTCACGGATGCAGCTCCGGCCAAGCCCGTGGTGTCGCACGACAACTGGGATCGAGACGGCGTGTTCACGGTCACCGCGAACCTGTGGTGGGGCACGAACGCGACGTCGTACCGGTTCCTCCTCGACGGGGTCGAGGTGGGCTCGGGCGAGCTGACGGCGGCGACGCCGGCCGCGCAGGCGGCCACGGTCGCGCTGACGGGTGTCGCGCCCGGCGCGCACACGCTCGTCGCGGTGTTCGCGAACGCGAACGGCGAGACGGCGTCCGCGCCAGTGAAGGTGGAGGTGCGCTGACCGGGGTGCGCAGCCTCGACCGGCTCCCGCCCACCAGGGCGGGAGCCGGTTGCGCGCCGCCTACCCGATGAGGCTCGGCTGCAGGTCGCGCACCGTGCGGAAGTGCGTCATGCGCGTCACACCGATCGCCCTCGCGATGCTGTTGGCCGTCGCAGGCGCAGTGCTCCTGCTGCGCCGTCGGTCGCAGGCCGGGTCGCGTTCCGAGCACTGATCGTCCACGGGAACGGGCGTCGCGGCGGCGCGGCGCCTGTTCCGCTCCTCGGGGCTCAGCCGCACTGCCCGTCACCACTTCGTGCGGCCGGCATGAGTGCGCGGTTCCGCGAACAGGTCACGGTTGCCGGCCGCGGCGCCTCCCCAGGCCCACTGCGATGCCACCGGCGATCACCAACGCCGCCGCCGCTACCGCGAACCCGGCTCCGCCGAATCCCGATGAGTCGAACCCGGTGGGCGGCAGCTCGGCCGACACCCCGGGCGCGGGTGCTGCGGGCACAGTCACGGTGACCGTCGCGATCGCGGAGGGGTCGCCGTTGCGCAGGAGCTGCTGACCGGTGTAGACGTCTTCGGTCGAGGTGCCCCCTGAGCTGGTCAGGCGCACTGACGCCGTATATTCACCGGGCTGCGTGTACTCGTGCTCGACCACGGGGGTCGATGTGACCAGCGTGGTGCCGTCACCGAAGTCCCACGCGTACTCCGCGATCGACCCGAACTCCACGGTCGAGCCCGACGCGTCGAACGTCACCGGTGAGTTCGGCTCCGACGCCGTCAACCGTGCGATCGGCGCCTGATCCGGCGTCACCGCCAGACCGAGAAGGCCGGAAGCTTCGAACGGGGACTGGGAGAGCGTCGCCAATGTCCCGGCATCGTGCGCGCTCACCAACGGCGTCTCGGACCCGGCCGGCGTCGACCGAGTCGCCGAATAGACACGCGAACCGTCGGGCGTGACTGCGAGATCCCCGGTCTCGTATGGGAAGGGCGTTGAAGTGGTCACCGTCATCGACGTGATGTCGACCGAAGTGAGCTCGGCCGTAACGTCCCCCACCCCGGCCAGCGTGTAGACGTACGCGCCGTCCGGCGCCATCGCAAGTGCCCCGTAGGAGAGATCGAGATCGAGCCTGAGATCGGTGATCTCACCTGTGGTCAGGTCCAGCCGTGTCACCGCAGGCACCCCCGACTCCTCCACCGTTCTGCCGACTTCGCCACTGAGCACCGCGGTCGATCCGTCCGGTGTCAGCACCAGCGCACGCGCGTAGTGGTCGGCCAGCGGAATCGTCCTCACCGGATCGAGCGTTGTCGCGTCGAATGCACGCAACTCGGAGATCGGGTTGAATCGCGTGCCTGCACACAGGAGCCAGACCGTGCCGCCATCAGGGGCGAACGCCACCGCAGCCGCCGATGTGGCATCGCCTGTGCACCCGTCGAAACGCTCGAACGCGCGAGTGGCCACGTCGCCTCGGGCATGCGGCAGCATGACCACCGATCCGTCGGGACTCACGGCCAGTGACCTCGGCGACCCGACGCTTGCGTCCTGCCAGATCATCTCTCCCGTCGACGCGTCGAAAGCCGCGAACCCACCAACCGTTCCCCCGAGGTCGTCCACGAAGGTGCCGAACGAGTACACGGTTCGCGCATCGGGCGAATACGCGAGTGCTGTCACCGTGTAGCCGGGCAGGTTCGTCTGCCTGACCGATCCGTCATCCGCTGTCACGAACCCCAGAGCCCCCCAGTTCCCTTCCCACTCGCCGCCCGGCAGGGGAACGTTGAGACCGGTCACGACCTCCCACGAACGACCCGCGGTAGGGGCCGCCGCGGCCTGCGCGCCCGCAGGAGCCAGCGTCAGCACCGCAAGCGACGCCAGCGCCAGGGCGGAACCGATCCGTCGCACGGTATGTCACCGTCCTTTCGCGCACGCCGATGGTCGTCACCGTATCGTCAGCGATACCCCGCGACAAGGGTGCACGCCTGCCCGGCACGCTTGCGGCCGCGCACGACACGTCACTAGGTTGATCAGCATCGACACGCACGGGGGGCCTGCGATGCGATACCTCGGAGCGGCGCTCGTTGTGGCCACACTCGTCCTGCTCGGAATCGTTCCCACAGCCACAGCCACAGCCACAGCCGCAGCCACAGCCACAGCCGCAACGCCACCCGATGACACGGGTCGCTCGTGGGAAGTCGCGGCGGCGCGTTGGGATTTCATCCGGGGCCCCGGTTCCACCGTGTACACGGGCGCGTTGGCATTTCTGAACGTCGATGACGGCTCGGTGCGTGAACTGCCGTGGGGAGACTACGCGCCCGGTGATGTTGCCTACGCCCCCGATGCTCGGACCCTGTACACCGTGGGCCTGATCAGCATCGGCGATACGATCTTCGATGCTGAGGTGCATCTCGCAGCTCATGATGCGTCCTCCGGTGACGTGAGGTGGACGGTACCCCTCTCTGACAGCCAAGAACGACTGGCGGTCAGCCCCGATGGGTCAATCGCGATAACCACGAACGACAGGATCGATCTGACCACGCGCCAGGTGGTTCCTTTCGACGCGTGCGGCGGGACAGTCAACGACGGTCCGATCGACGTCGCCTTCAGCCCCGACGGCAGCACCGCCTGGATCGTCTGCAGATTCCGCGATCCTGACCGTGCGGAGTTGCGCGCGTTCGACCCCGCGACCCTCGATCTTCTCCGCACCATTGAACTCGCCCACGATGTGACCGGCCGCATCGCGTTGACCCCCGACGGGTCGACGGCGGTGCTCTCGGGCGCGCGGCTGAATCTGCCCGTCTTCAACCAGCGAGCGGTCCGTGTCGATCTCGCAACCGGGGCAGTCGCCGATATCGCCACCGACTCGTCGTTCATGTTGGGGTCGATCTCGATCGCGCCCGACGGCACCCGCGCGTATCTCAGCGTTCAGCAGGCATCGGATGACAGCCAGGACTCGCTGTGGGCTGTGGACATCGCGACGATGACTCTTGCAGCTTCGGGCCCGCTCGAAAACTATGGGACGCATCCGATCGTCACGCCCGACGGTGCGGAGGTCTTCGCGACAGGGTACGGCCCGTGGGGCGAGGCCGGCGAACGTGCCAAAGCGATCTCGGCGCACGACGCTGCCACGCTTACCCCACTCGGCGCGACACCACCGCTCCCAGGCGCCGAGAATCTGGCGGTCACTCCTGACCAAGCGCCGGTGGCGCGGCTGACCGCGTCGGAGCCGAACTCGCCGGTGACGTTCGATGCGTCGGCCTCGACGGTGGAGTTCGGGTCGATTGCGGAGTACGCGTGGGACTTCGGCGATGGCGTGAGCACCGTGACCACGACGCCGACCGTGGAGCATGAGTACGCCGAACCGGGTGAGTTCACCGCGACCGTTCGGTTGACGAGTTCGGGCGGCACGTCGACCGAGGACGTGTACACCGGTCACCAGTTGCTGCGCAACGGCGACGCGTCGGCGGTGGCGACGGTCACGGTCACGGTGCCCGAGCCCGCGGTGCCCGGGTCGGGGGTGGCGGGTGAGTTGCCGCCCGCCGGGTTCAACGGGGCGACGTGGGTGATCGCGGGCATCGGGATGCTGCTGACCGGTGCGCTCGCGGTGGTCATCGTCCGCCGCCGGGTGCAACCCCAACGGAAGGACGCATGATGCGACGAATCGGAGTGGTGTTCGCGATGGTCGCACTGGCACTGCTCGGGATCCCCTCCGCGGCCACGGCCGCCACATCACCCGCCGACGACACGGGCCGCTCGTGGGAGGTTGCCGTATCGTCACTGGCCAGTGACGATACGGCAGGTGAGTACGCACTGAGCTTCCTCAGCGTCGATGACGGTTCGGCGCGTCAGGTCGGGCTGCAGGACTACGACTCCGTAGATGGCCTCGCCTACGCGCCCGACGCGCGCACGCTGTACACCGTCGGTTTCGTCGTCGACGAACTCGATTACGAGCATCAGGCCGTGACAGCCCACGATGCGACGACCGGTGACGTCCTGTGGAGCACAACCGCCGGCGATGCCGGCTCGAGATACTTCCCGATGATCGCCGTGAGTCCGGACGGCGCGGTCGCGATGACAACGGGCAACGACGAGGCCAGGGTAGATCTGGTCACCCGCGCGTCTACGCCGTTCGACGCGTGTGCGGGTGGCTTCGGCTTTGCGACTGGCGCCGCGTTCAGTCCCGACGGCAGAGCCTGGTTCGTGTGCAGGCCCGCACTGCCCGCCGCCGGCATCGAGTTGCGTGCGTATGACGTGGCGACACTCAGCCTGGTCGACACCGTCGAGATCCCAGGCTTCTATCCCCGCGACTCGCGCATCGCTATCACACCCGACGGGTCGACCGCGGTGCTGTCGAACGCGGCACTGGCGACCCCCCCATCGGTAGAAACGACGCTGCGCATCGACCTTGTCACTGGGGCACACGGCGCGATCGAGCAGTTCACCGCCGGAAGCATCGCGCTGTCACCTGACAGCGCCCGAGCTTGGGTCGCAAGCTCTTGGTACGCCGACGACCGCGCACTTCACGCGGTCGATCTCGATGCGACCGCGGTCATTGCCTCACTTCCGCTCGCGGTGGGCACGTTCGCGAACCCCCTCGTCACTCCCGACGGCAGCCGGATCTACATGATCACCGAAGAAAACACAGGCGGTGGGTGGGAGTACGCGGTGTCGCGCCACAACGCCGACACCCTCGCCGTGCTCGGCGATACGCCACTGCCCGGCTTCGGCGTCGACCTGGCGGTCACCCCTGACCAGGCGCCGGTGGCGCGGCTGACCGCATCCGAGCCGAACTCGCCGGTGACGTTCGACGCGTCGGCCTCGACGGTGGAGTTCGGCACGATCGCCGAGTACGCGTGGGACTTCGGCGACGGCGTGAGCACCGTGACCACGACCCCGACCGTGGAGCATGAGTACGCCGAACCTGGCGAGTACACCGCGACCGTTCGGCTGACGAGTTCGGGTGGCACGTCGACCGAGGACGTGTACACGGGCCAGCAGATGTTGCGTAACGGCGACGCGTCGGCGGTCGCGACGGTCACGGTCACGGTTCCCGAGCCCGCGGTGCCCGAGCCCGCGGTGCCCGAGCCCGCGGTGCCCGAGCCCGCGGTGCCCGGGTCGGGGGTGGCGGGTGAGTTGCCGCCCGCCGGGTTCCAGGGGGCGTGGGTGGTGATCGTGGGGTTCGGGATGCTGGTGGCCGGTGCGCTCGCGGTGGTCATCGTCCGCCGCCGGGTGCAACCCCAACGGAAGGACGCATGATGCGACGGACTGGATCGACACGGGCGCTCACCGCACTTGCCGTGGTCGGGATCGCAGCCGCCCCCGCAGCCCCAGCCACGGCCGCCACACCACCAGACGATGACACGGGCCGGTCGTGGGAAGTCGCCGTGGCCTCGTTGGATCTCACCCGTGATCCCTGGACGTTTTCGGGCTCGTTGGCATTTCTGAATATCGATGATGGGTCGTTGCGCCAGACGCCGTGGAGTGACTACGCGCCAAATGCTCTCGCGTACGCGCCGGACGCCCGCACCCTGTACACCGTCGGCGCTGTCGGCGACGCAGAGGTTGCAGAGGTCTCACTCTTCGCTGCTCATGATGCATCCACCGGCGACGTGCTCTGGACCGTGACGGTCTCCGGCTGGGATGACCTGGCGGTCAGTGCCGACGGGTCGGTCGCGATGACCGGGCGCGACAAGATCGATCTGACGACGCACTCCGTCGTGTCGTTCGACCCGTGCGATGAGACCAGCAATCATGACGTTTGGGATGTCGCTCTGACTCCCGATGGCAGCACTGCTTGGTTGGTGTGCGGCCGGTCGGGTTTCGGCAGCCAGTTGCGCGCGTACGATGTCGCCACACTCAGCCTGGTCGACACCATAGAGTTCTCAGCCTTCGTCGGCGGCGGCATCGCCATCACCCCCGACGGGTCGACCGCCATGCTCTCGCCGCTGTACGGATGGTACGTACTTCGCGTCGATCTGGCCACCGGTGCCGTCGCTGACCTGGCGACCGACTTGTTGTTGTCCGGGTCGGTCTCGATCTCACCCGACGGCACTCACGCCTACTTCGCCTCGAGCAGGGTTTTCGACGTCTCGGGTGCGCTGCACGCGGTCGATATCGCCACGATGAGCATCACCGCGTCGGGTCGGCTCGTGAACTACGGGACGGATCCGATCGTGTCACCCGACGGCGACCACGTCTTCGCCGTCGGGCGAGAGGAGTGGGACACGATCGAGGGGATCTCGACGCACGATGCTGCCACTCTCACCCCACTCAGTCATACGCCGCTCGACGACGCCCTCTCCTTCCGCCTGACGATCACCCCTGATCAGGCGCCGGTCGCGCGGTTGACCGCGTCGGAGCCGAACTCGCCGGTGACGTTCGACGCGTCGGCCTCGACGGTGGAGTTCGGGTCGATTGCCGAGTACGCGTGGGACTTCGGCGACGGCGTGAGCACCGTGACCACGACCCCGACCGTGGAACACGAGTACGCCGAACCTGGTGAGTTCACCGCGACCGTTCGGCTGACGAGTTCGGGTGGCACGTCGACCGAGGACGTGTACACGGGTCACCAGTTGCTGCGTAACGGCGACGCGTCGGCGGTCGCGACGGTCACGGTCGCGGTTCCCGAGCCCGCGGTGCCCGAGCCCGCGGTGCCCGGGTCGGGGGTGGCGGGTGCGTTGCCGCCCGCCGGGTTCAACGGGGCGACGTGGGTGATGGCGGGCATCGGGATGCTGGTGGCCGGTGCGATCGCGGTGGTCATCGTCCGCCGCCGAGTGCAACCCCAACGGAAGGACGCATGATGCGACGGATCGGAACGACAGCAGCCCTGGCGGTGCTCGCCGTGCTCGCCGTCACCCCCGCGGCCACCGCCGCGGCCCCGCCACCCGATGACACCGGCCGCTCGTGGGAAGTCGTGGCCTCCCTTCGCTTCCCGACGGCAGACGGCGAACAGATCGGCGTCGGCGCACTGGCGTTCCTCAGCGTCGATGACGGTTCCCTGCGGCAGACGACCTGGCCCGACGACCTACCCACCGGGCTCATGTTCACGCCAGACGCCCGTGCGCTCTATAGCACCGGGGACAATGTGACCGATGACGGCGAGGTGTCAGAGTGGTTCTCCGCGTTCTCGGCACGCGATGCGGCAACGGGTGAAGTGGACTGGTCGATCACCCGGATCAGCAGCTTCATTGAGGTGGCGCTGAGCCCCGACGCGTCCATCGCCGCGACCGGATCGAGCTTGGTGAACCTCGAGACGCGCGCGGTTGATCGGTTCGACGCGTGCGTCGGTCAGGCGCCGTTCTTCTATGCGACGGCGTTCAGCCCCGACGGCGGCACGATCTGGTACTTGTGCCGGGGTTTGCGCCCCTCTCCCGACACCGAACTGCGTGGGTACGACGTGGCAACGCTCGCCCCGACCGCGACGTTCGTGCTCACGAACCACCGCCTGGATCGGATCGTTCTCACCCCAGACGGGTCGGTCGCCGTATCGACGGGTGATCGGGTTGCCGACGATGGGTCGGTTGTGCCGGTCGTCACCCGCATCGATCTGGCAACGGGCGCACTCACAGACCTCGCGTTCGAGCACGATCTCGGCTTGGACGCTGCGGTCTCGCCCGACGGTGCCCGCGCGTACATCAGCGAACGCTCCGATGACGACTTCGAGGGTGTGCTTCATGCGATCGATCTGGCCACCATGACGACCGCGGTCTCCGCTCCGCTCGCCGACAATGGCGTACTTGGTGCTGTACTCGCCGTGACCCCCGACGGTGCTCGCGTGTACGCAGCCTCGCATTTGGATGAGACCTTGGACGAGCCCGACCAGATACGCCTGTCAGCACACGACGCAGATACGCTGGCCGTGCTGAGCGAGACGTTCCGGGAATCCGACGTGGCCTTCGACCTCACGGTCACCCCTGACCAGGCGCCGGTCGCGCGGTTGACCGCGTCGGAGCCGAACTCGCCGGTGACGTTCGACGCGTCGGCCTCGACGGTGGAGTTCGGGTCGATTGCCGAGTACGCGTGGGACTTCGGCGATGGCGTGAGCACCGTGACCACGACGCCGACCGTGGAGCATGAGTACGCCGATCCTGGTGAGTTCACCGCGACCGTTCGGTTGACGAGTTCGGGTGGTACGTCGACCGAGGATGTGTACACGGGCCAGCAGATGTTGCGTAACGGCGACGCGTCGGCGGTGGCGACGGTCACGGTCGCGGTTCCCGAGCCCGCGGTGCCTGGGTCGGGGGTGGCGGGTGAGTTGCCGCCCGCCGGGTTCAACGGGGCGACGTGGGTGATGGCGGGCATCGGGATGCTGGTGGCCGGTGCGATCGCGGTGGTCATCGTCCGCCGCCGGGTGCAACCCCAACGGAAGGACGCATGATGCGACGAATCGGAACGGCAGCAGCCCTCGCGGTGCTCGCCGTGCTCGCCGTCACCCCCGCGGCCACCGCCGCGGCCCCGCCCCCCGATGACACCGGCCGCTCGTGGGAAGTCGCCGGGATGCTGCCGTTCGCAAGCCAGGGAGACATCTCGGCGCTGGCCATGATGAACACCGGCTCGGGCGCGGTACGTCAGGCGCAGTTCCCGGACTACTTTGCTTTCAACGCCGCGTACTCTCCGGATGCCCGCACGGTGTACGGAACCGGCTACGTCTGGGATTCGCTGGGCGCGGTGTTCGCAGCTCACGACGCGGCAACCGGCGACATCCTCTGGCAGGTTCGCACTGATGAGGGCCAGTCGGGTCGGGCGCTGGCGGTGAGTCCAGACGGATCCGTCGCGATGACCGGGTGGGCTGCGGTGGATCTCGTCACGCACGAGGTCGAGACCTTCTCTCCCTGCGGCGATGACAGCATTCCCTATGCCGTGGCCATCAGCCCGGATGGCAGCACGGCGTGGCACACCTGCAGTTTTGACGACCCAACTCCGAATCTCGAACTGCGGGCGTATGACGTTGACACCCTGGCACCGGTTGAAACCATTCGGATCCCCGGGCACTACCCGGGAGTGGCACAGGGCATTGAGATCACACCCGACGGTTCGACTGCCATGATCTCCAGGAGCTATCAGGCGACCGGTGAACACACGAGTATTCCGGTCGTGCTGCGGGTCGATCTGACGACCGGAACGTACGCGACCCTCGAGCTGGACACCAGGAACACCATCTCGATCTCGCCGGACGGCACCCACGCCTACGTCGCTGCCTCCAACCCGGGCTCCGCTCTCGATACGGGAGTGGACGAAGACCCGCCCCCCGACCACCGCGGCGATGAAGCTCCCATCCCCGCCGCCGTCACCGTTGCGCTGTGCGCAATCGACATCGCCACCCTGACCGTCACGGTCTCGGTGCCGCTCAACGCGGTCCACGCAGATCCCGCAGTGAGTCCCGACGGGGCACACGTCTACGCCGCGACCTGGGATCTGGACGGACCGGCAGGCGCACGTTCCGGCATCTCCACGCACGAAACCGCATCGCTGGCCAGACTCCGAGACACACCGGTCGCTGACCGGAGCATCCGAACACTGGCGATCACCCCCGACCAGGCTCCGATCGCGCGACTGACCGCCTCCGAACCGAACTCGCCCGTCACGTTCGACGCCTCCGCCTCGACGGTCGAGTTCGGCACCATCTCCGAGTACGCGTGGGACTTCGGCGATGGCGCGAGCACCGTGACCACGACGCCGACCGTGGAACACGAGTACGCCGAACCGGGTGAGTTCACCGCGACCGTTCGGTTGACGAGTTCGGGCGGCACGTCGACCGAAGACGTGTACACCGGCAAGCAGCTGCTGCGTAACGGCGACGCGTCGGCGGTCGCGACGGTCACGGTGACGGTGCCGGCTGCGGTGTCGACGAAGCTGCCGCCGACCGGGTTCCAGGGTGCGTGGGTGGCGATCGTGGGGTTCGGGATGCTGGTGGCCGGCGTGACGGCGGTCACACGACGCCGAGTTCAACATGGACGAGAGGGCGCATGATGCGACGAATCGGTGCGGTGCTCGCGGTGACTGGACTGGCACTGGTGGTGGTCGCCCCCGCGGCCACGGCCACGGCCGCCACGCCACCAGACGACGACACGGGCCGGTCGTGGGAAGTCGCAGCGACGCGTGGGTACCTCGACCGCAGCACAGGTTCCAATGTGTGGACGGGCGCGGTGGCGTTGCTGAACGTCGACGACGGCTCGGTGCGTGAGTCGCCGTGGGGCGATTACCTGCCAGGCTATGTGGCGTACGGTCCCGACGCCCGCACGCTATACACGATTGGCTCGGTCGACGGTCCGAGCGGCGAGGATGAGCTGCTTTTCGCGGCTCATGATGCATCCTCGGGCGACGTGCTCTGGACGTCGACCATCTCCAGCTATTTCGGACTTGCTGTCAGCCCCGACGGGTCGGTCGCGATGACCGCGCGCGACAAGATCGATCTGGCAACGCACGAGGTGGTCTCGTTCGAGCCCTGCGTCGAGACCGTGGCTGATGCGCCCGTCGACGTGGCCTTCAGCCCCGACGGCAGCACTGCCTGGATCGTCTGCAGGTTCTGGGACGGTGGTGCTCCTTCACAGCTGCGCGCGTACGACGTGGCCACACTGAGCCTGATCGACACCATCGAGCTGACCCCCGAGGGCACCGGCGGGATCACCGATGTCCTCGGAGGCATCGCCATCACCCCCGACGGGTCGACCGCCATGCTCTCCGGCGCGTGGTTGCGTTCCGTGGATCCCATCTTCAATCAGCGGGCACTTCGCGTCGATCTCGCAACCGGGACGGTAGCCAGCATCGTCACCGACTCGTCGTCCATGCTCGGGTCGGTCTCGATCTCGCCCGACGGCACCCGCGCGTACCTCAGCACCCAGCAATTCTTTGGAGGAGAGCAGAGCGCACTTTGGTCGCTCGATGTCGCGACGATGACGCTCGCCGCTTCGAGCCCGCTCGAAAACTATGGGACGTATCCGATCGTCACGCCCGACGGTGCGAAGGTCTTCGCGACAGGGTACGGCCCGTGGGGCGAGGCCGGCGAACGCGTCGCTGGGATCTCGGCGCACGACGCTGCCACACTCGCCCCGCTCGGCGCGACACCACTCCCAGGCGCCGGGAATCTGACGATCACCCCCGATCAGGCGCCGGTGGCGCGGCTGACCGCCTCGGAGCCGAACTCGCCGGTGACGTTCGACGCGTCGGCCTCGACGGTGGAGTTCGGCACGATCGCCGAGTACGCGTGGGACTTCGGCGACGGCGTGAGCACCGTGACCACGACCCCGACCGTGGAACACGAGTACGCCGAACCTGGCGAGTACACCGCGACCGTTCGGCTGACGAGTTCGGGTGGCACGTCGACCGAGGACGTGTACACGGGTCACCAGTTGCTGCGTAACGGCGACGCGTCGGCGGTCGCGACGGTCACGGTCACGGTTCCCGAGCCCGCGGTGCCCGAGCCCGCGGTGCCCGGGTCGGGGGTGGCGGGTGCGTTGCCGCCCGCCGGGTTCAACGGGGCGACGTGGGTGATCGCGGGCATCGGGATGCTGCTGACCGGTGCGATCGCGGTGGTCATCGTCCGCCGCCGGGTGCATCCCCAACGGAAGGACGCATGATGCGACGGATCAGATCGGCATCCGCGCTGGCGGCACTGGCCGCACCTGCGGTGCTCGGGATCACTCCCGCAGCCACCGCCGCCATACGACTCGGGAGGTGTGCCGGCGCCGGGCGGCTCCACGCCCGATGAGGCAGGGTAGTGGCTCTCGACCGCACTCCGCTCACCCGATGAGGCTCGGTTGCAGGTCGCGCACCGTGCGGAAGTGCGTCATGCGTGTCACGCCGATCGCGGCGACGACGAGCGCGGCAGCGAGCCATCCGATCAGCACGAGTGCGTCGCCGCCGGCGCGCGCGAGGTCGCCGTCGTACATGACCTGCCGCATCGCGTCGACGACGTACCCCATGGGCAGCACGTGGTGCAGCCAGGCGAGTGGGGCAGGCAGCGTCTGCCAGGGGAACGTGCCGCCCGCGGTCACGAGCTGCAGCACCATGAGCACGAGCCCGATGAACTGCCCGACCGACCCGAGCCAGACGTTCAGCGCGAGGATGATCGCCGCATAGGTCGCCGATGCGACGAGCAGCACGCCGACGGCCAGGCCGGGGTGCGCGATGCGGAACCCGAGCGCGCCGGCGAGCACGAGGAACAGCGACACCATCTGCACCGCCCCGAGCACGGCGGGTGTGAGCCATCCGGCGAGCGTGACGCGCACGGGCGAGTGCAGCGCCGTCACAGCGCGCCGCGACACAGGCTTCACGATGAGGAACAATGCGTAGATGCCGATCCAGCCGGCGAGTGCGGCGAAGAACGGCGCGAGCCCGGCGCCGTAGCTGCCCGCCGCGGTGACCGCGCTGGTCTCGAGGTCGACCGGGTCGGCGATGGTCGCGGCCTGCGCGGCGCGGGTCGCGGCGTCGGTGTCGGGAATCCGCTCGGCGCCGTCGGTGAGGGCGCCGTGCAGGTCGTCGGCGCCGGTGGCGAGCTCGCCCAGGCCGGTCGCGAGCGCGGCGCTGCCGTCGCGCAGCTGCACGGCCCCGGCGGCTGCGGTGGATGCACCGTCGGCGAGTTGTGCGGCCCCCGTTGCGAGATCGGATGCTCCGGCCGCAGCCTCGCTCGTGCCGGCCGCGAGTCGGGAAGCGCCGTCCGCGACCTGCCGGCTGCCGTCGGCGAGCGCGTCGATCTTCCCGACGACCTCTTGCACCCGGCCGTTGCCGTCGGCGACGCGGTCGGCGAGCGGGTCGAGCTTCGCGAGTACCGCGTCGATGGTCGCCTGGTCGACCCCGCGTGCGGCGAGCTCCTCGGCGATCGCCTGTCGCGCTTCGGGCACGCGGGCGGCGGCGTCGGCGACCGCGTCGCCCACCTGGTCGGCGGATGCCGCGAGCTGCGCGTTGCCGTCGGCGACCTGTGCGGCGCCGGCGTCGAGGTCGGATGCCCCGGCGGCCAGCTGCGCGGTTCCGTCGACGAGCCGGGCCGAGCCGTCGGCGAGCTGTGCGCTGCCAGCTGCGAGCGCTGCCGTGCCGTCGGCGAGGGCGGCGGATCCGGTCGCCAGCTGCGCCGAGCCGTCGACCGCGGACACCGCGCCGTCGGCGAGGCGGCCGGCCCCGTCGGATGCCTCGACGAGCCCCGACCGGATCTCGCTGATCGACGTGAGCAGGGTGTCGGCGGCCTCGCGGTTCACCTGCTGGGCGACGGCCGCACGGATCCGCTCGACGGCCTGCGTGCCGATGGTGGTCGCGAGGTAGCTGTTGGCGTCGCTCGTCGAGAGCACGAGCTGCGCCTGTCGCGGAGCATCCGTCGACACCGAGGCGAGCGCCTCGGAGAAGTCTTGGGGGATGGTGACCGAGAAGTCGTACCGCGAGTGGTCGAGGCCGTCGGCGGCTTCGGCGTCGCTGACGACGTGCCAGTCGAACGCCCCGTCGGCGACGAGCTCGTCGGCAACCTCCTCGCCGACGTTGCGCACGCCGTCGGTCGCGTCGGCGTCTGGCGTGCCGACGTCGTCGACCACGAGTGCGACCGGCACCTCGGGGAACTTCGCGTACGGGTCCTGGTTCGCCCAGAGGTACAGCCCGCCGTAGAGCACGGGCACCGCGAGCAGCGCGACGAGCGCGATGCGTGACATCCGGGTCGCCGTGAGCCGGCGGAACTCGGCCGTGATGAGCTGCGGGATCTTCACGCGAGCCCTCCTTCGGCGAGCAGCAGGTCGTCGGCATCGTCGGCGTCGTCGGGTCCGTTCAGGCGGTCGAGCATCGCGGCCGCGCCGATCGCGGCGGCCGACGCGTCGCCCGCGATGACGAGCACGGCGAATCCGCGGTCGGCGAGGTCGCGGGCGAGGGTCCACCACTCGACCGGGTCGCCGCCGTGGCGGTCGGGTGAGACGAGCACGAGCCCCTCGACGCCGTCACGCAGAATGGCCAGTTCGGTGAGCAGTCGCAGTCGAGCGGCGGGTGCGACGGTGGCGATCGGATGTCTCGCCAGCTGCCGTAGCGCGAGGTCGTCGAGCCAGCGCGCGACCGAAACCGGGTTCGAGGGGATGCCGGCGAACACGAGCTCCTCGGCCGCTACCCCGGCGACCGTGACGTCGGGGGCCGGGTCGGAGACCGCGGGCGCGTCGATGAGCGCGATCCGGCGACGGATGGTGCCCGACCCGGCGCGACCGTCGATGGTGACGGTGCCGGTGTCGGGGCGCATGCGGCCCGACGCGATGAGCCCGAGCACGGTGGGGCGCTGTTCGGTCTCGGCGCGCACGAGCGTCGCGCGGCCCGACTCGAAGCCGACGGTCGTGGCGGGCAGCACCTGCCCGTTGCGGCCCTTGCTCACGCCGCGAAGCTCGACCCTCATGCCGAGCGCACCGCCCGCAGTGCGGGTGCGGATTCGATGAGCGCGCCGGCCTCGCGCCAGCCGAGGCCGACGGTCGACAGCACCGACAGCATCACGAGCCCGGCACCCTGCGCGCGGTCGAGCCCGCTGCGGACGGACTCGGCGAGCACGGCGATCGCCGACTCTTCGATGAGGCGGGCGAGCAGCCCCGGCGGCAGGTCGCCGCGGAGGGAACCGCTCAGGATGCCTCGTTCGACGATGCCGCGGATCGTGCTGCGCAGCGGAGCGAGCGCCTCGGCGGCGAGCTGGACGTAGGCGTCGGAGACCGCGAGTCGGGCGACGACGCGCACCTGCTCGACCTCTTCCCAGATGCGGGCGCCGAGCAGGGCGAGGGCGACGCGCTCGTCGCCGCCGATCGCCGACCGGGCCACCGCGTTGAGGCGGTCGGCACCGTGGGCGATGAGCGCACGCACGAGGGCCTCGCGATCGCGGAAGTGGCCGTAGAGTGCCCGACGGCTGAGTCCGGCGGCCGCAGCGACCACGTCGAGCGGGGCGTCGGGCGACTCGGCGAGCACGCGTGCGGCGGCGATGAGGATGGCTTCACGGTTGGCGACGGCGTCCCGACGAGGTGCGCGTCGCTCCGCATCGGTGACGGAGGGCATGACCCCAGTCTACGATCTTGCACACTTGTGTGCAAGTTTTCGTGAGGCCCTCTCCGCTCGACCGGCGAGTGCGTCAGTCGGTGCCGAGGTCGAACGCGGCGGCCTCGTTCACCGCGTCGGTCGCGACATCCAGCTCGGTCTCGCCGGCGCCGGACGCGATCTCGGCGGCCTGGCCCTCGCGCAGGTCGCCGACCAACGCGGCGGTCGCGCCACCGACGATGCCGAGGTGCGCGTACTGCTCGAGGCGGGCGCGCGAGTCGGCGATGTCGAGGTTGCGCATGGTGAGCTGGCCGATGCGGTCTTCGGGGCCGAAAGCCTGGTCGCCGACCCGCTCCATCGAGAGCTTCTCGGGCACGTAGCTGAACGCCGGGCCTCGGGTGTCGAGGATCGTGTAGTCGTCGCCGCGGCGCAGGCGCAGCGTGACCTCGCCGGTGACGGCCGAGCCGACCCACTTCTGCAGCGATTCGCGCAGCATCAGCGACTGCGGGTCGAGCCAGCGACCCTCGTACATGAGCCGGCCGAGCCGGCGGCCCTCGGCGTGGTAGTTCGCGATGGTGTCTTCGTTGTGGATCGCGTTCAGCAGGCGCTCGTAGGCGATGTAGAGCAGTGCCATGCCCGGCGCCTCGTAGATGCCGCGCGACTTCGCTTCGATGATGCGGTTCTCGATCTGGTCGCTCATGCCGAGGCCGTGGCGGCCGCCGATGCGGTTCGCCTCGAGCACGAGGGCGACCGCGTCGGTGAACTCGACCCCGTTCAGCGCCACCGGTCGGCCCTGCTCGAACCGCACGGTCACGTTTTCGGCGGGGATCTGCACCGATTCGTCCCAGAACCGCACGCCCATGATCGGCTCGACGATCTCGATGCCGGCGTCGAGCTCTTCGAGCTTCTTCGCCTCGTGCGTCGCACCCCAGATGTTCGCGTCGGTCGAGTACGCCTTCTCGACGCTCGCCCGGTACGGCAGGTCGCGCGCCTGCAGCCACTCGCTCATCTCGGTGCGGCCGCCGAGTTCGGAGACGAACGCGGCGTCGAGCCACGGCTTGTAGATGCGCAGGCGCGGGTTGGCCATCAGGCCGTAGCGGTAGAACCGCTCGATATCGTTGCCCTTGTAGGTCGACCCGTCGCCCCAGATGTCGACCCCGTCCTCGCGCATCGCGCGCACGAGCAGCGTGCCGGTGACGGCGCGACCGAGCGGGGTGGTGTTGAAGTACGTCTTGCCGCCCGAGCGGATGTGGAACGCGCCGCACGCGAGGGCGGCGAGCCCCTCTTCGACGAGCGCGGCCCGGCAGTCGACGAGCCGCGAGAGCTCGGCGCCGTACTCGAGCGCCCGCCCGGGCACCGCCTCGACATCGGGCTCGTCGGGCTGGCCGAGGTCGGCGGTGTAGGTGCACGGCACGGCACCCTTCTCGCGCATCCACGCGACGGCGACCGACGTGTCGAGCCCTCCGGAGAAGGCGATGCCGACGCGCTCGCCGACGGGAAGGCTGGACAGGACTTTCGACATGGCCTCCAGCCTAATCGGGTGCGGTCGGGTGCGACGACGGGCGGATGCCACGACGCCGCATTGCGCCGCTCGACGCATCGAAAAGGCCTCGCGATAAGGTTGAGTGTGACTGCAGACGAAGCAACGCCTGAGCGCGAGGCCGGTCTGGCCGACGAGCCCGAGGTGCGTGAGGCACTCGCCGACGGCGACCGTTCCGCCGTCCACGGGGTCGTGACGGAGCATCCGTCGTCGCCCCTCGCCTGGACCGAACTGGCCGATCTGGCCGATTCCGAGGGCCGCCCGCTCGAGGCGTTCGCCTACGCGACCGTCGCCGTCGACCTCGCCCGAGACCAGCTCGCGGCCGCCGGGTGGAGGCCCGGGGCATCCGTGTCGTGGGCGGAAGAGCCCAACCGCGCCTACCTGCGCGGGCTCGACGCGAAGCGCCGCGCCGCCCTCGCCCTCGGCCTCGACGATGTCGCGGCGAACGCGGCGGCCGAGCTCGCCAGCGCCGACGACTCGGCGCCAGCGCGCATCGCGAGCGAGTTCACCCCGACCCAGCAGCTCTCGCTCGCCGACCTTCGTGCGGCCCAGGACGCGGCCGACGCCGCCGACGCGGCCGATGCCGCCGATGCCGCCGGCACTGCCGAACCCTCACCCGACCCCTCCCGAGAGGACTGATACCTATGCCCGCAGCCGTACTCGTCGGAGCGCAATGGGGCGATGAAGGCAAGGGCAAGGCGACCGACCTGCTCGGCTCGCGCGTCGACTACGTCGTGAAGTTCAACGGCGGCAACAACGCGGGCCACACCGTCGTCATCGGCGGCGAGAAGTACGCCCTGCACCTGCTGCCCAGCGGCATCCTCAGCCCGAACGTGGTGCCGGTCATCGGCAACGGCGTCGTCGTCGACATCGAGGTGCTCTTCGAAGAGCTCGACGCGCTCGAAGCACGCGGGCTCGACACCTCGAAGCTGCGGGTGAGCGCGAACGCGCACGTCATCACGCAGTACCACCGCACGCTCGACAAGGTGACCGAGCGGTTCCTCGGCAAGCGCCAGATCGGCACCACCGGCCGCGGCATCGGACCGACCTACGCCGACAAGATCAACCGGGTCGGCATCCGCATGCAAGACCTCTTCGACGAGGGCATCCTGCGGCAGAAGGTCGAAGGAGCGCTCGACCAGAAGAACCACCTGCTCGTGAAGGTGTACAACCGGCGCGCCATCGGCGTCGACGAGATCGTCGACGAGCTGCTGTCGTACGCCGAGCGCCTGCGCCCCATGGTCGGCGACACCGCGCTCGAGCTGAACCAGGCGCTCGACGCCGGCAAGACCGTGCTGTTCGAGGGCGGCCAGGCGACCATGCTCGACGTCGACCACGGCACGTACCCGTTCGTCACGTCGTCGAACGCGACGAGCGGCGGGGCGATCACCGGCTCGGGCGTCGCGCCGAACCGCATCGACCGCATCATCGCAGTCGTGAAGGCGTACACCACGCGCGTCGGCGCCGGTCCGTTCCCGACCGAGCTGTTCGACGAGTGGGGCGACTTCCTCACCGAGCGCGGCGCCGAGTTCGGCACCACCACGGGCCGCAAACGGCGCACCGGATGGTACGACGCGCCGATCGCCCGCTACGCGTCGCGCATCAACGGCGTCACCGACTTCGTGCTCACCAAGCTCGACGTGCTGACGGGCGTCGAGAAGATCCCCGTGTGCGTCGCGTACGACGTCGACGGCACGATCGTCGACGAGGTGCCGGTGTCGCAGTCCGACTTCCACCACGCCAAGCCCGTATACGAGGAGTTCCCCGGCTGGACGGAGGACATCTCGGGCGCCCGCACGTTCGAAGAGCTGCCCGCGAACGCGCAGAGCTACGTGCGCGCGCTCGAGGCGATGAGCGGGTCGCGCATCTCGGCCATCGGCGTGGGCCCGGCGCGCGACGCGATCGTGCAGGTGCACGACCTGCTCGACTGAGCCCGTTCGCCTGCCCCGAATCGGGGCGCGTCCGGCGCGTGGCACGGTGCCCGGTCGAAGAACGGATGCCTCGGGGGTAAGCGGCATCCGCGGCGCGTGCGGACGGTCGAGTAGCGGCGACGCGGAGCCTCGAGAGAGTCGCTGCGCTCGCTACTCGACCAGCCCTGGCGCTACTGGTTGCCGACCGACTTGTCGATGTTGTCGCGCACGTCCTTGACGGTGTCGGCGTGCTTGCCGCCGGTCACCTTGTTCGCGGCATCCGCGACGCTGTCGAGGACCTTGTCGCTGATGTCCTCGGCCTGCTCGCTCTTCAGGACCTCTTGGATCTTGTCCTTGTTCTGTTCCACGAAGTCACCGGCCTGCTTGGCCAGGTCGTCGAGCCCGCTCATGGAGGTTCCCCCTTCGTCGTGGGCGGCTGCGTCGCCGCCACCCGTCAGCCTATTCCGGCGCTCGTGTGCCGGGTAGAGCACGGATGCCTCGTGGCAAGATCGTGCGGTGACCACTTCTGTGCGCCCGCCCGCCGAGCCCCTCATCGGCCGGTTCATCCGTCTCGACCCGTTCTCGCCCGACGACCTTCCGGGCCTTCGCACCGCACTCGTGCACGCCGAGGTGTTCGCGGGCGGGTACGGCGGCGGGCCCGCGGGTCTGCCGCGCGACGACGTGTCGTGGGCGGAGTTCGCTGCCGGGCAATGGCAGCCGAGCGCGGTGTCGATGCCGTGGACGATCCGGCTCGTCGGCGGCCCCGACCACGACACGATCGTCGGCACGTCGACCATCGGTGACCTCGATGTGCGCCACGACGGCGCCCACATCGGCTGGACGGGGTACGACCCGCGGGTCTGGGGCACGGCCGTGAACCCCGAGGCGAAACGGCTGCTGCTCGGGCTCGCGTTCGACCACGGGTTCGAACGGGTGAGGATCCAGGCCGATTCGATCAACGCGCGTTCGCGTGGGGCCATCGAGAAGCTCGGCGCGGTCTTCGAGGGCGTGATGCGTCACGATCGGCGGCGAGCGGATGGTTCGTGGCGCGACACCGCCGTCTACTCGGTGCTGCGCGACGAGTGGCCACGGGTGCGCGCCGGCCTCGACGCCCGCCTCGCAGCGTTCGAGGGCGCGATCACCCTGGGCTGATCCCGCTCGTGGAGGGGCCGCCCGACCGAGTCGGACGCGTCTCGAGCCCGTGAGGTGCATTGATCGGTGCTCCCCACCAGCCCTGCGACACCGCCGATGCGCGCACCTGTGCGCCCACCTATGCCCCATCGAGTGGGCTGAGAACGTCGTTGCGCGGCCGGGTTGGCGCGCTCATTGGCCACTCGAGCCGGCGCTCGCGGTGGGCGGCTGACGGTAGCGCGTGTCCTCGGGCACGTGCAGACGGCGCAGGAACGCGTCGGCGCCACGCGGCGCGCCGCTCCGGTCGATGCGCGAGACGATCACGGTGGTGAGCACCGCGATCGGCACCGTCCACGCCGCGGGCTGCTCGAACACCGACGCCGCGGCGGGCCACATCGCTCCGAGCGCGGGGCCGCCGAGGATCGCCGCCCCCGAGAGCACCGCCCCGGTGAGCATGCCGGCGATCGCCCCGCGAGCGGTGAGCCCCCGCCACCAGATGCCGAGCAGCAGGATGGGGCACAGCGTCGACGCGGTGAATGCGAACACCAGCCCGACGCTGCCCGCCAGTCCCGACGACGATGTGACGAGCGCGACCACGAGCGGCACGAACGTGGACAGCACTGCGGCGATGCGGAACCCGCGCACGCTGCCGCCGAGCAGGTCCTGGCTGATCACGCCCGCGAGCGACACCACGAGGCCCGACGACGTCGAGAGGAACGCGGCGAAGGCCCCGGCGATGACGAGCGCGGTGAGCAGGTCGCCGAGCGGGCCGTCGACGAGCCGGTCGGGCAGCAGCAGCACCAGGGCGTCGGCGTCGCCGGATGCCGCGAGGTCGGGTGCGAACGCCCGCCCGAGCAGTCCGAACGCGGTGGGGAACAGGTAGAACACGCTGAGCAGCACGAGCACGATGATGGTCGTGCGGCGGGCGGCCGAGCCGTCGGGGTTCGTGTAGAACCGCACCAGCACGTGCGGCAGTCCGAGCGTGCCGAGCAGCAGCGCCACCATGAGCGATACCGTGCGGTAGACGTCGAGCGACGCCGGCCCCGACGCCGCCGGGAACGCCTCGGCGAGCACGAGTTCGGGCTCGACCCCGCGACCGCCGCCGACGACGAGCAGCAGCACGACCACCGGCACCGCGAGCGCGGTGAGCTTCAGCCAGTACTGGAACGCCTGCACGAACGTGATCGAGCGCATGCCGCCCGCCGCCACGACGACGGCGACGATGACCGCGACCGCGAGCGACCCGGCCCACGCCGGCAGCCCAGTCGTGATGCGCACGGTGAGGGCCGCGCCCTGCAGTTGCGGCACGATGTAGAACCATCCGATGACGATCACCAGCACGCTCGTCACGCGGCGCACCCACCGCGACTCGAGCCGCGCCTCGGTGAAGTCGGGGATCGTGTACGCCCCCGACCGGCGCAGGGGCGCCGCGACGAACAGCAGCAGCATGAGGTATCCGGCGGTGTACCCGATCGGGAACCACAGTCCGGCCGAGCCGGTGAGCAGGATGAGCCCGGCGATGCCGAGGAAGCTCGCCGCCGACAGGTACTCGCCGCCGATCGCCGACGCGTTCCACCACGGACGCACCGTGCGGCTCGCGACGTAGAAGTCGCTCGTCGTGCGGCTCACGCGCAGCCCGTAGAACCCGATCAGCGCCGACACGAGCGCGACCGCGACGATCGCCGCGTAGCCGATCGCGGGGTTCACCTGCCGCCCCCGTTCACGCGTCCTCCGTGAGCGAGCGATACCTGGCCTCGTTGCGCGATGCGCTGCGCACGTACAGCACGGCGACGGTGATCGCGAGCGGGTACACGCCCACCGCGAGCAGCAGCCACGACAGCGGCACCCCGAACACGAAGGTGTCGTCGAGGTCGGGCACGAGCGAGATGACGAGCAGGAACGCCACGGTCGCGAGCACGAACCCGCCCGCGCAGACGAGCGCGACGCGCAGCTGCGAGCGGATGAGCGAGCGCACGTACTCGCCCTGGATGTCGCTGGTCGGCGCGCTCGCCCGGCTCCAGGAGACGGATGCCCCGCCGGGCCGCGGTGCCGTCACGCGCACACGCGGCGGCGGAGCATCCGGCAGCTCGCCCGAGCCGTCGCCCGCTCGCTCGCGCCCGTCGCTCACGACCGGGCCCGGAACGTCGTCGACTCGAGCCGCTCGCGCAGGCCCGGCAGCAACCGCCGGCTGACCGGCAGCTCGGCCCCGCCGACCGTCACGCTCGGGCGGTCGCCGCCGAGCCGTACGCGCGTGAGGTGCGACAGCGCGACGAGGTACGACCGGTGCACGCGCACGAACCCGGCGTCGGCCCACTGCCGCTCGAGGTCGGCCATCGGCACCCGCACGAGGTAGCTCGCCTCCTCGGTGTGCAGCCGTGCGTAGTCGCCCTGCGCCTGCACGTACCGCACGTCGTCGCGGCGGATCATGCGGATCGTGCCGCCGAGCGTTACCGCGATCATCTCGGGTTGTGCGACCGGCACCGAGCCCGTCGCGGTCGACGGCGACGCGTTGGTGCGCAGCGCCTCGACCACGCGGGTCACCGAGCGCTGGAGGCGCTCTGCACGCACCGGTTTCAGCAGGTAGTCGACGGCCGCGAGGTCGAACGCCTCGAGCGCGCCCTCTTCGTCGGCGGTCACGAATACGAGCGCCGGCGTGTGCTCGAACCGGCTCAGCGCCCGGGCGAGGTCGAAGCCCGACAGGCCGGGCATGTGGATGTCGAGGAACGCCGCGTCGACCGGCTCGCGGCTGAGCAGGCGGATCGCCTCTGAGCCGCTGGATGCCTCGTGGATGACGCCGATGCGCGGATCCTGCCGCAGCAGGAACGCGAGCTCGTCGACGGCGGGCTGCTCGTCGTCGGCGATCAGGACGCTGATCACCGTTCCATCCTTCCATCGAGGCCGCGCGCGTCGACGCTGCGGCCGGGCTGCGACTTCGGCACCCGCATGCGCACGAGCGTACCGGCGCCCACGTTCGTCTCGACGACCAGGCCGTGCTCGTCGCCGTAGACCTGCCGCAGCCGCGTGTCGACGTTCCGCAGGCCCACGTGGTCGCCGGGTGGGCCGCCGGCGAGCACCCGCCCGAGCACCTCGGGGTCGATGCCGACGCCGTCGTCCTCGACGGTGAGCTGGGCGAACGCGCCCTGATCCTCTGCGGTGATGGTGATGCGCCCGCCGCCCTCCTTCGCCTCGAGTCCGTGCCGCACGGCGTTCTCGACGAGAGGCTGCACCGACAGGAACGGGATGACCGTCGACAGCACCTCGGGGGCGATCTGCAGGGTCACCTGCAGGCGCTCGCCGAACCGCGCACGCTCGAGCCGCAGGTACGAATCGATCGAGCGCAGCTCCTCGGCCACGGTCGTGAAGTCGCCGTGCCGGCGGAACGAGTACCGCGTGAAGTCGGCGAACTCGAGCACGAGCTCGCGCGCCTTCGCCGGGTCGGTGTTGATGAACGACGCGATCGCGTTCAGCGAGTTGTAGATGAAGTGGGGGCTGATCTGGGCTCGCAGCGCCCGCACCTCGGCTTCGGCGAGGGCGGCCCGGCTCGCGTCGAGCTCGCCGAGCTCGACCTGTGCGGCCACCCAGTCGGCGACCTCGCCGGTCGCGCGCACGAGTCCGGCGCGCACGGGCGACGCGAATGCGACGATCGCTCCGGCCGCGCGCCGGCCGACGAGGATCGGCGCGGCCGCGGCATCCGTCTCACCCGACGCGGTGGCGACCCGCCGCTGCAGCTGGGGACGACCCGACTCGACCGCCTCGGCCGCGAGCCGCGCGGCCGCCGGGGCGAGCGACTCGTCGCCGTCGACGGCGACGACGCCGCTCGCGTCGGCGAGGGCGAGCGTGTCGCAGCCGAGCAGCGCCCGCAGATGCTTCGTCGCGCGGGCCGCGTCCTGTCGGGCCGCGTCCTGTCCGCCCAGCCCCGAAACGCCCAGCCCCGCACCGCCCAGCCCCGAACCGCCCAGCCCCGCGCCGCCGAGCCCGCCGCGCAGGTGGGTGGCTGCGCGCGACGCCAGGTGCAGTGTGCGGTAGGTGGCCCGCTCTTCGTCGGTGCCGAGCTCTTTCGACGCGAGCGCGAGCCGCCGCAACAGCACGACGATGCCGACCGCCAGGGCGCCGGCGACCACGCCGGCCGCGGTCGCGAGCAGCGTCGACTCGGGCACCTGACAAAACTAGCCGTCGTTCGTCGCGATCGTCGCGCCGTTCGTCGCACCGCCGACGCCGTTCACCGACGATGAACGGCGCAGCACCCCCGCAGAGTGCCGCCGTCACCAGAATCGTTCCACTGCGAACGCAGCGGCGCGGCTGCCGCCTCGCCTCGACCCCCCTCGAAGGAGTAGACGCTATGGGCAACGACGCCCTGAGCTCCGAGACGACGGCACCGCCCGTCGATTTCGGAGCCGTCCAAGCATCACCCGAGTTCCAGAAGCTGCGGAAGACGCATCGCAGCTTCGTGTTCCCCGTGCTGGCCGCATGCCTCGTCTGGTACCTCGCCTACGTGCTGCTGGCCAGCTACGCGCACGACTTCATGTCGACCCAGGTGTGGGGCAGCGTCAACGTGGCGATGATCCTCGGCCTCGCCCAGGTGGTCACCACGTTCGCCGTCACGACCTGGTACGTCAGCTACGCGAACCGCAACCTCGACCCGAAGGCCGAGCAGATCCGCAACGAGATCGAGGGCGGCGACTTCGAGTCGGCCGCCGGTGCTGCGACCGCTGAGGAGGCGACCCGCTGATGCTGCACTTCGAAACCACCGCAGCCGCGGCCGACAACGCCTGGCTCAACATCGGCATCTTCGGCGTCTTCGTCGCGATCACGCTCGTGATCGTGTTCCGCGCGAGCCGCAACAACAAGACCGCCTCCGACTACTACGCCGCGGGCCGTTCGTTCACCGGGGGGCAGAACGGATCGGCGATCGCGGGCGACTACCTGTCGGCGGCGTCCTTCCTCGGCATCGTCGGCGCGATCGCCGTCACCGGGTACGACGGGTTCCTGTACTCGATCGGGTTCCTCGTGGCGTGGCTCGTCGCCCTGCTGCTCGTCGCCGAGCTGCTGCGCAACACGGGCAAGTTCACGATGGCCGACGTGCTCTCGTTCCGGCTGAAGCAGAAGCCGGTCCGCATCGCGGCGGCCGTCACGACGCTCGTCGTGTGCTTCTTCTACCTGCTCGCGCAGATGTCGGGGGCAGGCGGCCTCGTGTCGCTGCTGCTCGGGGTCGGCGACCAGGTCGGCCAGGCCGTCGTCATCACCGTGGTCGGCGCGCTCATGATTCTCTACGTGCTCATCGGCGGTATGAAGGGCACCACCTGGGTGCAGATCATCAAGGCGGTGCTGCTCATCGCAGGCGCCGGCGTGATGACGGTCTGGGTGCTGGCGATCAACGGCTTCAACTTCTCGACGCTGCTCGACAACGCGGTCGCCGTCGCCGACAACCCCGCGATCCTCGACCCGGGCCTGAAGTACGGCGTCTCCGAGATCGCGAAGGTCGACTTCGTGTCGCTCGGCCTCGCACTCGTGCTCGGCACCGCGGCGCTGCCGCACGTGCTGATGCGCTTCTACACGGTGCCCACCGCGAAGGAGGCTCGCAAGTCGGTCGTCTGGGCGATCTGGCTGATCGGCATCTTCTACGTGTTCACGCTGGTGCTCGGGTACGGCGCGGCGGCCCTCGTCGGCCCGTCGGTCATCGCCGCGGCGCCCGGCGGCCCGAACTCGGCGGCTCCGCTGCTCGCGTTCGAGCTCGGCGGCCCGCTGCTGCTCGGCCTGATCTCGGCGATCGCGTTCGCGACGATCCTCGCGGTCGTCGCCGGCCTCACGATCACCGCGGCGGCGAGCTTCGCGCACGACATCTACGCGTCGGTCGTGAAGAAGGGTGCTCCCGAGGCTGGTGCCGAGGTGAAGGTCGCCCGTCGCACGGTGGTCGTCATCGGCATCGTCGCGATCATCGGCGGCATCGCCGCGAACGGCCAGAACGTCGCGTTCCTCGTGGCCCTCGCGTTCGCCATCGCCGCGTCGGCGAACCTGCCGACGATCGTGTACTCGCTGTTCTGGAAGCGGTTCACCACCAAGGGTGCTCTCTGGAGCATGTACGGCGGGCTCATCTCGGCGCTCGTGCTGATCATCTTCTCGCCGGTCGTGTCGGGCTCCGAGGCATCCATGCTGAAGACCGCGGACATCAACTTCGCGTTCTTCCCGCTCTCGAACCCGGGCATCGTGTCGATCCCGCTCGCGTTCCTGCTCGGCTGGATCGTGACCATCCTCGACAAGACCAAGGAGGACCCGGCCAAGCAGAGCGAGATGGAGGTGCGCTCGCTCACGGGCATCGGCGCCGAGAAGGCGGTGCAGCACTAGGCCGCGCAGCCGTCGGCTCGGAGCCGACCAGACCCCGGCGGCGGGCGGGGGAGCCCGCCGCCGGACCGTCTCGACACGGCCAGGAATGCCTGCCCAGGGCGTGTCGAACAACGAGGACGGGGCCGGATGTCTCAGACATCCGACCCCGTTCCGCTGTCGCGGTGGTGTTCGCGGTGGCTGTCGCCTTGACGTTCGCGTTGCGGAGCCCGCGCAGCTCAGCTGCGACGCAGCCGCGCGATCCCGATGACGACGAGGAGAAGGCCCACGACCTCGACGACCGGGCCGACGACCACCCACAGGAGCACGCCGCTCATCGCGGAGCCGGGCAGCAGGTTGAGCCCCTGCAGGGTCCAGATGACGCCCGCGGCCATCAGCAGTACCCCGACGACGATCATGATCCAGTTCATCGCACGCGCCCTTCGGTCACGTGTCGATCATGTCACTGCCGGTGCGCAGACATGCGCCGGCGGCGACCGCTACATGTTGATCATGTGCCCGGCCAGCCCGTGGAACGCCTCCTGCAGCGCCTCCGACAGGGTCGGATGGGTGTGCACGTTGCGGGCGAGCTCGAGGGCGCCGAGGTCCCACTTCTGGGCGAGGGTGAGCTCGGGCAGCAGCTCCGAGACATCCGGCCCGACCATGTGGCCGCCCAGCAGCTCGAGGTGCTTCTTGTCGGCGACGAGCTTCACGAAGCCGACCGGGTCGCCCAGGCCGTTGGCCTTGCCGTTCGCCGAGAACGGGAACTTCGCGACGACCACGTCGTACCCTTCGTCGCGGGCCTGCTGCTCGGTCAGCCCGAACGAAGCGACCTGCGGCGAGCAGAACGTGGCGCGCGGCATCATTCGGTAGTCGCCGAGTTCCATGGTCTCGGCGTTGCCGATGGTCTCGGCTGCGACGACGCCCTGCGCCTCGGCGACGTGCGCGAGCATGAGCTTGGCGGTGACGTCGCCGATCGCGTAGATGTGCGGCACGTTCGTGCGCATCCGCTCGTCGATCGCGATGGCGCCGCGCTCGGTGAGCGTCACGCCGGTCGCCTCGAGGCCGAAGCCCTCGACGTTCGGCGCGAAGCCGACCGCCATGAGCACCTTGTCGGCCTCGAGCGAGCCGGGCTGCCCGTCGGCGCCGGTGTAGCTGACCGTGACCGAAGAGCCGTTGTCGACGACCGTGTCGACGCGGGTCGACGCGAGGATCGGGATGCCGATGTTGCGGTACTGGCGGGTGATCTCCTTCGAGACCTCGACGTCTTCATTCGGCAGCGCGCGGTCGAGGAATTCGATGACGGTCACCTCGACGCCGTAGTTGCGCAGCACGTACGCGAACTCCATGCCGATGGCGCCGGCGCCGACGATCGCGATCGAGCGCGGCAGCTCGCGCGTGAGGATCTGCGTCTCGTAGGTGACGACGTTCTGGGAGAGCTGCACGCCGGGCAGCAGCCGCACGCGCGACCCGGTCGCGATGATCGCGTTCGCGAAGGTCAGCTGCTCGACCGAGCCGTCGGCCTTGCGCACATCGATCGCGTTCGGGCCGGTGAAGACGCCGCGGCCGTCGAACTCGGCGATGCCGTTCTTCTTCATCAGGAAGTGCACGCCCTTGACGTGCTTCTCGGAGACCTGGCGGCTGCGGTCGAACGCGGCGCCGAAGTCGAACTGCACGTCGCCCGAGATGCCGAAGGTCTTGGCCTGGTCGTGGAAGATGTGCGCGAGCTCGGCGTTGCGCAGCAGCGCCTTGGAGGGGATGCAGCCGACGTTGAGACAGACGCCGCCCCAGTAGCGCTCCTCGATGACGGCGACCTTCTGGCCGAGTTGGGCGGCGCGGATGGCGGCCACGTACCCGCCGGGACCCGCGCCGAGGACGATGACGTCGAAGTGGGTGGTCATGGGTTCCAGCCTAGAACCGGTCGGATGCCTCGTGCCCGGGGTTGTCCGCAGGGCCGGCGTCGTTCGCAGGGCCGGCGTCGTTCGCAGGACCGGCGTCGCTCGCCGGCCGCAGCGGCACGCCGCGCACCACGAGCAGCACCGCGAGCACGGCTCCGACGACGATCGCGATGTCGGCGACGTTGCCGATGAACCAGTGCGCGTAGGCGATGAAGTCGACCACGTGGCCCTGGCCGAACGCGGGCTTGCGCAGCAGCCGGTCGAGGAAGTGCGTGATCGCGCCGCCGAGCAGCAGCCCGAGGCAGATCGCCCAGGCGCGCGAGCGGGTGCGCCACACGAACCACGCCGCGACGACGACGCCGACCCCGGCGAGGATCGTGAATACCCACGTGCTGCCCGTGCCGAGCGAGAACGCGGCACCGGGGTTGTACACGAGCTGGAGCCCGAGCAGATCGCCGAGCAGGCGAGTGCGCACGCCCAGTTCGAGCGACTGCTCGGCCCAGAGCTTGGTGAGCTGGTCGGCGGCGATGACCGCGATCGCGATGGCCACGGCGATCCACGGCGCCGCGGCGGTCCATCGGCTCGGATGCCGCGAGGGCTCGGGGTCGGACTCGGGCTTGCGGTCGGGCTCGGACTGCTCAGTCACCGGAACATCCTCGCACGGGTCGGAACTGCCGACCTTCGGCGGGTTCCGGACAGCGTGGTCGGTGGCCGATGCGGTGCGCCGACCGCGGTCGTACGCTCGTCGCGTGAGTTCCCGCACCACCGATTCGACCGCGTCCGCCGACACCGCGCCCGCCCGGGTCCGGCGACCCTCCGCGCTGTCGGCCTGGTTGCAGTTCCTCGGCATGGGGCTCGTGTGGGGTGCGAGCTTCCTGTTCATGAAGGTCGCGCTCGAGGGCGTCTCGTTCGGGCAGGTCGCCTGGTCGCGCACCATGCTGGGTGCGATCGCGCTCGGCCTGGTCGTGCTCGTCACGCGGCCCAGGGTGACGGATGCCTCCGGCACCGCCGGCCCTGTGCTGCCGCGCGAACCCGTGGTGTGGGGGCACTTCCTCGTGGTGTCGCTCACGACGTGCGTCATCCCGTACCTCAGCTTCGCGTGGGCCGAGCAATACGTGTCGTCGAGCCTCGCGTCGATCTACAACGCGACGACGCCGATCATGACCGCCCTGATGGCGACGCTGGTGTTCCGCGTGGAGCGGCTCGGCGGCAGCCGGTGGTTCGGCGTGGGGCTGGGCATCCTGGGGGTGCTCGTCGTGATCGCGCCGTGGCAGCTCTCGGGGCTCACAGGGAGTCTGGCGGGACAGCTCGCGTGCCTGCTCGCGACGCTCTGCTACGGGTTCACGTTCGGGTATCAGCGTCGGTTCCTCAGCCACCGGCCGATCGCGCCGGCGACGTTCGCGTTCCTGTCGATCGGGGTGTCGGCGGTGGTCATGCTCGCGCTCACGCCGTGGCTCGCGATCGGGCCGGTGACGCTCGACTGGCAGGTGGTCGGTTCGCTGCTCGCGCTCGGCGTGCTCGGTACGGGACTCGCCTACATCTGGAACATCAACGTGCTGCGGGCCTGGGGGCCGACCGGAGTGTCGACCGTGACCTATGTGACGCCGGTGGTGGGGGTGGCGCTCGGCATGGTGCTGCTCGGCGAGCAGTTGAGCTGGCACGAACCGGTCGGCGCCGTGCTGGTGCTGCTCGGCATCCTGTTCGCGCAGGGCAGGCTCCGGGTGCCGGGGAGCCGCGTCGAGCCGTGAGCACCTACGCGACGTCGGGGCGGGTCATCAGCGGGGCTCGGAGGTGCCGCAGCAGCTCCGGGCCGGTCAACGGCACCGTGGTCCACACCGCGTGGGCGATCCGTTCGCGGGAGTCGATCGTGAGCCGGACGCGGTGCGGGCTGCTGATGACGTAGACGTCGGCGACGAAGACGTCGGCGTCCCATCCTCCGGCGGCACGGATCGGGCGCCCGAGCGGCGAGCCGCCAGCCCAGTGCCCGTCGCCGATCGGGAGGTCGACGAGCCCCTCGAATCGCGCTCGCCAGCCGTCGTGCGTCGGTTCGAGCAGCACCGCCGTGCCGTCGGGCAGGGCGGAGTCCGCAGCCGAGGAGTCGAGCGTCGCGGCGACGGGGAGTTGCGGCCCGGAGGAACCGCCGGGCACGGGCAGCGGCAGTGCGAGCGTGCGCAGCCGCTCGGCGAGGGCGTCGTCGTCGGCCGGTGCGGCTGCCTGGTCGATGCCGGGGAGCAGGCAGTCCCAGACGGCGTCGAGCGCGTCCTGCGCCTGCTGCACGGTGCGCTCGGCCGACGTCACGACCACGACGAGGTCGTGGGCGGGCACGACGACGCAGTGCTGCCCGTAGGCGCCGCTGCCGTGGAAGCCGTGGCGCGACATCCAGATCTGATAGCCGTAGCCGCTGAGATAGTCGGCACCGACGCCGCCCTCGTCGTAGGGGCGGCTCTCGACGTGCGACCGGGTTGCGAGCTCGACGTAGTCGCGGGGCACGAGTTGCCGCTCGCCCCAGCGGCCGCCGCGCAGCAGCAGCTCGCCGAACGCGGCGACCGCTTCGGTCGTCAAGTGGAGCCCGTGGAATCCGAACGCGAGGCCGCTCGCGACGCGGTCCCATTCGCCCGCCTCGATGCCCATGGGGCCGAACAGCCGCTCGTCGAGGTAGGCGGGAAGCTCGCGACCGGTGACCCGTTCCACCATCCGGGCCAGGATGAAGGTGGTCGCGTTGTCGTAGGTGTGGAGCGTGCCCTCGGGTGCGGCGAACGGCAGTCGCAGGAATCCTCTGACCAGATCGCCCGGCTCGAGCCGCCAGGCCTCCTCGAGGGTGTCCGTCGGATGCCCCGCGGTCATCGAGAGCAGGTGGTGCGTGGTGATGCGCCGCCCCTGAGCGGTCACGTCGTCGGGGACGTGTTCGGGCAGCACGTCGACCAGGCGGTCGTCGAGCGAGAGCAGGCCGTCGGCGATCGCGAGACCGACCGCGATCGAGGTGAACGACTTCGTCAGCGAGTAGAGGAGGTGCGGCTGTTCAGCGGAGTACGGTGCCCACCACCCTTCCGCCACGATGCGCCCGTGACGCACGACTATCAGCGAGTGGCATTCGATCGCCTGCTCGTCGAGCCGGTCCAGCAGCGCCGTGATGGCGAGGGGCGACACCCCTTCTCGCGAAGGAGCCGAGCGGGGCAGGAGCATGCGGGGCGGCACCCGGTAACCGTAGCGGCACCTCGTGGTGTTCGAACGCGTCCGGGCCGGATGCCGCGCAGGGGGTTGACATCGCCGCGGTTCAGTGGTTCATTAGTCGAGTAATGAACCAACAGAGTTAGGCGGGTATGGACGAATCGCGCCCGATCTTCATCCAGATCGCCGAGCAGGTCGAGAACGACATCATCGACGGCACCCTGCTCGAGGGCAGTCAGATCCCGTCGACCAACGAGTTCGCGGCGTTCCTCCGGGTCAACCCGGCCACCGCGCTGAAAGGGGTGAACCGCCTTGTCGACGACGGCATCGTGGAGAAGCGGCGGGGCATCGGCATGTTCGTGACCGCCGGCGCCAGGGAGCGTCTCATCGAGCGCCGGCGGGCCGAGTTCGCCGCGCAGTACCTCAGACCACTCATGGTCGAAGCCGAGAAGCTCGGCATCGGCCCCGAAGAACTCGCGGCGATGGTCCGCGCAGAGAGGATCGCATCATGACCCGCACCGTCGCCAGGGCGACCGGGCTCACCAAGCGTTACGGCTCGTTCACGGCCGTCGACGCCGTCGACTTCATGCTCGAGGAGAACCGCATCTATGGGCTCCTCGGCCGCAACGGGGCCGGCAAGACGACGATCATGCAGTTGCTCACGGGCCAGCTGTTCCCCGACGCCGGCGCCCTCGAGGTCTTCGACCGCGAACCGGCCGAACACGCCGACGTGCTGCGCCGCATGTGCTTCATCGCCGAGTCGCAGCGCTACCCCGACAGCTTCAAGGCCGCGCACGTCTTCAAGGCCGCGCCCTGGTTCTTCGAGCACTGGGACGCCGAGTTCGCCGAGCAGCTCATCGCCGACTTCCGGCTGCCGCTGAACCGCTACATCAAGAAGCTCTCGCGCGGGCAGCTGTCGGCCGTCGGGGTGATCGTCGGCCTCGCGAGCCGAGCGCCCCTCACGTTCTTCGACGAGCCCTACCTGGGCCTCGACGCCGTCGCGCGGCACATCTTCTACGACCGCCTCCTCGAGGACTACGCCGAGCACCCCCGCACGATCGTGCTCTCGACGCACCTGATCGACGAGGTCGCGAATCTGCTCGAGCACGTGATCCTCATCGACCAGGGCCGCATCCTGTTCGACCGCGACGCCGACGAACTGCGGGGGTCCGCGACGACCATCGCCGGGCCCCGCGCTGCGGTCGAGTCGTTCACGGCCGACCGGCCCGTCATCGGCCGCGACAACCTCGGCGGGCTCGCGTCGGTCACGATCGACGGGCGGCTCGACCAGGCCGAGCGGGTCGCGGCCGCCGAACTCGGGCTCGAACTCGCGCCGGTCTCGCTCCAGCAGCTCATCATCCACCTGACCGGCACCGACCTGGGTGCCGACTCGACCGACCAGGAGGTCGCAGCATGAGCGCCGTCATCGATCAGCCGATCGTGCGCACCGAAGCCCGCTCGCGGGCCCACGAGATCTGGCGCATCGTGCGCCTGCACGCCGTCAACCCGTCGGTGTTCTTCGGCATCCCGTGGATCATCCTCGGCTCCGCCTGGGCCATCATGATGGTCATCGGGCTCATCATCACTGGTGCGGGCGGCCCCGCCGAGAACATGGCCGCGGGTATGCGCTACAGCTGGGCCGTGCTCTCACCCCAGTGGTACCTCGTGGTCGTCGGCGTGCAGGCGATCGGTCTGACCTTCTCGTTCGCGCTCGGCTTCGGCACCACGCGACGCGACTTCTGGATCGGCACGAGCGCGATGTTCGGCATCGTCTCGTTCCTGAACGCCATCGCCATCGCCACGCTCGTGCAGATCGAGAAGGCGACCGACGGCTGGGGCATCGGCATCGCCATGTTCGATTCGCTCTGGTACGGCCAGCAGGGGTGGCTCACCGATTTCTACACGACGTTGGCGATGCAGCTGCTGGTGCTGTTCATCGGCGCGAGCGTGACCACGGTGTACATGCGGTGGCGCATGCGGGGCATGCTGGTCGTGACGTTCAGCGCGATCGCGCTGTTCCTGGCCTTCATCGCGGTCATGACGTTCAGCAACAGCTGGATGAGCCTGTTCGAGTGGTTCGCGTCCATCGGCATCGTCGGCGGATTCACCATCGTGCTCGGGCTCGCCCTTGTCTGCGCGATGGGCGGCTACCTCGTGATCCGGCGGGCGACGCCGCGCTGATCGGGCGCGGAAGCTGCGACAGGCCAGGCGGCGGGGCATCCACAGGGGAACGGATGCCCCGCCGTCGCCTATCTTCGAACCATGACCTCCATCGACGACCGCGACGCCGCGATGACCGAACTGCTCGGCATCCGCTCGAGCATCGACAACATCGACGCGGCCCTCATCCACCTGCTCGCCGAGCGCTTCAAGTTCACGCAGCAGGTCGGGCGGCTGAAGGCGCGGCACGGCCTGCCGCCGAGCGATCCCGACCGCGAGAAGCGCCAGATCGCCCGCCTGCGGGCGCTCGCCGAAGACGCGCACCTCGACCCCGCGTTCGCCGAGAAGTGGTTCAACTTCGTCGTCGCCGAGGTGATCCAGCATCACGAGGAACTCGCCGGCGAGGCATCCGCTGCGGCCGATCCCGCAGGGGCCGTGTGATCAGCCGCGAGCTCGCGGTCGCGCTCAAGCGCGCCGGTCTCGTGTGGCACCCCGAGTCGGGCGACCGCTTCCAGGTCGACCTGCCCGGCGGCGTCGAAGTCGACCTCGACGCCGACGTCTTCACCGTGAGCGAGATGACGATCGAGTCGCACCGCACGTCGGCCGGCACCATCCTCGGGTTCAACGGCACGACCGAGTGGGCGCTCGACTCGTTGACGCTCGAGGACGCAGTGTGGCTGCCGCGCGAAGACCAGCTGCGCGAGCTGCTGCGCGGCACGTTCCGCTCGCTGCGTCGCCTCGACGACGCGTTCGAGGTCGAGGTCGAGATCGCGGGCGAGCGGCTGCGGTACGAGCATCCGGATGCCTCGGAGGCGTACGCGATGGCGCTGCTGGAACTCGTGTCGCGGTCGCGATGAGGCGCCGGGTTCGCGGCATATTGTCAGGCAGTCAACAGGGCGATCGCAGGTCGCCGGAATAGCCTGCTGATGTGGGGTTTCCAGACCCTACCAAGGTCGCCCCACGCGTATGGAGGCTGGGATGACCGAGGCAATCGTCCTGACGAGGGACGACGAGAAGCGCAACACGCGGGCGTGGGTGATCGCGATCGCGATCCCGCTGGCGATCGTGCTGGCCGCCCTCATGGTCTACCGGGCGTCGTTCGCGGCGTTCACGGCGACGACCCCATCGGGCCAGAACAACTGGGCGACCGGTACCGTGCTCATCGACAACGACATGAAGGGCGAGGCGGTCTTCAACGAGGTCAACCTCGCTCCGGGTGCGACGGGTACGAAGACGGTCACGGTCACGTATACGGGCACGATCCCGACGGTCGATGTCCGCATGTACGCGCAGAACCCGACGGGAACGCAGGATCTCGCTGCGGACATCAACCTCACGATCACGAATGAGGACGCTCAAACGGTGTTCACAGGGACGCTCGCCACGTTCCAGCAGCGAACCGGGTGGACGGATGCGGCACAGGGCGAGGTCGCACTCACGACCGCACCCGGCAACACCGAGGAGTACACCATCACCTACGTCGTGGCACCGTCCGCGCAGGAGGCGAACGCGGCCTCGGTCGTCTTCGTCTGGGAAGCGCAGAGCCGGTAGGCGATCGCGCTGAACACCGTCACGGCCAGGGCTCCGAGTCCCCGGCAGCGGACTCGGAGCCGCACGCCGATCTCGCTGCTGCCCTGGCCGTCGGTCGTGCGGATCGCGCTCAGTCGCGCGCTCGTCACCCTGGTGGCGACGCTCGCGGTCATCGCGGTCGCGCCGCAGGTCTTCGGCCTCATGGCCACGACCGTGATGAGCGATTCGATGGCGCCGGTCATCCGGGCCGGCGACGTCGCGCTCTCGCTTCCCGTCGAGCCCGATGTCATCGCGGAGGGCCAGGTCGTGCTGTTCCCCGATCCGTCGGGGGCGGACCGACTGATGCTGCACCGCGTCGCCGACATCGACGACGACGGGATGCTCCGCACGAAGGGCGACGCGAACGAGAGCGCCGATTCGACGCTCGTCGATCCGGCCGACGTCGTCGGCGTCGGCGTCATCCTCGTGCCGCTCGTGGGTCTGCCGGTCGTGTGGGCGGCCGCCGGTGCCTGGTGGCTCGTCGCCCTCGCGGTCATCGTCATGGCGGTCGCGTTGCGCGGCATGTTCCGCCCGGTCGCCGAACCCGATCGGCGGAACCGCTCGCCCGTGCGGCTCGCCCTCGAGCTGACTGCGGCCGCGCTCGCGGTCGTGCTGGGCGTGGTCTTGGTCTGCGCAGGAGTGGGCCGTGGTGCGTCCGCCGCCTGGACCGCGCAGACCGCGACCGGTGCCTCGACGTGGGATACGAACCCGCGAGGACCGGCCACCTGCCGGGTGACGGCGGTGAACGTCGCGCCCGGCAGCATCGGCATCAACGTGCAGAACGATTCCGAAGCTCCGATTCCGGGGCCGGTGACGATCTCGTGGCGTTATACGGGCAACCAGGAGTTCGGCACCGGGTGGTCGGGTGGCCTCGACACGTTCGAGCAGTTCGATGAGGGCGACGGTCGGTTGGTCGTCGGCACGATCGCCGGTGGAATCTGGCCCTGGGAGGTGCACTGGATCGGCGGCTCCCTCACGCCCGCCGGGACGGAGCCCGAGGAGCTCGACTGGCTCATGGTGAACGACACCGTCTGCACACGAGTTCCGGCCAACCCGGCACCGGAGCCGGACCCGGTGACGCCCGACGTGCTGGGCCTCGCCGTCCGAACGGATCGGGGGACGCCATGGCAGTGAAGCCTGCCGGCGTCGAACGCCGGCCCCGAGACATCCGCTCGTGGGTGCTCGCGCTGGCGACCCCGCTGGCGATCCTCCTCGCGGCCTTCCTCGTGTACACCGCGTCGTTCGCCGCATTTACCGCGCGCACCGAGACCGGGCCGAACACCTTCGGTACCGGCACGGTCGAACTCTGGAACGACCACCTCACCGAGGCGGTGTTCGACGAGACGAATCTCGCGCCCGGCGACACGTCGTGGGCGATGGCGCGCGTCGAGAACCGCGGCACGCTGCCGATGACGGTGAAGCTGTACTCGCGCGTCGACAGTGTCGGGCAGGATCTCGCCCCGCACGTCCGCCTGTCGATCCGGCTCGGCACCGGCCAGCCGTGGGTCGGCACGATCGCCGAGTTCCAGGCGCTCGACGAGTACGACAAGGGCATCCTGCCGACGACGATGGTCCCGGACGGCGAGGAGTACCTCATCGTCGAGTACCTGGTGCTCGACACGGCTCCGCAGGCCGCCGAGGCATCCTTCGTCTTCGTCTGGGAGGGCAGAACCGAGTGAGGCATCCGCACCTTCCGTGAGGATGCTTCATCCGCGTAGCGTGGGGCGTGGCCGGCAGGGGCCGGCCGATTCCGAAGGGGGAAGCAATGGCCGACACCATGCGCGCCGCAGTCGTCACCGAACTCGGGCAGCCGCTCGTCGTGAAAGACGTCCCGATCCCGCAGCCGGGCCCGGGTGAAGCGCTCGTGCGGCTCATCACGTCGGGCGTATGCCACACCGATCTGCACGCCGCGAACGGCGACTGGCCGGTGAAGCCGAAGGTCCCGCTCATCCCAGGGCACGAGGGTTACGGCGAGGTCGTCGCGGTCGGCCCGGGCACGACCGAGCTGAAGGTCGGCGACAAGGTCGGCAACGCCTGGCTGTGGACGGCCTGCGGCGTCTGCGAGTACTGTCGCACCGGCTGGGAGACGCTGTGCCCGAACCAGAAGAACGGCGGGTACTTCGTCGACGGCAGCTTCGGCGAGTACATGCTCGTCGACGAGAAGTTCGCCGCACGTATCCCCGACGGCGTCGACGAGGTCGAGATCGCGCCGATCCTGTGCGCGGGCGTCACCGTCTACAAGGGCCTCAAGGAGGCCGAGGTGAAGCCCGGTCAGTGGGTGGTCATCTCGGGCATCGGCGGCCTCGGGCACATCGCCGTGCAGTACGCGATCGCGATGGGCATGCGCGTCGCCGCCGTCGACATCGACGACGAGAAGCTCGCGCTCGCGACCAAGCACGGCGCCGAGGTGGTCGTCAACGCGGCGACGGAAGACCCGATCGCCGCGATCCAGGAGCAGATCGGCGGCGCACACGGCGTGCTCGTCACTGCGGTGCACACCGAGGCGTTCGGCCAGGGCGTCGGCATGGCGCGTCGCGGCGGCACGGTGGTGTTCGTCGGGCTGCCGCCGGGGGAGTTCCCGGCGTCGATCTTCGACGTCGTGCTGCGGCGCATCACGATCCGCGGCTCGATCGTCGGCACCCGGCAGGATCTCGCCGAGGCGATCGACTTCTACGCGCGCGGTCTCATCCACCCGACGGTCTCGTCGGTCGAGACGCTCGACGACATCAATGACATCTTCGAGCGCCTCGAGGAGGGCAAGGTCGAGGGCCGCATCGTCATGAAGTACTGAGGGCCCGGCGGGCCGCTTTCGCGAACAAGGTCGATTCGCCTATGCGAGGTCGCGCAGTGTCGACCGCCCACACGCGAATCGACCTTGGACGGGGAGGGATCGGGGGATGGATGTCGCGGAGCGGGTGCAGGCCCTCGTCGCGCAGGCCGCGGAGCGGCTGCACGCCGCCGGCGCGCGCGACGAGGCGCTGGCCGAGTTCGTCGCCTCGCGCCGGGTGCTCGGCATTCCACGAGCCGAGCGGATGTCTCGTGCCGGCCGCGTGTGGCGGCTCGGCGTGCTGCTCGTGACCCCCGAGGGCGACCTGCGCGGCACCGGTCGGGTCGTGCGCGCCGAGCCCGAGGCGCGGCGGAGCATCACGGCGAACGCGGTCGCCGAGCAGCGGGCGTACCGGGCGGCCGCGGTGCGCGGCGGGTTCCGTGCCGGCGAGACCGTGAACTTCGATACGGTGGCGATCGACCTCGACGAGCTCACGCGCTCCCGAGCATCCGGGCCGCTCGTGCTCGATGGCAGCGGCGATGACAGCGGCGAGGGCGAAGACGTGTTCGTGCGTTGGAGCCCGACCGACCCGACCGCGCTCGCGCCGTTCGCGCGATACCTCCACGAGCGCGTCGAACTGCTCGCCCACCCGCCGACCGGGGCATGATGGGGTCGTGGGGAAGGGGCGGTTCGGCGCGATCGCGCGCGAGCACGTCGTCGACGCGAACGACGGCATCATCGCGACGGCGGGCGTGCTCGAAGGCTTCGCCGGCGCGGGCGCGGGTGAAGCCACGTTGCTCGTCGGCGCGGTCGCCGCGACCGTGGCAGGCGCGCTCTCGATCGCGGGAGCCAAGTACGTGGAGATCGCCGGCGAGCGCGAACTCGAACTCGCGCTCATCGCCGAAGAGCGCGCCGAACTCGCCGCGCGACCCGATGACGAGCTCGCCGAGCTCGCCGCCCACTATGAGCGCAGGGGCCTCGACGCGTCCCTCGCGCGGCAGGTCGCCGAGCAGCTGAGCGCGGCGGACGCCCTGTCGGCGCAGCTCGAGACCGAGCACGGCATTCGAACGGCGATGCCTCGCAGCGGGCCGCCGCTCGCCGCGATCGGCGCGGGGGCGGGGTTCGTGCTGGGCGCGGCGGTGCCGTTCACCATGCTGCTGCTGTTCCCGGCGGCCATCGAGACGTGGGCGATCGTCGTCGCGGTCGTGCTTTCGCTCGCGGTGAGCGCGATCGTCAGCGCGCGCTCGGGGGGCACGAGTGTGGTGCGGGCGATGACGCGCACGCTCGGCATCGGCCTCGGCACGATGGCGGTCAGCTTCGTGGCGGGCGCGGTGCTCTTCTGAGCTGGCGCCGCCGGTCCGCCGGATGCGCCTGGATCAGCGGGTCGGCCACCCGAAGTCGGTGATGATCGGCAGGCTGCCCGCGGCGAACAGCTCGAGCACGTGCCGTTCGTGGTGCACGGTGCGCTCGGGCAGCGCGTCGAGCGGGAACCACTGCAGAAGGTCGGCGGTGCCGTCGTTCGGGCGCGGCTCGCCTGCCCACTCGACCGCCTGGAAGTAGAAATCGACCCGCTGCTCGGTCGGCCGGTCGCTCGGGCGGTCGTCGGGACCGGGGCCGACCCGGTGCACGGTCGTGAGCGGCCGAAGGCGGCCGACCTCGACGCCGAGCTCCTCAGCGGTCTCGCGCACGGCGGCGTCGTACGCGGTCTCGCCGAGTTCGACATGGCCCGCGGCCGACGCAGCCCACCATCCGTCGTAGTAGTCGGTCGCGACGCGGCGCTGCAGCAGCACGAGCTCGGCACCGGGCTCGCTGCCGTCGCCGTCCGCCGGCCTGGTCAGGAACACGTGCGCCGCCGGGATGAGCGCGAACCCGCCGTGCCGTGCCGCGTACGCGTCGGAGTACGACTCGCGCTCGTCGCGGGAATCCGTCGGCATGCTCACCCGATCACGATCCCACGTCCTGCCCGGTGCGTGCGCGTGGCTCGCGCGTGCCCGCGCCGCAGCCGCGTGTGCCCCGGCGCGCTGCCCACCGCCGAGTGTTTCCGCTCGCGCCTCAAGTTTCCGTTCGCCGGGCAACACTCGGCGCAAATGGGAACACTCGGCGGGGAGGCGGGGTGGATGGTGCAGGGGTGGGTGGCGCAGGGGTGGGTGGTGCAGGGGTGGGTGGTGCAGAGGTAGGTGGCGCAGGGGTGGGTGGTGCAGAGGTAGGTGGTTCAGCGGTGCAGAGGGCGCAGCGGGTGTCAGTACCCGACGACCGGCCCGAACGCGTCGGCGAGCGGGGCGCGGTTGACACCGCGCAGCTCGTCGACCGACACGGTGAACGCGTCCTGCACCTCGAGCGCCTGCGACGAGGCATCCGTCACGCCGATGCGACGCACCGGGATACCCCGGCCCTCGCACAGCCCGCGGAACTTCACGTCGTCCTCCCGGGGGACCGACACGATGACCCGCCCCGCCGATTCGCTGAACAGCGCGGTCGCGAGGTCGATGCCGGCGTCTTCCATGACCTCGCCGAGGAACACGCGGGCGCCGACGCCGAAGCGCGACACCGCCTCGGCCAGCGCGATCGCGAGCCCGCCGTCGCTGAGGTCGTGCGCCGCGTCGACGAGGCCCTCGATCGCGGCCGCGTTGAGCAGACCCGCGAGCGCCTGCTCGTGCGCGAGGTCGACGGCCGGCGGGCGACCGCCGAGGTGACCGTGCACGACGCCGGCCCACGCCGAGCCGTCGAGCTCGGCGCGGGTGTCGCCGAGCAGGTAGATGTTGTGCCCGTCGTCCTGCCAGCCGCTCGGCAGGCGCCGCGCGACGTCGTCGATGACGCCGAGCACGGCGATGACGGGCGTCGGGTGGATCGGCACGTCACCGGTCTGGTTGTAGAACGACACGTTGCCGCCGGTGACGGGGATGCCCAGCTCGAGGCACGCGTCGCTGAGGCCCTCGACGGTCTCGGAGAACTGCCACATGACCTCGGGGTTCTCGGGCGAGCCGAAGTTGAGGCAGTCGCTGACGCCCATGGGCACGGCACCGGTGACGGCGACGTTGCGGTATGCCTCGGCGAGCGCGAGCTTCGCGCCCTCGCGCGGGTCGAGGTACGAGTAGCGGCCGTTCGCATCAGTGGCGACCGAGACGCCGAGGCCCGACTCCTCGTCGACGCGGATCATGCCCGCGTCGTCGGGGTAGCTGAGCGCGGTGTTGCCGAGCACGTACTTGTCGTACTGGCTCGTGACCCACGCGGCATCCGCCTGGTTCGCCGAGCCGACCAGCTGCAGGAACTGGGCGCGGATCTCGTCGGGCGTGGCCGGCCGGTCGAGGCGAGCCGCCGTGTCGGCCTGCAGCGCGTCGATCCAGGTCGGGTACGCGACGGGTCGCTCGTAGACCGGGCCGTCGACGGCGACCGTGCGCGGGTCGACGTTCACGATCTCCTGGCCGCGCCAGGTGATGCTCAGGCGCCCCGTGTCGGTGACCTCGCCCAGCACGCTCGTCTCGACGTCCCACTTCTCGACGACCTTCAGGAAGCCCTCGAGCTTCTCGGGGCGCACGATCGCCATCATGCGCTCCTGCGACTCGCTCATCAGGATCTCTTCGGGCGTGAGGGTGGAGTCGCGCAGCAGCACGTCGTCGAGCACGATGGCCATGCCGCCGTCGCCGTTCGAGGCGAGCTCGCTGGTCGCGCACGAGATGCCGGCCGCGCCGAGGTCTTGGATGCCCTCGACGAGGTCGCCCGCGAACAGCTCGAGGCAGCACTCGATGAGCACCTTCTCGGCGAACGGGTCGCCGACCTGCACCGCGGGGCGCTTGGTCGGCCCGCCCTCGGCGAACGTGTCGGACGCGAGGATGGATGCTCCGCCGATGCCGTCGCCGCCGGTGCGGGCGCCGAACAGCACGACCTTGTTGCCGGCGCCGCGGGCGTTCGCGAGGTGCAGATCTTCGTGGCGGAGCACGCCGACCGCGAGCGCGTTGACGAGCGGGTTTGCCTGGTACACCGGGTCGAACCAGGTCTCGCCGCCGATGTTCGGCAGGCCGAGGCAGTTGCCGTAGAAGCTGATGCCCGCGACGACGCCGTGCACGACGCGCGCCGTGTCGGGGTGGTCGATCGCGCCGAACCGGAGGGCGTCCATGACCGCGACGGGGCGGGCGCCCATCGAGATGATGTCGCGCACGATGCCGCCGACGCCCGTCGCGGCGCCCTGGAACGGCTCGATGTAGCTCGGGTGGTTGTGCGACTCGATCTTGAACGTGACGGCCCAGCCCTCGCCGATGTCGAGCACGCCGGCGTTCTCGCCCATGCCCACCATGAGGTGCTGCTTCATCTCGGGCGTGACCTTCTTGCCGAACTGGCGCAGGTACACCTTCGAGGACTTGTACGAGCAGTGCTCGCTCCACATGACCGAGTACATCGCGAGCTCGGCGCTGGTCGGGCGGCGGCCGAGGATGTTGCGGATGCGCTCGTACTCGTCGGGCTTCAGGCCGAGTGCCGCGTACGGCTGCTCTTTCTCGGGCGTCGCGGCGGCGACCTCGACGGTGTCGAGCACCGCGGTCGTCGGCGCAGCGGTCGTGGCGGAGGTTTCGGTGGTCACGAGTGGCGAGCTCCAGAGAACGGCGGCGAGCGGATGCCGCGGGCGGATGCCTGACCGTGACAGTCTACGTGCCCGCTCTTACATGAAGAGGAACGGCATCCGACCTGCCCGCGGATCCATCACGAGCACGGGGTAGGGCGACGCGATGCGGAACACTGTCGGCGGCTGCGTCGACGACAGGTGCCGCCCGGGTGGTGCAGCCGGGTTGACTGCGCCGCGGATGCCGTTGATGACGAACGCGAGGGTTTGCGATGACGCGCTCTGGTACCCGAACACGATCGCCTCGTGCGCGGCGGTCAGGCGAACGCATTCCACCCAGTTCGCGATGTGGACGCCGCCGGCGCCGCCGACGCCGGCCGGCGCGCCCGCGGTCCGGGCCCCGGGCGGCAGCGCGGCCACTCCGGCGGGCGCGGCGGCACCCGAGGTGTTCGCTCGGCCGCTGAACCAGAAGGTGCCCGGCCGGAAGTCGGCGTCGATCGACTGGCCGATCGACCGGTTGAGGGCGCGGTCGCCGAGTCGCACGTTGTCGGGCGAGCTGTTGAGCGCCGAGAGCAGACCACTCACGTGACGTTGGAGATTCGGCCCGATCGGTCGCCGGCGGGTCGGGAGCCCCGCGAGAACTCGGCCCCTGAGTACGGCCATGTTCGCGTACTCGGGTTGCGGCCGGGTGGGGAAGAGCGCGTCCGTGAGCCGGGTCACGGCGTTGACTGCCGGCGCACCCGATCGGAGCGAGCGGTTGAGGATCGCCATGAGGTCGGACTGGATCACCTCGAAGCTGATGACGTGGTTCACCTCCTGGTTCGGGCCGCGAACGAGGCGGGCGGCCCTGCCCGTCCATTGCGGGCGTCCGAGCATCGCGTGGAATCGAAATCTTCGCACTGGCGCAGGGTTCGCTGCGATCAGCGGTCGACCGCGTCGGGGGACTCCCGCGGGGCGGTGTCGGACGACCACCGGCAGGAGCACGAGGCGTCGTTGCACCTCGAGCGAGCCGGTCGCGTGCAGCGCGTCGGCGACCGCGTGATTGCCGGCGGCGCCCTGCAGGCGCATCAGCTCATGAGGCGAGGACGCGCTCGTGGCGGCACGAAGCACGACCGGATCTTCGATCCGATCGTGCTTCACTCCGGGATGTCGGTGCATCGCGCCTCGGCGTGAGGGTATCGAGGGCGCCAGGCACGGCGCGAGCCCGAGCGGGCAGCCGCCCGGGCAGTCGCCTCGACTACTCCGCCCGCGAGAACGCGGCCGCCCGGGCGACCTGGTCGCGGGTGATCGCCACGCCCGTGTAGCGCTCGAACTGACGTGCGGCCTGCATCGCGTGCACCTCGGCGCCCGAGATCACGACCTTGCCGGCGTCGCGCCCCGCGACGATGAGCGGAGTCTCGGCGGGGAACGCCACCACGTCGAAGACGACCCGCGCCGCCGCGACGTGCTCGGGCGAGAACGACAGCTTCGAGGCATCCGCACCCTGCATGCCGATCGGGGTGACGTTGACGATCACGTCGGCCGTTCCCGGCGCGGGGTCCTCGCCGACCCAGCCGCAGCCGTACTGATCGGCCAGCGCGCGGCCGGCCGTCTCGTTGCGGGCGAGCACGGTGAGCTCGCCGAACCCGGCGTCGCGGAACGCCGCCACGGTCGCCTTGGCCATGCCGCCCGATCCGCGCACGAGGACGCGCAGGGCCGGGTCGAGCTCGTGGTCGGCGATCAGCTGCGCGATCGCCTCGTAGTCGGTGTTGGATGCCACGAGCCGGCCGCCTTCGTTGACGATCGTGTTGATCGACTCGATCGCCGCGGCCGACGGCTCGATCTCGTCGACGAGCGGGATCACCGCCTCCTTGAACGGCATCGACACGCTGCATCCGCGGATGCCGAGTGCGCGCACCCCGCGGATCGCACCCTCGATGTCGTCGGTCGTGAACGCCTTGTAGACGAAGTTCAGGCCGAGCTCGTCGTAGAGGAAGTTGTGGAACCGGGTGCCGAGGTTCGACGGGCGGCCCGCGAGCGAGATGCAGAGCGTGGTGTCCTTGTTCAGCGACGGGCGAGGATGGGCTGGCATGACATCCATCATCGCGCCCAGGTGCGGTCGGTACCCTGTCGTGGTGAACCAGACCGCCGCGCGCGAGCTCGTCGAGCGCCACATCGCCACGATCCCCGACTTCCCCGAACCCGGCATCGTGTTCCGCGACCTGACGCCGGTCTTCGCCGACGGCCCCGCGTTCCACACCCTCTCGGAGTCGCTGACCGCACCGTTCGCGGGCGAGTTCGACGTGCTCGCCGGCGTCGAGGCGCGCGGGTTCCTGCTCGCCGCGGCCGCGTCGGCGCTGTGCGGTGCCGGTGTGCTGCCGGTGCGCAAGGCGGGCAAGCTGCCGCGTGAGGTACTGCGCGAGGAGTACGCGCTCGAGTACGGCACGGCCGCTCTCGAGGTGCACGTGGACGCGCTGCCCGCGGGGTCGCGGGTGCTCATCGTCGACGACGTGCTCGCGACCGGGGGCACGGTCGGTGCGGCGGCTCGGCTCGTGCAGCGGGCCGGATGGCACGTGGCGGGCATCTCGGTCGCGGTCGAACTCGACGACCTCGGGGGCCGTGCGGCGCTCGTCGAGGAGTTCGGCGACGAGTTCAGGGTGTTCAGCCTGCTCCAGTACTGAACGGGCGGGGGCTCGGCCGGACCGGTACGTGCGGTCGTTCCACGGACGCGTCCTTCGGAACCGTGAATTCCTCGGTGTTTTGAACTCTTCAAAATATCGCGCTAGGTTGGCACGCATGACGACGAGCGCGATGGAAGAGGCGAGCACGCGAGGTCGCACCGCCGCTCAGCTTCGCTCGGTCGGCCTCAAAGTGACCGCACCGCGCATCGCCGTGTTCGAGGCGCTGATCGGCACCGGTCATCTCGATGCGCACACCGTGCACGAGCGCATCGTCGGCGAACTGCCCGGCACCTCGCTGCAATCGGTGTACAACGTGCTCGATGCCCTGCACGGCGCGGGTCTGCTGCGTCGCATCGAGCCCGCCGGCTCGCCCGCACTCTACGAGCGTCGCACCGGTGACAACCACCACCACGTCGTATGCACTCGCTGCCGCGCGGTCGGCGATGTCGACTGCGTGGTCGGCGAGCCACCATGCCTGGCGCCGACCGACGCCGGCGGCTTCGCGATCCACACGGCCGAGGTCACCTTCTGGGGCCTCTGCGCCGACTGCAGGCGGCAGCCCGAGGCATCCGCGCAGCCCGAGGCATCCGCCTGATCTGATCGGCGGCCCGCGTCGCCGGTGCCGCCCCCTGAACCACCGCCCGGTCGAGGCGGTGCTCGGCGTGCCCGCACGCCATCCATCCAGAGAAAGAGGACGAATGTCGGAATCGACACCGCAGTTCACGACCACCCAGACCGGCACCCCGGTCGCCAGCGACGCGCACTCGCTCACGGTCGGGGCCGACGGCGCGACCGTGCTGCACGACCGCTACCTGGTCGAGAAGCTCGCGCAGTTCAACCGCGAGCGGATCCCCGAGCGGATCGTGCACGCCAAGGGCGGCGGCGCGTTCGGCGAGCTCGTGATCACCGGGGATGTCTCGGCCTACACGCGCGCCGCGGTGTTCCAGCCCGGTGCGACGAGCGAGACGCTGCTGCGCTTCTCGTCGGTCGCCGGCGAGCTCGGCTCGCCCGACACGTGGCGCGACGTGCGCGGCTTCGCGCTGAAGTTCTACACGACCGAGGGCAACCTCGACATCGTCGGCAACAACACCCCGGTGTTCTTCATCCGCGATGCGATCAAGTTCCCCGACTTCATCCACTCGCAGAAGCGCCTGCCCGGCTCGGGTCTGCGCGACGCCGACATGCAGTGGGACTTCTGGACCCTCTCGCCCGAGTCGGCGCACCAGGTGACCTATCTGATGGGCGACCGCGGCCTGCCGCGTTCGTGGCGCCACGTCAACGGCTACGGCTCGCACACCTACCAGTGGATCAACGCCGCGGGTGAGCGGTTCTGGGTGAAGTACCACTTCATCGCGCGCCAGGGCGTCGAGACGATCGAAGCGCCCGAGGCCGAGGCGATCGCCGGTGCCGACGCCGACTTCTACCGCCGCGACCTGTACGAGGCGATCGAGCGCGGCGAGTACCCGACCTGGGACGTCAAGGTGCAGGTCATGCCGTACGACGACGCGAAGACGTACCGCTTCAACCCGTTCGACCTCACGAAGGTGTGGCCGCACGCCGACTATCCGCTCATCGAGGTCGGCCACTTCACGCTGAACCGCAACCCGCAGAACCACTTCGCCGAGATCGAGCAGGCCGCGTTCTCGCCGGCGAACCAGGTGCCGGGCACCGACATCAGCCCCGACAAGATGCTGATGGCGCGGGTGTTCAGCTACCCCGACGCGCAGCGTTACCGGGTCGGCACGAACTACAACCAGCTGCCGGTGAACGCGCCGCATGCCGCGCCGGTGCACAACTACTCGCAGGACGGCGCGCAGCGCCACCACTTCAACGCGCCGACGACCCCGGTGTACGCGCCGAACAGCTTCGGCGGACCGCACGCCGACCCGGCACGCGCCGCCGAGGGCTCGTGGGAGCACGACGGCGAACTGGTGCGCGCGGCTGCGACCCTGCACGCCGAGGACGGCGACTTCGGCCAGGCCGGAACGCTCTACCGCGAGGTGTTCGACGCTTCGGCGAAGGAGCGCTTCCTCGTGACGCTCACCGGTCAGGCGCAGGCGATCTCGATCGACGAGATCCGCGAGCGGTTCTTCGGCTACTGGACGAACGTGGATGCGTCGCTGGGCGCTGCGCTGCGCGCCGCGTACACGGCGGTCGCGGCGGGAGACACGGCCGCGGATGTCCCGCAGCAGCCCGAGGCGGGCGAACCCGAGCCCGACGAGGCGCACGCGGCGTAGCCGCGCATCGCGCTCGGCTCCGATTCGGAGCAGGGCAGCGGATGCCCCGCGCGTGTGGCAGCACGGCGGGGCATCCGTGCTCGACGTGCCGCGCCGGCATCCCGTCCTCTCGGCTCCGAGCCATCCTGAACGCGCGCTGTCAACCTGCTGGGCGCCCTTTGCGGCGGTTCAGCGGGTTCGCAAGGCTGGGCGGATGTCCCCGACCTGGCAGTCCTGGCTCTCGTTCGCCGTCGCCGTCCTCGTGGTGGTCGCGGCCGTGTTCGTCGTCTCCGCACTGGTGTCGCTCATCGTGCGCGCGATCGCGCGCCGGCGCGAGTGGGCGGCGATCCTCATCGACCGCACGCGGTGGCCGTTCCGCGTGTTCCTGCTGGTCCTCGGCCTGTGGATCTCGGTCGGCGTGGCGTTCCCCGAGGACGAGTGGCGGCCGGCCGTCGACCACCTCTTCCTCATCGGGCTCATCGCAGCGGGAGCCTGGCTCGTCGCGCAGGGGTTCCTCTTCCTGACGGACCTCGGCATGCGGCGCTACCGCATCGACGTCGCCGACAACCGGCTCGCGCGGCGCTCGCGAACGCAATTGCAGATCATGCGTCGGCTTGTCGTCGTCGCGATCGTGGTGATCGCGATCGGGGTCATCCTCTTCACCTTCGACTCGGTGCGCGCGCTCGGCGCGTCGGTGCTCGCCTCGGCGGGGATCGTGTCGATCATCGCCGGCCTCGCCGCGCAATCGGTGCTCGGCAACCTGTTCGCGGGCGTGCAGCTCGCGTTCAGCGACGCCATCCGCGTCGACGACGTGGTCGTCGTCGAGGGCGAGTGGGGCCGCATCGAGGAGATCACGCTCAACTACGTGGTCGTCGGGCTGTGGGACGAGCGTCGGCTCGTGCTGCCGTGCACGTACTTCACGACGAAGCCGTTCCAGAATTGGACGCGCACGACCAGCCAGCTCCTCGGCTCCGTCGAGTTCGACCTCGACTGGCGGGTGTCGCCCGGCGCGATGCGCGAGCACCTCGACGCGATCCTCGCGCGCACCGACCTCTGGGACGGCCGGGCGAAGGTGCTGCAGGTCACCGATGCGGTCGGCGGGTTCGTGCGCGTGCGCGTCCTCGTGACCGCCGTCGATGCGCCGACGCTGTTCGATCTGCGGTGCTACGTCCGCGAGGAGCTGGTGCACTGGGTGCAGCGGTCGCAGCCCGACGCGGAACCAGCGCAGCGAGTGCTGGTGCGCGGTGGTGCGGGTGCTGGGGGCGCGGCTCCTGGGGGCGCGGCGCCTGGTGGCGCGGCTCCCGGGGGTGCGGCGGACTCGGGCGAGGCGGGCGCGGGCGAGGTGGCTCGCGCGGCCGGTGCGGGGCCCGGCCGAGCGGATGCCTCGGGCCGGCGCCGCCCGCAGGACGGCACGTCGGAGGTCGACGCGGGCGGCGAGGAGCGCCACGGCGACGGCGACCGCTCCGGTCTGTTCACCGGCACGCCCGAGGCCGAGGAGCGGGCGCAGCAGTTCACGCAGGCGGTGCCGATCGTGCGCCCGCCCGATGCTGGCGGGCCCGCCGGTGACGAGCCCGCTGATAACGGGCCGGCCGGCGACGGACCCGTCGGCGAGCACGGCGACGATGGGCGGTGACCCCCGTTCTGGGACATGAGCATTCCTCGCTCGCGCACCGCTCCCATCGATAGACTCCGGCCGTGCACGCGTGGACTCGCGTCGCGTACGCGCTCGGGGTGGCGTGCGCATCGGTCGTCCTGGTGGGATGCGGAGCGTCTGCCGACCGGGCGGCGGTGTCCAGCGCGCCGGGCTCGACGGCGGCCGAGCCGGAGACGGCCTGGCTCACGTTCACGACCGCCGACGGGCTCGCCTCATGGCAGCTGCCCGCCGACTGGACCGTGCTTCCGCCGGGCCCCGATCCCGACGGACAGGGCACGATGGCGTACGAGATCCTGAACGCCGTCGGGGAGTCCCGGCTCTCGTACGCGCACAACATGTGGGGAATCGGCGGGCCGGGCTGCGACCCCTCGTCGATGCCGACCTATCCGTACGCGCGGCTCGACGAAACGGCGATGGCGATACCGCCCGACTCCCAGGGGGTTGCCCCGATCGTCGCGTTCGAGACCCTCGACGAGGGCGACCACGTCGTCGCCGGGCTCGGCAGCACGGTCGCGCCGATCGCCGGCCCGGAGGCCTGCGACAACTCGATCAATCACCTCGTCTTCGAGCCCGGTGAGGTCGGCGGGGTCAGCTTCTCGGCGCACTTCGAGCACGCGTCGGTGCCCTCGTCGCTGGAGTTCGCGAATCTCGACGAGGCGCGCGCCTACCTGGACTCCGACGAGTACCGCACGATCGTGCGCATCATCTCGTCGCTGTCGTTCGACCCGATCGACCCGTCGGCGCCAGTCGCGACGGCGACGCCCGTCGTCCCGACCGTGGAGACCTCGCCGCTCGCCGGCGACTACGTGATCGCCGCGCAGCCCGACGACTGCGGCACCTTCCCCCTGACCGGGCAGATTCTCACCGTGTCGGGCGCCGACGCGAGCATGACCACGCCGGGTCAGGTGCTGCACGGCACGCTCACCCGGATCAGCACGGTGTGGGAGGTGCGCGTCGCCGCCGCTGACGAGCAGACGATGGCGGTGCTCGACGGGGTCGTCGTCGACGGGGTGTTCCGGGGGAGCGGATCAACGAGCGGGCTCTTCCCGAGCGGGGAAGTCGGGTGGTTCTGCGCGGTCGACATGTTCACGGCGACGTCGATGGGTGCGGGCGGCGACGGCTCCTCGACGGAGGTCACCTGCTCGGCGGCCTCGATCGAGGCCGCCCGAACCGCACTGGGCGCCGATGCGGAGATCGACCCCGCGGCGCAGCTCTGCAGCGGGGACTGGATGGTGCTCGGCGTCATCCGCTCAGGCAACGAGCACACGTCCGTGCTTCAGTCCGTCGGCGGCGCCTGGCAGCGGGTGGAAACCGGCCGGGTGTGCGCGATCGAGGAATTCGAGTTCGATCCCGAGGTCGGCCCGCTCCCCGGCGATACGTATCACGGGCCGTTGCCGCAACCGCTCGTGACCAAGGCCTGCTTCTCGAACTGAGGGCGCCGAACCCGACGCTCGCGGGATCGGCGCTACGCCTCGACGAGCGAGCGTTTGACGACGCTGGTGAAGAAGGCGAGCCCGTCGACGCCCGACCGCATGGCTGCCGCCGTGTCGGGGCCGAAGCCCGGCTCGACCGCGTGCTCGGGGTGCGGCATCAGCCCGACGACGTTGCCGCGGGCGTTCGTGATGCCGGCGATGTCGCGCAGCGACCCGTTGGGGTTCACGTCGATGTAGCGGAACACGACACGACCCTCGCCCTCGAGGCGGTCGAGGGTGTCTTCAGATGCGATGAAGCCGCCCTCGCCGTTCTTCAGGGGGATGGTGATCTGCTGCCCGGTTTCGAACCCGCTCGTCCAGTCGGTGTCGGCATTCTCGACGCGCAGCACCTGGTCGCGACAGACGAACGAGCCGTGGTCGTTGCGGATCAAGCCACCCTCGAGGAGGTGCGCCTCGACGAGCATCTGGAACCCGTTGCAGATGCCGAGGACCGGCATACCCGAGTTCGCCGCGTCGACGACCTCGGTCATGATGGGGCTGAGGGCGGCGATCGCGCCGCACCGCAGGTAGTCGCCGTAGCTGAACCCACCCGGGAGGATGAGCGCGTCGACGCCCTGCAGGTCGTGCGAGCCGTGCCACAGGGCGACGGGCTCGGCACCGGCGAGGCGCACGGCGCGCTGCGCGTCACGGTCGTCGAGCGAACCGGGGAAGGTGATGACACCGATGCGCATGGCGGGCCTCAGTGCGTCTCGCCGGCGGGGGCGCCGTAGCCCTCGGCGAGTACCGCGCCGTCGTGGTCGCCGGACGAGGTCTCGACGGCCTGCTCGGCCAGTTCGGCGTTCGACTGCTCGTAGTGGATCGCCACGACGTCTTCGATGACCGAGTTCGAGAGGATGTGCTCGGCGATCTGCTGCACCTCGGCCTTCAGCGCGTCGTCGACCGGACCGTCGACGGTGAGCTCGAAGCGCTTGCCGATGCGCACGCCGGTGAACCCGGTGCGCCCGGTGCGGGCGAGAGCGCCGGCGACGGCCTTCCCCTGGGGGTCGAGCAGTTCGGCCTTGGGCATCACGTCGACGACGATGGTGGGCACCTGCGGTTCTCCGTCCGGTGTCGGAAGTGTGGGGATGCCTCGATTGTAGCGGGCGCGCCTGGGCGGCTCGGGGGCGGGTGCCGGGGTGGATGTCGGGGTGCGCATCGGGGTACGCATCGGATCGCGCGCGCGGAGGCGATGGGCGTCGCGGCGGTACATCGCGGCATGCCCCGCCAGGTCGGAGCGGCCCGTCGCTGCGGCGCGCCGGTCGGTGAAATCGGCGAGTTCGTCGAGGCGCTGCGCGGCCACGTCGATGATCGCGTCAGGTTGGATGCCGGAGTCGCCGTCACCCGGGCCGTAGGCGTCGATGAGCGCACGCACCCGGGCTCGTCGATCGAGGTCGGATGGCACGTCGCGGGCGTCTTCGGCGAAGGGCACGAGTCGGTACGCGAGGTAGGCGAGATCCCAGATGCGTGGACCAGGCGAGGCCATGTCGTAGTCGATGAGTCCGCTGAGCGAGGAGCCGACGACGAGGAGGTTGTAGGGCGCGACGTCGTTGTGGCAGATGACCTCGACCGGTTTGTGCGCGGCAGTTCGCCAGGTGAGCGATTCGTGCGCGAGCGCGACGCTCGCGTCGTGGAGACGGCGAAGAAGTATGGCCGCCTCGCGCAGGATTCCGTTCGACCACTTCACGTCGGCTGCGGCATGTTCGAGGAGGTCGCCCGGCAGGAAGTCGAGCACCTCGCGCCTGCGATCGTCGATCCCGTGCGTCGCCGGGACTTCGTCGATGCCCGCCGCTCGCGCCGCGTCGAGGAATGCGTGTACAGCCGGCGTCCAGGGCCCGGTCTCGCGACGAACGGTGTCGCCCACGCGCACGACGGCGTTCATGTTGCCGCCGATGAGGGGCATCTCGTCCATGAGCAGATCCTCGCAGGTGCAGGTGCAGGTGCAGGTGCAGGTGCAGGTGCAGGTGCAGGTGCAGGTGCGGGTGCAGGCACAGGTGCGGATGCTGATGCCGTGCACGCTCGCACCGGCATGATGGACCACCCACGGCGGCATGCCGCCCCGGCTCAGAACGGAGGCGGATCAGGCGGGGTGGGCGTGTCGGGCGGCGCGGCACGCGCCGGCGGCGCGCCGTGCGGTGAATCGGAGCGCAACCGTGCTGGGGTGGAACCGTGCGAGGAATCGGGCGGAGCACTGCTCGACCCACGCGCGATGGCGACGGCGGGCACGGTGGTGTGTCGGCGACCCGATGGGGACCGCCATTCGAGTGCGCCGTCGCCGATGGCCCGCACCGACCACGACGATTCGTGCTTGAGATGGTGATGGGCCGAGCAGAGGTGGGCGAGGTTGTCGTGTGCGGTGCGCCCGCCGTCGACCCAGGCGACGGTGTGATCGAGCTCGCACCCGCGTGCCGAGCGATTGCAGCCCGGGAATCGGCAGGTCTCATCGCGCAGCCGCACCCACGTGGCGAGTTCCGCGGGTGGGCGGTACGAACGCCGGTCGACATCGAGCACCGCACCGGTGACCGGGTGGGTCAGGATGCGCGTGAACGACGGGGCGTGCGCCGCGAGCCGACGGGCGGCGTCGGCGTCGATCGGCCCGTACCCGTCGAGGGCCGCCGGTTCGTCGCTCGCACCGAGCAGTGCGAGCACGGGCACCGTCACCGCCACCGTCGGCGTGATCGACCGACCCGTGACCCCGTCATCGGTGCGACCATCGATCAACAGGTCGCGGAGCGCGTCGGCGCGTCGCTGGTCGAGCGTGCGGGAGTCAGCGGAACCGAGCGGACCCGTGATGATCGCAGCTGCGATCGCGCCGGTGTTCGATGTGCCGGTGTTCGATGTGCCCGTGTTCGATGTGCCCGGGGCATCCGTATCTTCGCTGGCGCCGGAGCTGCCGACGGACGGAGCCCGGCTCGAGTCGCAGGCCGCGGCGAACCTCGTGAGTCGGTCGTGGATGAGCAGCGCCTCGGTGGCAGGCAGGAACGCGTGCAACCACGCCATGCCATCGCGCGCGGGCTCGAGTTCGATGCGCCGCTCGGCGAGCGCAGCCCGATGCCGATCGTGCCTCGACGCGCGCCGCGTGCACCACGGTGTCGACCAGCAGGCCGAGCGAGTCTTGCGCGATCGCGTACGGCGATCGCTGGTCTGACGTTGCCGGCACAGCGCTGTCGGGTCTGGTGAGAAGCGCTGCGGTCGACATGCCCTCAGCCTACCGAGATTCGAACATACGTTCGAGACCTCTCCACAGGATGAGACTCTCCACACCATGATTGGAGCACCCGGCTGGATCCGGCAGGGTGGCCTGATCCGACCGCGCGAGAGGAACGACGAGCGATGCCCACCACGAATCCATGGTTGAACGGACCATCACCCGACGGGGTCGCGCCGCGCGATCTGCTCGAGGACCGCATCTTGAACCTGCTCTCGACGCAGAACATGGCCGTCGTCGCGACGGTCGCGCGCGATGGATCTCCGGCGGCGACACCGGTGCGGTTCTCGAGCCTCGGATTCGAGATCATGTATTCGAGCTGGAACGCGTCGCCGAAGTCGCGCAACCTGCGCCGGGATCCGCGGGTGTCGGCGGGCATCTTCGCACCGCTCGTCGGACAGGCGAGCAGCGGCGGCGCCCAACTCTTCGGCACCGCACGCACGCTCGAGCACGACGATCCCGACGCGCGGCCGTACTGGGAGGCGTTCCGTTGGCAGTCCGATCACGTCGAACGAGGTCGGCGACTCGACCAACCCCCGACCGACCCGCTCACGATCATCACCCCGCAGCGGATCGTCTACACCGAGCACTGGTTGCGCAAGCACGGATACCACCCCAGGCAGATCTGGCGCGCGGAGTAGACACGCTCAGCGGGCCGCACTGCGCAGCGCGCGAGGCACCGACGCGAGGACGCGAACGCGCGCGTGCCTCAGCGGCGCGAGATCCCCCGGATGATGAGCACGACACCCGCGAGCGCCGCGGCGCCGACCGCGATGACGAGTGCCGGGTTCTCGCGATACTTCGCCTTGACGTAGCCCACGCCGTCCTCGGCGAGTTCGCGCCCGCGCCCGGTGAGCGTTTCGGCCTGCTCCTGCACAGACTCGAGGAGGTCGGCGCCGGCGTCGCGCGCCTGCGAGGCCGCCGACTTCAGGTTGTCCGAGACATCCCCCGCAGCATCCTTGGCCGCGTCGATCGTCGCCTCGAGCGTGTCGCGCGCGTCCTCCGCGGCATCCACCGCCTGAGAAGCCGCGTCCTTGGCGGCATCAGTCGTCTTGCGGGCCGCGCTCTTCGCGGCGCCGGTCGCGTCCTTCGCGGCATCCGCGACGTGGCGGGCGACGTCACCGGCCGCCTCGCCCGCCGCCGTCGCGGCGTCGGTCACCCCGTCTTCGCTGTTCTTCGCTGCATCCGTCATGGTGCCTCCTGTCGGCTGGATCGAGGCCATCGTAGGCACGGGCCCGCCGGTGCCGCCTGGGAGAGCTGCGGGGTTGATCGGCGGGAACGAGGCTGCTAACGGAGGGCGATGAGCGCGGGTGGCCGGGCGTCGCGGCGGCTCACGAGATCTCGATACACTCGCCGGCGCTCGCGCCTCGACCAGGAGGTGCTCCGCAGCTCTACCCCAGCCCCGCCCGCTCGGCGATGACCTGGCGCAGCACCTCGCGCGTGGCATCCAGGCCGCGGTGCACCTCCTCGAAGCTCGTCGAGAGGGGCGCCAGGCCGATTCGGAGCCCGCCGGGGTCGCGGTAGTCGGGAATCACATCGCGCTGCCAGAGGCGGGCCGTCACCTCGCGCATCGCGTCGTGGTGCAGGGTCACGTGACCGCCGCGCTCGGCCGGGTCGACGGGCGAGGCGAGCGTCACGCCGAGGGGCGCGAGCCAGTCGTCGGCGAGTTCGATCGCGAACGTCGTGAGGGCGACCGACTTCGCACGCACCGCGGCGATGCCGGCCTCCTCGATCATCGCGAGCGTCTCGTCCATCGGCAGCATCGCGAGGATCGGCGAGGTGCCCGAGAGGAACCGGCGGATGCCCGGCACCGGCTCGTAGCGAGGCCCCATCGCGAACTGGTCGGCCGCACCGAACCAGCCCTGGATCGGCTGCGCGAGGGCACGCTGCAGGTCGTCGCGCACGTACGCGAACGCGGGCGAACCTGGCCCGCCGTTCAGGTACTTGTAGGTGCAGCCGACGGCGAGGTCGAACTCCCACGCGTCGGCGCGCACGGGCACCGACCCGGCCGAGTGGCAGAGGTCCCACAGGATGAGCGCACCGGCGTCGTGCGCGATCCGCGTCAGCTCGGGGGCATCCGCCAGGTATGCCGAGCGGTACGCGACGTGCGAGAGCACGACGAGCGCGGTGTGCCTGCCGACCGCGGCCCGCAACTGCTGGGAGGTCACCCCGAGGGTCGTGTCGACCTCGATCCACCGCACCGTGAGCCCGCGCTCGCGCGCGATGCCCTCGAGCACGTAGCGGTCGGTCGGGAAGTTGTCGGTGTCGATCACGATCTCGCGCCGCTCGGGATGCCGCGCCAGCTGCGCATCGACGGCCGCTCGTGCGAGCTTGTACAGCAGCACGGTCGTCGAGTCGCCGATCACGGTCTGCCCGGCCTTCGCCTCGATCACGGCGCGGCCGATGCGGTCGCCGATCTCGAGCGGCAGCTGCAGCCAGGACTCGTCCCAGCCGCGGATGAGCCGGCCGCCCCAGTCGTGCTCCATGAACCGCTGCATCCGCTCGATCGCGGCGATCGGCGGCCGCCCGAGCGAGTTGCCGTCGAAGTAGACGAGCGGCGCATCGGTGCCGTGGAACCGCTTTCGATAGTGCGCGAGCCCGTCGGCGCGGTCCATGCGGCGGGCGTAGGCCAGGTGCGGATCGAGGCTCATGCGGTCACGTCCCGGTCGAAGGGGGCGGATGTCTCGGAGCCGGTGGATGTCTCGGAGCCGGGCGCCCCGGCGTACGGCGTCGGCCCCAGCTCCTCGAGCTCCTCCGTCGGCACGACGCGCGCCCGCGCGAGCCAGGCGGGTGCCTCGCCGATCGAGGTCGGCGGCGCCCCGGTGACGAAGGTCGCGACGCCCTCGACGGCGGCGGCGCGCGGCCAGGGATCGGTCAGCGCGGCGATGAGGTCGGATGCCTCGAGCCCCGCCCGCACGAGGGCGGCGAGTTCGGCGGGGTGCACGCCGACCGGCTGCTCGCCGTTGCCGAGATCGGTGCCGTACAGCACCTCGCCGCCCGCGGCGTGGAACCGCGCGAGGTTGTCGACGGCGCGCTCGAAGTCGGGTGTCGCCTCGCCGTAGCCCTGCACGAACAGGGTCGAGATCCAGCGCTGGCCCTGCGCGACCGCCCGCTCGACGAGCTCGTCGTCGAGCCGCTCGGTGAACGGGGTGTGCGCGAGCGCGTCGACCTGCGCCTCGATCGCGAGCCGCGACATCCCGTCGCCCTCGACGTGCGCGACGACCGGCAGGCCGTGGGCGTGCGCGGAGAGCACGATCGCGTCGAGCGTTGCGCGGTCGAAGACCGGCCCGGCCGTCGCGTTGAGTGCGACTTTCACGACGGATGCTCCGAACGCGCGCAGCTCGGAGACGGCCGTCTCGACGGGCGACGGGAGCGCAGCACGCCGCTCGACGACGGCCACCTCACGCGCGACGCCCGGCGGCGCCCACGGTCGACCGATCGGGTACCCGCCGGGTGCGGTGAGGAACGGCCCCGCGACGTCGACCCGCGGCATCCCGCGACCGCGCAGCGGTGCCACCGTCGCGAGCGGCGCACCGAGGTCGACGACGCCCGAGAGTCCGCCGTCGACGAGGCGTGCGAGCGCATCGACGCCGTCGCCGTCACTGGGGCCCACCAGCATCAGGTGCACGTGGTGATCGACCAGCGGCGGCAGGGCGATGCCGACCTCTCCGGGGTGGTCGCCGTTCAGCGAGCGTCGCGCGCGGCGTGCGAGCGGACCGAGTGCGAGGGGTGCGAGCCGTGACATCCGGTCACTCCGGAAGCTCGGTGCGGACGGCGAACAGTTCGGGGAAGAAGGTGAGCTCGAGCGCGCGCTTCAGGAACGGCGAGCCGCTCGACCCGCCGGTGCCGCGCTTGGAGCCGATGATGCGCTCGACCGTCTTCAGGTGCCGGAACCGCCAGAGCTGCACGTCGTCCTCGAGGTCGACGAGCTCTTCGCAGGTCTCGTACGCGGCCCAGTGCTCATCGGTGTGCGCGTAGATCTCGGCGAAGACGGGCACCAGATCGGCGCGGAAGGTCCACGCCGTCGTCACGTCGCGATCGAGGATGTCGGCCGGGATCGGATACCCGGCGCGCGCCAGCAGTCGCAGGAACTCGTCGTACAGGCTCGGCCGCTCGAGCGCCTCGCGCACCATCGCCTGCGCCGCGGGGTCGGCGTCGAACACCTGCAGCATCTTCGCGTTCTTGTTGCCGAGCACGAATTCGACCGCGCGGTACTGGTACGACTGGAACCCGCTCGCGTTGCCGAGCACACCGCGGAACTGCGCATACTCGGTGGGCGTGAGCGTCGCGAGCACCGACCATTGCTCGGTGAGGGTCTTCAAGATGTGCTTGACGCGCGCCAGAGCTTTGAGCGCGGGCGCGAGCTCATCGTCGGCGAGATGGTCGCACGCGGCGCGCAGCTCGTGCAGCAGCAGCTTCAGCCACAGCTCGGTGGTCTGGTGCTGGATGATGAACAGCAGTTCGTCGTGATGCTCGGGGTCGGAGATCGGCCGCTGCGCGGCCAGCAGGGTCTCGAGGTCGAGGTAGCCGCCATAGCTCATGCGGTCGCTGAAGTCGGTGACGACGGATGCCTCGATGGGCCGCGTGTTCTCGGCGACGGGAGCGTCGGCGCTGGGTTTGTCGGTGACCACACCGCAAGCCTACGCGCGCGCCGAAACGGAGGCTTAAGGCCCTCCGTTTCAACAGCGCCGAGGCGGTACCCTCGGAAGGTGACCTCCGCAACATCGAACCGCCGTGACGCTCGACGGAATCACGCCCGGCTGATCGAGGAGGCCAAGCGGCTCTTCACCGAGCGCGGCATCGATGCGCCGCTCGACGAGCTCGCCGCGCGCGCGGGGGTCGGCGCCGGCACCGTCTACCGGCACTTCCCCAACCGGGATGCGCTCATCCGCGAGCTCTACGACGACGCGATCGCGATGTTCCACGACCTCGGCCCCGAGATCGTCGACGCCCCGACAGGGTGGGAGTCGATCGAGTGGTTCCTCGACCGGCTCGGTGCGTGGGTCGCGGCCACGCCGTACCTGCCGGCGCTCATGCGCCGGGTCGCCGAGCTCGACCCCGGCTACCGCCCTGGCCTCGAGTTCGAGTCGATCATCGACGGCATCATCGAACGCGCGATCGCCGAGGGGTCGCTGCGCGCCGACGTCACCGCGGTCGACCTGAACATCCTCACGAACATGCTCGGCTCGCTCGGCCAGTACGGCGGCGCGATGCTGCCGTACCAACGGCGGCAACTGCGGATCATCCTCGACGGGCTGCGCGCGCGACCCGATCTCGAGCCGCTGCCGGGAGCTGTGCCCGGGTTCGGCGAATTCCACGACGCGGCCCACGGCCGCGACGCGGCGCAGGAGTAGGCGCGGGCGCTCGCACGCGGAGGCGGCGCGGCGGGCTCGCGACCTCAGACCGAAGCCGCGCGCACCTCGACCAGGTTCGCCCACGGGTCGTCGAACGCGAGCGTACGACCGTCGTCGCGGGTCGCGACGTCGAAGTGGCGCATCCGCTCACCCAGCTCGCCCAGGTCGTCGGCGCTCGGCACGACGATCTCGACCTTGCCGAGGCCCAGCGCCAGCTGTCGGCGACCGGCGCCCCGGCTGTTCCAGGTGTTCATCGCCATGTGGTGGTGATAGCCGCCTGCCGACACGAACAGTGCCTGCCCACCCAGCTCGGCGGTGGTCTCGAAGCCGAGCCGGTGCACGTAGAACTCGCGCGCGCTCGCCACGTCGCCGACCGACAGGTGGACGTGCCCGACCACCGCTGAACCCAGTCGGTCACCGCTCGTCGCGGCATCCGCCCCGATCTCGCCGAGATGCTCGGCGAGATAGCCGTTCGGATCGAGGAAGATCGTGCCCATCTCGATCTGCCCGTGCACCCAGCTCCAGGTCGACCGGTCGCGGTCGAAGTACAGCTCGACGCCGTTGCCCTCGGGATCGGTGAAGTAGAACGCCTCGCTGACGAGGTGATCGGCGCTGCCCGTGAACGTGCCGGGGTAGCGACTCGCGACCGAGAGAATGGCGGTCGCGAGCGCCTGGCGCGTGTCGAACAGAATGGCGGTGTGGAAGAGCCCGGCCTCGCGCGGCGCCGCATGGCGCAGTTCGGGGGCGTGCTCGAGGATCACGATGGGCGTCGCGCCGCGCCCGAGCACCGCGGTCGGGCCATCGTGGCGCAGCAGATCGAGCGTGACGCCGTCGCGGTAGTAGCGGATCATCGCGTCGAGATCGGCGACACGCAGCGTCACCGCACCCATGCCGGTATCGGCGGCGAGCAGATCGCGCTGGCGAGGCTGGTCGGACATGCACGAGTGCAACGAATGCCGCAGTAGGGCTATTCCGCGAGCACCAGCACCCGTTCGACGGAGAGCCGCCAGACGCCGTCGATGCGCGAGTAGCCGAGGGTCACGTCGAGCCGGGTGCGGCGGCGTCGTGCGAGCCGGGCGCTCCACGCCCGGCGCCCGGTCGCGCGGCGGTCGCGGACCTCGTCGACGCTGTGGCAGAACGCGAGGTCGCCCGCGACGCTCACGGTCAACGCGCCGATCGCGTACCGCGGCGGATGCGGCATCCGATCGAACCAGTCGCGCACCCACACCACGTCGCTCGCGGCGCCCGCGATCGCGCTGCACGGCGGCGCGAAGCCGAACGTCAGCGCACCGGGCGCGTATCGCGACGCGAGGTATTCGGCGTCCCCCGCGCGGATCGCGGCCGCGCGCTTGGCCACGAGCCAGCCCACCTCGATCGCGTCGGTCTCGGTCGCCTCGGCCAGGTCGTGCTCGATCACCGGAAGCCTCCCCTCGCCCGCCCAGACTGGCGCGTTCGTCAGGTCGACGAACGGGAAGCGGCTGGATCGACCCGAGGAATCAGGACGCGCCGAGGCGGTCGAGCAGTTCGCGGTAGCGGGCCGCGGTCTGCGCCACGATCTCGTGCGGCAGGGTCGGCGGATGCTCCGTGGCGTCCTGATCCCAGTTCGCGGCCAGCCAGTCGCGCACGATCTGCTTGTCGAAGCTCGCCATGCGCCGCTCGGGGATCGTCTCGGAGACGTACGCGTCGAGATCCCAGTAGCGGCTCGAGTCGCTCGTGAGCACCTCGTCGGCGAGCGTCACGATGCCGGTCTCGCGGTCGGCGCCGAACTCGAACTTCGTGTCGGCGAGGATGAGCCCCTGCGCCTCGGCGATCGCCTGCGCCCGCGTGAAGACCTCGAGCGAGAGCTCGCGCAACTGCGCCGCGACGGTCTCGCCGACGAGTTCGACGGTGCGCTCGTACGAGATGTTCTCGTCGTGCTCGCCGAGCGGCGCCTTCCATGCGGGCGTGTAGATCGGCTCGGGCAGCCGATCGCCGTTCTGCAGACCGGCCGGCAGCGGCAGGCCGCCGATCGCGCCGGTCTCACGGTACTCGGCGTAGCCGCTGCCCGTGAGGTAGCCGCGCACCACGCACTCGATCGGGAACATGTCGAGCGTGCGGCACAGCGTCGCCCGCTCGGCGAGGTCGGCAGGCACGGCAGGCAGGTCGGGATACCGGTCGTCGAGCGGGTACGCGAGGTGGTTCGGCACGTCGGGCAGCTGCTCGAACCACCAGCTGGTGAGCTGCGTGAGCATCGCGCCCTTACCCGGGATCGCCGGCTCGAGCACGTGGTCGAACGCGCTCACCCGGTCGCTCGCCACCACGAGCACGACGGGCGAGAGGTGCAGCGGGTCTCCCGTCCAGCTGTCGTCGTCGTCGAGCACGGCCGTCGGCACGTACAGGTCGCGCACCTTGCCCGAGTAGACGTGGGTCCAGCCGGTGGAAGCGGTGTCGGTCATGTCGCGTGCTCCAATCAGCCCGCGACGCGGGCCGCGATGTCGGTGCGGTACTGCCCGCCGTCGAGGTGGATGCGGCGGAGCGCCTCGTACGCTCGGCCGCGCGCGTCGGCGAAGTCGGTGCCGGTCGCGACGACGCTGAGGACGCGACCGCCGGTCGCGACGAGCCCGTGCGCGTGCGCGGCGTCGGCCGTGGCATCCGCGCCCTGCGAAGCATCCGCGCCGTCGGCGACCGCGGTGGCCGCGTGCGCGACGTGCACGCCCTCGACCTGCTCGGCCTCGGCGATGCCGGTGATCGGGCGCCCGGTGATCGGCGCCTCGGGATACCCCTCGCTCGCGAGCACGACCGTGATCGCCGCGTCGGCGGCGAACTCGGGCCGGGGCAGCGTGCCCAGCTCGCCGCGCGCGGCCGCGAACAGCAGCTGCGACAGCGGGGTCGTGAGCCGCGGCAGCACGACCTGCGTCTCGGGGTCGCCGAAGCGCGCGTTGAACTCGATCACCCGGATGCCCTTCGGGGTCAGGATGAGGCCCGCGTACAGCAGCCCGATGAACGGCGTGCCCTCGGCCTCGAGCTGCGCGATCGTCGGCCGCGCGATCGTCTCGAGCACCTCGTCGACGAACGCCTGCTCGCTGCCGAACGTGCCGCCGCGGCCGTCGGGGTGCTCGGCCAGCCACGGCAGCGGCGAGTACGCGCCCATGCCGCCCGTGTTCGGGCCGGCGTCGCCGTCGAGCAGCCGCTTGAAGTCCTGGGCGGGCGAGAGCGGCAGCACGTCGTCGCCGTCGCTGATGAAGAACAGCGACACCTCTTGGCCGTCGAGGAACTCCTCGATGAGCACCGAACCCTGCTGCAGGTAGTGAGTGGCGTGCGCCACCGCCGCGTCGCGGTCGGAGGTCACGAGCACCCCCTTGCCCGCGGCGAGGCCGTCGGCCTTCACCACGTAGGGGGCCCCGAACTCGTCGAGCGCCTGCTCGGCCTCGGCGAGGGTGCCGGCGCGGGTGGCACGGCCGGTGGGCACGCCCGCGGCATCCATCACCCGCTTCGCGAACGCCTTGGACCCCTCGAGCTGCGCCGCCTGCCGGCCCGGACCGAACACCGGGATGCCGCGGGTGCGCAGCGGTTCGGCGACGCCCGCGACCAACGGTGCCTCGGGCCCGACGACGACCAGGTCGACGTTGTTGTCGAACGCGTAGTCGGCGACCACGACGCCGTCGGTCGGGTCGAGCGCGATGGTGCTCACCGTGCCGCGCGCCGACGAGGTCGCGGATGCCGCGATGCCCGCGTTGCCGGGCGCCGCGATGATCTCGTGGGCGGACTCTTCGTCGAGGAGTCGGAGGATGATGGCGTGCTCGCGCGCACCGGAGCCGAGGACGAGGATTCGCACCCGACAAGGCTACCCGAGGGGGTGCACGCGCCCGCGTGCGGGTGCGGGTGCGCATGCTGGTGCGGCTGCGCCACTTGGGCGACGTCTGCGCCACCTGGGCTGGCGCACTGGGCGTCGAACTGGCGCAGCGCAGGCGTGTGGGGCGGCGCGTTGGCGGGCGGCGCGAGTGGCAGCATGGGGGAATGGCACGGGCGAGGATCGGGGATCTCGAGGGGCGCGATGCCGTCGCGGCATGGCGGACTGACGAGGCGGTCGACCGGGCGACGCTCGCGCTCGCAGTGAGGTACACCCTGCAGGTGCTCGCCGAGGTGCATCCGGGATCGAGCGTCGAGGTGCGGGTGCCGCCGTTCGGCGCCGTGCAGTGCATCGAGGGGCCACGGCACACGCGGGGCACGCCGCCCAACGTGATCGAGACGGATGCCGCGACCTGGCTGTCGCTCGCGACCGGCGCGACTTCGTGGGATGAGGCGCGTGCGACCGGCACGGTGCACGCCTCCGGCCAGCGCGCCGACCTCACGGGCCGGGTGCCGGTGATCGACGTGCGCTGAGCGCGCGGCACCACGGCTGATCGAGTCGAGAGCGACGACGGAGACGCGCATCGAGACCCGTGACACGCGCCCCGGCCTCAGCGCAGCGGCAGCACGAGGGGGGCACCGGTGCGGGGGTGCGGGACGACGTCGACCGGTTGCCCGTAGACCTGCTCGATGCGTTCGGCCGTGAGCACCTCGGCGGGGGTTCCGGTCGCCGCGACCCGACCACCGGCGAGCAGCGTGAGCCGGTCGGCGTAGGCGGCCGCGATGTTCAGGTCGTGCAGCACGACGACGACGGTGTCCCCGGCCCGCGATCTGGCGCGGGCGAGGCGAAGCACGTCCTCCTGGTGCTTGAGGTCGAGGGCCGCGGTCGGCTCGTCGAGCAGCAGCACCGGTGCCCGCTGGGCGAGCACCCGGGCGAGCGCGGCGCGCGCCCGCTCGCCGCCTGAGAGCGACGGCACGCGACGATCGGCGAGGTGCGTGACATCCGTCTGGCGCATCGCGTCGGCGATGGCCGCGTCGTCGTCGGATGCCTCGGGCGAACGCGCCCACGGCCGCCGGCCCATCTCGACGACCTGGGCGACCGTGAACGGGAAGAACACGTCGTGCTGCTGTGTGAGCACCGCGCGGGCGCGCGCGAGGTCGCGCAGCGGCCAGTCGTGGAGCGAGCGCGTGTGCAGGGTCGCGGATCCGGTGGTCGCGCGGCGGTCGCCGGCGAGCACGCCGAGCAGGGTCGACTTTCCGGCGCCGTTCGGCCCGATGAGCGCGTGCAGCTCGCCCGCGTGTGCGGCGAAGTCGACGTCGTGCAGCAGGGTCGCGCCGTCGATGCTCACGCCCAGGCCGGTGGCGGTGAGCACGGGTGCAGCCGACGCTGTCTCGGACTGCAGGTGCGCGGTCGCGGCATCCGTCATGCCCAGCCTCCCGCCCGCTTGCGGGTGCGACGCAGCAGCCAGAAGAAGAACGGGCCGCCGACGAGCGAGGTGAGCATGCCGATCGGCAGGTCGGCCATCGGCACCGCGGTGCGCGCGACCAGGTCGGCGCCGAGCAGCAGCACCGCGCCGCCGAGCACGCTCGTGATGAGCAGTGGCCGGTGCGCCGGCCCGATCACCATGCGCATGAGGTGCGGCACGATGAGCCCGACGAACGAGATGATGCCCGCGAACGCGACCGATGCGCAGACCAGCAGGGCGACGACCACGATCGAGACGACCCGCACGAGCTCGACGTTCACGCCGAGGTGGCGCGCACCGCGCTCGCCGAGCGAGAACAGGTCGAGCGTGCGCGCGAGCACGAGCGCCGCGATCACCCCGACCGCGATGAGCGGCAGCACCACCCCGATCTGCGCCCAGCGCGAGCCGTTCAGCGACCCGAGCTGCCAGAACACGATCTGTTCGCGCGACGCCGTGTCGCCGAGGAAGGTGAGGAACGCGAGAGCACCGCCGGCGAACGCGTTCACCGCGATACCCGTGAGCACGAGCGTCACGACCTCGGTCTTGCCGCCGGCGCGGCTGGTCAGGTAGACGACGAGCGTCGTCGCGAGCCCGGCGACGAAGGCCGCGACCGGGATCGTCCACTCGCCGAGGGCGGCCCATCCCAGCACGATCGCGGCGGCCGCGCCGAGTGCCGCACCGCTCGAGACGCCGACCACCCCGGGCTCGGCGAGCGGATTCGCGAACACCGCCTGCATGAGCGTGCCGGCTGCGGCGAGCGCGGCGCCGATCAGGATCGCCATCACGATGCGCGGGAACCGGATGGTCCAGAGCGCCGCGTCGGCGTTCGGCATCGCCTCGGCGGGCGCCGGCAGGCCCACCGCGCGGAGGATCGAGTTCCACACTTCGCTCGGCGGGATCTGCAGCTGCCCCGCGCAGGCGGCGACGAGCGCCAGGGCCACGAGCGCGACCGCGAGTCCGGTGACCAGCCAGGCGCGACGGGCGACGGATGCCTCGGAGCGGCGCACCGGGGATTCGAGCGAGGCGCCGGATGCTTCGGAGCGCGCCGGCTCGGAGGCATCCGACCTGGCCGACTGCACCTGCGTCACTTCGCGGCCTCGCCGACCATGCCCGACTGCGCCGGCGCGTACACGGCGCGCGCGAGTGCCTCGAGCACGTCGGCCGTGCGCGGGCCGAAACTCAGGATCTCGGTGTCGTCCATGTCGACGAACCGTCGGTGCTGGCCCGCCGGCGTGCTCGCGAGGGCGGGCACCGCTTCGAGCAGGCCGTCGACGCCGCCGACCGACTCGAGGCCCTTCGTCATGAGCAGCACCACGTCGGGTTCGGCCTTCACGAGCGCCTCGGCGGTGACCGGGCGCATGCCCTGCCAGCCGATCTCACCCGCGACGTCGATGCCGCCGAGCGCGGTGATGAGCGAGTCGGCGCCCGACTCCTCGCCGAACAGGTAGTAGACGCCGGCGCTGCCGCGCACGTACAGGAAGATCATGCGGGGCCGGTCGGCGGGATCATCGGGTGCGATCGCGTCGATATCTTCCGTGACCTGCGCGATCTCGTCGTGCACGCGTGCGCTCAGCCGCTCGCCCTGCTCGGGCACGCCGAGCGCGGTCGCCACCTGGCCGATGACGGTGTCGATCGTGTCGAGGTCGCGCTCGGACTCGGTGATGACGACCGGGATGCCCGCCTCGCGGAGCTGCTCGATCACGGCCTTCGGCCCGAGCGTCGTGTCGGTGATGACCACCGACGGGTCGAGCGCGAGGATCGGCTCGGCCGCGAGCGTGTGCCCGCCCTGCGTGACCACGGGCAGTTCGGATGCCTCGGGGAACCCCGTCGACGAGTCGCGGCCGACGACGTGGTCGCCGAGGCCGAGCCCGAACACGGTCGCCGCGAGCGCGCCCGAGATGTCGAGCGCGAGGATGCGGCTGGTGTCGGTGACGGTGACCTCGCGCCCCTCGGCGTCGGTCAGGGTCACGGGCAGGTCGGGAGCGGGTGCATCGAGCGCGACCACGCTCGCATCGGCCAGGCAGGCGGTCGACGGGCCGGTCGCCTCGCGCGGGCTCGCATCGAGGGCGAGATCGGCCAGGGCGACACCGGATGCCACGCAGTGCTGCGCCTGGGGCGGCGCCGACGCGGCCGGCGCGCAGCCGACGAGGGCCGCGGCGGCGAGCACGGCCGCGGCGGCCGCGACGAGGCGGCGGGAGCGTCGGGTCATGATGTCGTTCCGGAGTCGATGCGGAAAGCGGGGGATGCGACATCCGATGGATTCGCAGCTGAGGTAAGCCTAACCTCATATTTGACAGGACGCGACGGCGACCGTAGCGTTGGCGGCGGCGCTGAGCTAAGGCTTACCTTACTGCGGTTCGCGCCGCCCCCTTGCGAACGCCCGCCCGAACGGGCTCGCCCGCCTGCCCGAACCCGCTGGAGAACCGAGTCGTGAAGACACCGTCCGTCCTGAATCCGCGCCCATCGGGGCGCCTCACCGCGGGTGGCGTGCGTCGCCTGCTCGCCGGGCTCGTCGCCGCGGTGCTCGCCGTCGGCGGCGGCGTCATCGCCGCCGCGCCGGCTGCCGCCGAAGCGACCGGCCCCTCGATCGTCGTCACCGAGGCCCCCCGCGAGGGCGGCAGCGTGACGGTGACCGGCACCGGCTTCGCGGCCGACGACACCGGCGTGTACGTCGGCATCGGCGCCGCGTCGGGCGCGAACTTCTACACCGCCGGCATCGGCGAGGCCGGCACCGTGTGGGTCGCGACCGGGCTGGAATCCACCCCGGCTCGAGCACCGATGGCCGACGACGGATCGTTCACCGTGCAGCTGGCGGCGCCGCCGGTGGACTCGGGCGACCTGGCCGTCTTCACCTCGAAGGCGCACGGCAAGGGCTTCGCCGACCCGTCGCAGAACACGAAGACCGCGGTGGTCTACGCGGCGGCCGAGGAGCCGGGCGAGGGTGAGCCGGGCGAGGGCGGGCCGGGCGAGGGCGAGCCGGCGCCCTCGGTGCCGACGCTCACGCTCTCGAAGTCGACCGACCTCGCCGCCGAGGGCGAGACCGTCACGGTGACCGGCACGAACTACAACCCGGCGCAGGCGATGTACCTGACGCTGTGCAGCGATGTGCCGCTCGAGCAGGTGTCGTTCGCATTCATCTCCGCCGGGTGCACCGCGGGCGCGAAGCTCATCTCGCCGACGCCGCGCTCGTCGACGCAGGTCAAACTCGAGGCCGACGGCACGTTCACGACCGAGTTCACGATCACGTCGAAGGGTGACTCGACCGCGATCTACACGATCGCCGACCACACCGCCCAGGCCGACCGCAGCCAGGACGCGAAGGTCACGGTCACGTTCGCGAAGGCCAAGCCGGTGCTGACGCTGTCGAAGTCGACGGATCTTGCCGCTGAGGGTGAGACGGTGACGGTGACGGGCCGCAACTACAACCCGGCGCAGCCGATCTACGTCGCCCTGTGCACCGACATTCCGCTCGAGCAGCTCTCGTTCGCGTTCATCTCGGCGGGGTGCACGGCCGGTGCGAAGCAGGTGACGTCGAACCCGACGTCGTCGACGCAGGTGAAGTTCGAGGCCGACGGGTCGTTCACCACGGAGTTCGCGGTCACGTCGAAGGGCGCGTCGACGGCGGTCTACACGCTGGCGAACCACACCGCGATGGCCGACCGCAGCCAGGACGCGAAGGTCACCGTCACGTTCGCCGCGCCGGGAACCGACCCCGGCACGGATCCGGGAACCGACCCGGGCACGGATCCGGGAACCGACCCGGGCACGAACCCCGGCGCTCCCGCCCCGAAGCTCGCGGTCTCGCCGTCGGCGAAGGTCGACGCGACGAAGGCCAACGTCTTCACGATCACCGGCACCGGCTACACCGGCCCCGGCGCGCAGTTCGGCGCCTACGTGCTGCTCGGCGAGGCATCCGTCTGGAACGGAACCGGTCCCCTGCCGAGCGAGGGGTGGATCGCCCAGGCCTGGGTGAACCCCGCCCAGATCCGCGACGGCGCGTTCTCGACCACGATCACCGTGCCCGCCGGCCGCCTCGCTCCGGCCACGTCGTACGTCGTCGCGAGCTCGGCCGCGCACGGGCTCTCGACCACCGACCGCTCGCTCGACGCGTTCGCGCCGTTCACGACCACGTCGGCCGGCACCTCGCCGACCGACCCGGGCACTCCGGGCGGGCCCGGCACGCCGACCGGCCCGGGCACGAAGCCCACCACGCCGCCGGTCGTGCACCCGCCCGTGGTGCGCAGCGGGTCGCTGACCTGGGGTGTGCACTCGGCCTTCGCGAAGTACATCACCGGGCCGATCGCGCACGGCAGCATCTCGGTGCAGGGTGGCGCGACCGCGTCGGGCGGCGAATTCCGCTTCGGTCAGGCCGGCGGCACGTTCAGCCCGATCACCGGGCTCGGCACCGCCGACTACGCCGGCACCGTGCGGTTCACCGGACACGGCGGGGTGCTCGACGTCTCGCTGTCGAACCCGACGCTGCGTGTCACCGGGCCGGGCTCGGGCGTGCTCGAGGTCACCGCGAACGGCAGCCGCGTCGACTTCGCGACGGTCGACCTCGGCCGCGCCGCGCGCTCGACGGTCGACGGGGCGACCATCTTCACCGACGCGCCCGTGACGCTCACGGCCTCGGGTGCCGGGGTGTTTTCCGGCTACTACGGGGCCGGCGAACGGCTCGACCCGATCACCGCGGTGATCGGCACGCCCGGCGCAGCGCCCGCGGGAACGACCGGCACCGTGGCATCTGCCCCGGCCGCTGCGGCGGCCACCGCGCGTGAGATCCCCGCCGCACCGCCGGCGACGACCGGCATCGAACTCGACGCGCCGACGCTCGCGAAGCTCGTCGGCGGCGAGGTCGTCACGGTCTCGGTCAGCGGCTTCGAGCCGAACGAGGAGGACATCGCGGTCGTCGTGTACTCGACGCCCATCGTGCTCGCCCGCGACCTCACGGCCGACGCCGATGGCGTGGTCACCTGGACGGGCGCGCTGCCGGCCTCGCTCGAGCCGGGGCAGCACACGCTGACGTTCCAGGGCTCGGTCTCGCGCGGCCTCGTCATCACGGTGCCGCCGAAGCAGGCGGCCGGGGTGTGCCGCGTGGATGCCGCGACCCTCGTCTGGGGCTTCAAGCAGAGCTTCCTCGCGTACGTCGAGGGCGGCATCGCGAACGGCGGCTGGCAGACCTCGGGTGCCGTGACCGAGGACGCCGCGGTGTTCACGTGGACGGCCGGCACGGGTGCGCTCGACCCCGCGAACGACGCCGGCATCGGCACGGGCGTGGTCGGGTTCACGGGCGCGATCGAGTTCACGGGCCACGATGGCGCGCTCGACACGACGGTCGCGAACCCGCGCATCGAGCTGTCGGCCGACGGCGCGTACCTGCTGCTGGATGTCACGGGCACGACCCAGGCGGGCGAACCGATCGACGTCGATGGCGTGCGGTTCGCCGAGCTCGACCTTGCTTCGGCCGAACTGCAGTCGACGGATGCCTCGCTGCAGGCGTCGGCCGTGCCCGCCACGCTCACCGCCGACGGCGCGGCGGCGTTCGGCACCTACCCGGCTGGCGAGGAACTCGACCCCGTGTCGTTCACGCTGCCGCTCGCAGCCGGGTGCGGCGAGGTCGTGGCGACGCCCGAGGCGACGGCCGAGGCGGAGCCCGTGACGGGCGGCGGCGACACCGCCGCTGCGGCCGGCTCGGCCGAGCAGCCGGTCGACGTCACCTGGATGTGGTGGGCCGGCGGCGCCGCGCTGATCGTGGCCGTGGGGGCGGCCGTGTTCGTGCTGGTTCGCCGTCGCGCCGTGCGAGCCGAGTAGCCCCGGCACGCCCACCGCGCGACAGGGGCCTCCCGGCTGCATCAGCCGGCGGGGCCCCCGTCGCGTTCGGTGCGGGAGTCGGGTTCGGTGCGGGAGTCGGGTTCGGTGGGAGAATGGACGGGTGAGCGACGCGCAGCACCCGAACGATCCGAACCAGCCGCTCGACCCCGAAGCGCTCGACCCCGAAGCGCTCGAGGTGGAGGCATTCGAGGCCGACGGGCCCGAGGTCGTCGCGGTCGAGACTGCGGTGACCGACGAGACGGTCGAGGTGCGCCGCGCTCCGCGTTACGGCGCGTTCCTGCTCGCCGGCGGCGTCGTCGGCGCGCTCGTCGCGCTCATCCTCACGTTCGCGTTCCCCGAGAACGACCAGTTCGACCGCGGGCAGGTGTTCGGATTCCTGCTGCTCGCGCTCGGCGCGGTCGGCGTCGGCATCGGCGCGCTCGTGGCGCTGCTCATCGACCGCTCGCTCTCGCGTCGCGGCGGCCGCGCCATCGTCGAGCACGAGTCGACGCACCGCACCGACTGAGCGTGCCGCCCCGGCTCCCTCGAGTCCGCCTCAGCGCCACTTCGGCGTTCTCCGCGGCAGCGGGTCTGGCGCAATCGGCCGCCGACTGGCGCAGCGCGTCGATCAACGGAGAGATGCGTGCAAGCATGGCTCGTGCCCTCTCGGCGTGAGCGTCCCGAGTTCCGGCCCGGCGGCGTCCGCCACGTCGCCGGCGGCATCCTCGCGCTGTCGATCGCGACGTTCCTCGCCATCACCACCGAGTTGCTGCCGGTCGGGTTGCTGCCGCTCATCGGCGACGAACTCGGCATCTCCGAGGGCGTCACCGGGCTCCTCGTCACCGTGTACGCATTCATGGTGGCGGTGCTCGCGCTGCCGCTCACCCTGCTCACCGCGCGCGTGCCGCGCAAGGCGCTGCTGCTCGCCACGCTCGTCGCGTACGCGGCGAGCAACGCGCTCGGGGCGCTCGCGCCCGACTTCGCGTACCTCGCGGCGGGCCGCGCGCTCGGCGGACTCGCGCACGCCCTCTTCTTCTCGGTGGCCATCGGGTACGGCGCCCGCCTCGTGCGCCCCGAACATACGGGCCGCGCACTCGCCCTGATCACCGCCGGCGCCTCCGCCGGATTCGTGCTCGGCGTGCCGCTCTCGACCTCGCTGGGTGCGGCACTCGGCTGGCGGGCGTCGTTCTGGCTGCTGGCCGCCGGCTGCACGGTCACCGTGCTCGTGGTCGCGCTGCTGCTGCCGCCCGTGCCCGGAGGCGGTGCGCCGCACGGCGGGCTGGGCCGCGCGTCGCGGCGCACGCGGCTCGGCGTCGTGGTCGGAGTGAACACCGTCGTCTACCTCGGGCAGTACACCGTGTACACCTACATCGCGGTGCTGCTGCTGGCGGCAGGGCTGCCGCTCGCCGGACTCGGCCCCGCGCTGCTCGCGCTCGGTGCGCTCGGCCTCATCGGCACCTGGTTCGCCGCGGTCACGCTCGACCGAAGGCCGCGGGCGGGCACGTTGCTCGCACTCGTGCTGATCGTCGTCGCGCTCGTGGGGTTGGGCTTCGCGTTCCCGGCGCTGATCGGCGTGCTCACGGCGACCGCGGTCTGGAGCGCAGCCTTCGGCGGCATCGCATCGATGATGCAGACGGCGGCGATCCGCACCGCCGGCGCGAGCCCCGACGTCATCGGGGCCCTCGTGAACGCCAGCGCGAATGTCGGCATCGGGGCCGGCGCCGCACTCGGCGCCGCCGTGCTCGCATGGCCCGGGCTCGAGTGGCTGGCATTCACGGGCGCCGCACTGGTGCTCGTCGGCACGACGGCGGCGTTCGTGGCACGCGAATCGTTCCCGCCGCTCGCCCCCGGCGCCGAGCGGACCGAGCGCGCAGAGCCCTGACGCGAGCACTGCGTCATGACGCCGGCGCTGCGGTGACCGCGGGGCGTGACATCCGCCCGCCGTCCCTCCCCGTCCGGCTCTGCTCGGCTCCGCGCCAGCAGGGCGCCCGCCGCGCCAGCCCGAGTGGCGCACTGGTCGCCGAAATGGCGCAGAGCGTCGGTGCGTGTGACGCGGGCGCGGGCGAGCGACGCGGGCGCGGGCGAGCGGCGCGGGCGCGGGCGAGCCCGCTCAGCTGAGCTGGGTGCGCTCCACCCACTCGAGATACTCCTCGGTGACCGTGCCCGTGACGTAGTCGCCCGTGAAGCACGACAGGTCGAGTTCGGTGATCGAGGTGCCCTCGGTGATCGCCGCCTGCAGGTCGGCGACCTCCTGGTAGATCATGTGGTCGGCGCCGAGTTCGGTGGCGATCTCGGGGATCTTGCGCCCGTGCGCGATGAGCTCGCGCCGCGACGGCATGTTGATGCCGTACACGTGCGGGAACCGCACCGGCGGAGCCGCCGACGTGAACGTCACCTTGTTGGCGCCGGCGTCGCGCGCCATCTGCACGATCTGCTGCGACGTGGTGCCGCGCACGATCGAGTCGTCGACGATGAGCACGTTCTTGCCCTTGAACTCGGTGCCCATCGCGTTCAGCTTCTGGCGCACCGACTGCTTGCGCTGCGCCTGCCCGGGCATGATGAACGTGCGGCCGACGTAGCGGTTCTTGTAGAAGCCCTCGCGGTACTCGATGCCGAGCTTCTGCGCGACGTTCATCGCCGAGGGCCGCGACGAGTCGGGGATCGGCATGACCACGTCGATGTCGCCGAGCGGCATGTGGGTCGCGATCGTGTTCGCGAGCCGGTCGCCCATGCGCAGCCGCGCCTCGTAGACCGAGATGCCGTTCATGACCGAGTCGGGGCGGGCGAGGTAGACGTACTCGAACGAGCAGGGAATGAGCCGCGGGTCGCGCGCGCACTGGCGCGTGAACAACTCGCCGTCGAGCGAGATGAAGACGGCCTCGCCGGGCGCGACGTCGCGCACGATCTCGTAGTCGCCGTTCTCGAGCACGAGCGACTCGCTGGCGACGATCCACTCGGGCTTCCCGGCATCCGTGTACCGACGACCCAGGATGAGCGGCCGGATGCCGAACGGATCGCGGAACGCGAGCAGGCCGTACCCGGCGATGAGCGAGATCACCGCGTACGAGCCCTCGACGCGCTCGTGCACCTGGGTGACGGCGTCGAAGACCTGGTCGGGGTCGAGCTCCATGCCCTTGATCTGCCCCTGCAGCTCGGTGGCGAGCACGTTGAGCAGCATCTCGGTGTCGCTCGTCGAGTTCACGTGGCGGCGGTCGATCGAGAACAGGTCGCTCGAGAGCTCGCGCGTGTTGGTGAGGTTGCCGTTGTGCACGAGGATGATGCCGTACGGCGCGTTCACGTAGAACGGCTGCGCCTCTTCTTCGCGCTCCGCGGCGCCCTTGGTCGTGTAGCGCACATGGCCGAGGCCGATGTTGCCGATCAGCGAGCGCATGTCGCGCGTACGGAACGCCTCGCGCACCTGCCCGCGCGCCTTCGCCATGTGGAAGACGGGGCCGTCGGCGGTCGCGATGCCGGTCGAGTCCTGACCCCGGTGCTGCAGGAGGAGGAGGCTGTCGTAGATCTGCTGGTTGACCGGTTCGGTGGAGACGATGCCGACGATGCCGCACATGCGAGCGATGGCTCCTCGAGGTGGGGGTTCAGGTCGTCCGATTGGACGTTCCATCCTCCCATACGCGCGCGTGTGAGCCGGCTGAACGCCGCCTGCTGCGCACCTGAGCATTCGGATGCGCAGCGGGCGGCGGTCGGATGTCGCGGGGCCGCCGAGCGGGCCGGCATCAGGCGCGCCGGGCCGGCGCGTCGGGCCGGCGCGTCAGGCCGCGCGGAGCTTCGGCCGCCATCCGCGGGTCGCGACGGCGAGCTCGTTCCACGCATTGATCGAGACCAGCAGGGCGAGCAGCGCCGCGAGCTCGTCATCGCTGAAGTGCGCGGATGCCTCGTGCCACACGGCGTCGGGAACATGCGTCTCGCTCAGCCGCGTGACCGAGTCGGTGAGGGCGAACGCCGCGCGCTCGCGGGCGGTGAAGAAGTTCGACTCCTCCCAGACCGCCACTGCGAACAGACGCTGGTCGTGTTCGCCCCGTTCGAGCGCGTCGCGCGAGTGCAGGTCGACGCAGTACGAGCAGCCATTCAGCTGCGAGGCGCGCAGGCGCACGAGTTCACGGATGAGCGGTTCGATGCCGGCGCGGTCGGCTTCGGCCACGGCCGCCTCGTCGAGGGCGCTCACCGCGCGGGAGAAGGCGGGGGCGACGCCGTCGAAGTCGAGGCGGCGCCGCGGCGCGATGGGGGAGGCGGGGTCGGTTCGGGTGTCGGTCGGATCGGTGGTGATGGTCATGTCGTCGACGCTACGGAGCGGCCGTTGCGCTGGTAACGTCCATTCGCATGGCGGCTGAGTGGGCCAATTCCGGATTGGATCTGCATCTCGTGCTCGATCCGCGGCGCAAGGCCGCCTCGCTCGAGGAGGCCCTTCGTGCCGCGGCGCGCGACGGCCGGCTCGCCGCCGGCACCCGGCTGCCGCCGAGTCGCACGCTCGCGGCCGACCTCGGTATGGCGCGCAACAGCGTCGCCGAGGTGTACGGGCGGCTCGTCGGCGAGGGATGGCTCGAAGCTCGCGTCGGCGCCGGAACCTGGGTCCGCGCGCGAGCGGCCCCGCTGTCATCGGCGCCCGTCGACCGCTCGACGCGGTTCGACCTCGACCTGCGCGGCGGACTGCCCGACGGATCGGCGTTCCCACGGTCGGCGTGGGTCGACGCGATGCGCCGAGCACTCGCGGACGCTCCGACCGACGCGCTCGGCTACGGCGCGCCGGCGGGCGTGCTCGTGCTGCGGGAACGGCTCGCCGAGTACCTCGCACGGACGCGCGGCGTGCGCACGACCCCCGACGACGTGATCGTGACGCACGGCTTCGGCGGTCTGCTCGGACTCGTCGCACGCGCCCTCGTCGCCCGCGGGGCGCGCCGCGTCGCCGTCGAGGCGTATGGGCACGTCTCGCACCGGGCCATCCTCGAGGCCGCCGGACTCGAACTCGTCACGCTGCCGATCGACGCCGACGGCGCGCGGACCGACCTGCTCGGCGGTTCCGGCCCGCCCTCCCTCGATGTGCCGCACTGCGACGCGGTGCTGCTCACCCCCGCGCACCAGTTCCCGACGGGCGTACCGCTGTCGCGAGGTCGTCGGGCGGCGCTCGCGGACTGGGCCGGTCGCACCGGCGGCGTCGTCATCGAGGACGACTACGACGGCGAGTTCCGCTTCGACGGGCAGAGCATCGGCGCGTTCCAGCCGCTCGCGCCCGAGCACACCGTCTACGGCGGCACCGCGTCGAAGGCGCTCTCGCCGGCGCTCGGGCTCGGGTGGGGCGTCGTGCCGCGGGCGCTCCGCGCCGACGTGCTCGACGCGCGGCGTCGCACCGGCTCGGCCACCGACGCGCTCTCGCAGCTCGCGCTCGCCGCGTTCATCGAGGCCGGCGGCTACGACCGCAGCGTGCGCGGGCTCCGCGGCCGGTACCGGGCTCGGCGCGAACGCTTCGAGGCGCTCATCGCGCAGCACCTGCCCGACGCACGCGTGGTCGGCCTCGCCGCGGGCATCCAGTGCCTGCTCGAACTGCCGCCCGGCGTCGACGAAGCCGCGGCCGTCGCCGAGGCATCCGCGCGGGGCCTGCGCATCGTGGGGCTGGCCGAGTACGCGGCCGACGCGGAGACGCCGTCGACCGCCGCGGCCCGCCCGCCCGCGCTCGTCGTCGGCATCGGCGCGCCGCCCGAGCACCGTTTCGAGCAGGCCGTCGCGGTCGTCTTCGCGGCCGTCGACGCCGCACGGCGGGGCCGAGTCGGGCCGTAGGCGGTCAGTACTCCGACGGCTTCGCGAGCACGGCCATGGTGCAGCGCGACACGCAGACCAGCTTGCCGTTCTCGTCGGTGATGCGGATGTCCCAGACCTGCGTCGTGCGACCGCGGGTGAGCGGGCGGGCCTCGCCGGAGACCCAGCCGTCGGCGACCGGACGCACGTGGTTCGCGTTGATCTCCATTCCGACGCAGTAGAACTGCGCCGGGTCGACGGTGAAGCTCGCGCCCCAGCTCGCGAGCGTCTCGGCGAACGCGACGGAGGCTCCGCCGTGCAGCACCCCGCCGGGCTGGCGCGTCCGCCCGTCGACGGGCATGCGGCCCTTCAGGGAATCATCGGTCGCCTCGGTCATCTCGATGCCGAGGGCGGTGATCGCGGTGTCGGTGCTGCGGGACATCGCCCGTGCGAGGTCGGGCTCCTCGAACCAGATGCTCATCGCACGAGTCTCGCATGCAGGGTCACCTGGCCTCGATACGCGCTTCGCACTCCTCGACCAGCACGCGGCTCAGGCGAGCTCCGCGATGATCGGGTGGATGGCGTCGTCGAACGCCGCGGCGTCGGCGCGCAGCGTGTCGGTGACGGCGACGGTCATGCTGCCGATCCACCACACGCCCGGCTCGGTGAGCGGCATCACCTCGACGTTCAGCTCGAACGAGTGCGCACGTCGCCCCACCTCGCGCTCGTGCTCGGCGATCGACCCGGCGTATGCGCGATACGAGTCGCCGCGGCGCGTCGCGGCCGCCTGCCGGTAGCCCGAGTGCGCCCAGTCGGCCCAGGCGCGCGCCGCCTCGGCGTGGGGCACGATCGCCCGCGTGAGGTCATCGGCGCCGCTCACGGGCAGCGCGACATCCGTGTCGTACTCGGCGACCAACTCGAGCGGAACCGGCGACGGATGCGCCTCGGGTTCGACCGTCATCGCCCACCACTCACGCCACTGGCGCTCGAGCCGGTCCTGTCCATCGACGGGCAACCGATCGCCGATCGCGCCGATGTCGCGCAGGCGCGGCAACTCGACCGGCGACGCGATCGACAGCACTTCGCGCAGGTAGAGCGCGAGCAGCACCGCGCGAGTCGCATTCTCGCGAATCACCCACGATGGCCCGCCCCCCGCGTGCATACCGGAATTCTACGTCCGCACACCCGCTCCCCCGAGGAACGCGATTCAGGTCGGGAGGCGTGTCGCCGCGATCTGCACCGCGCGTCGAGGCGACACGCCGTGCGCGAACCCGAGTTCGGTACGGGAGGAGGCAGGAAGGGGAGGCAGGAGGGAGGGGGCGGAGCGGCGGGCGGGGCGCCGGGTACCCTTGACGGGTGAGCGCGAACTCGTCCTACGCCGCAGCCGGAGTCGACACCGCTGCCGGCGATCTCGCCGTCGAACTCATGAAGGAGGCGGTCGGTCGAACCCACGGCCCCAGCGTCCTCGGCGGCGTCGGCGGCTTCGCCGGCCTGTTCGACCTCTCGTTCGCGAAGGGCTACACGCGGCCGCTGCTGGCGACCTCGACCGACGGCGTCGGCACGAAGATCGCGATCGCGCAGGCGCTCGACGTGCACGACACCATCGGCCAAGACCTCGTGGGCATGGTCGTCGACGACATCGTCGTGGTCGGCGCGAAGCCCCTGTTCATGACCGACTACATCGCGTGCGGCCGGGTCGTACCCGAGCGCATCGCGTCGATCGTCACCGGCATCGCGCGCGCGTGCGAGGCGACCGGCACCGCCCTGGTCGGCGGCGAGACGGCCGAGCACCCCGGGCTCATGGGCGTCGACGACTACGACGTCGCCGGCGCGGCGGTCGGCATCGTCGAGGCCGACCGGGCGCTCGGCGCCGAGCGGGTCGCCGACGGCGACGCCGTCATCGCGATCGCCTCGAGTGGGCTGCACTCCAACGGGTTCTCGCTGGTGCGGCACATCCTGCGCGAGGCCGGGTTGGGCTACACGGATGCCGCGCCAGAGCTCGGCACCACGTGGGGCGAGGCCCTGCTTGAGCCGACGCGGCTCTACTCGGGCCTGCTCGTGCGCCTGCTCGAGGGCCCGCACGGCGAGGCGGTGCACGCGCTGTCGCACGTCACCGGCGGCGGCATCGCCGCGAACCTGGCACGCGTGCTGCCGCGCGGTTCGCGCGCCGAGGTCGACCGGTCGACGTGGTCGCCGCAGCCGGTGTTCCGGGTGCTGAACGAGTTGGCCGGCACGACGCTCGAGTCCACCGAGGGCACCTGGAACCTCGGCATCGGGTTCTTCGCGGTCGTCACCGGCTCCGAGGCATCCGCCGTGATCTCAGAGCTCGATACGCTCGGGCTGCCCGCCTGGCAGGTCGGCACAGTGTCGCTCGACATCGCTGCACCGGTGGGCGAGGGCTGGGAACAAGGCGCCAAGGGCGTCGACGGCGGCGCGGTGCGCCTGGTCGGACGCTACGCGGAGTAGGGCGATGCGCGCGGCGGTCTCGCTCGGGCTTGCGGGCACGACGGATGTCTCGCTGCTGCGCGCGCTGGCGCCGCGTCTCGAACGCCTCGGGTTCCGCGCGCTGTGGCTGAACGACGTGCCGCGCGGGGACGCGCTCGCCGGGTTGCGGGCGGTCGCCGAGACGACGAGCCGGCTCGGGCTCGCGACCGGGGTGATTCCGCTCGACCGGCGGCCCGCCGACACGCTCGACCTCGCGGGGCTCGCCGTCGACCGGCTGGTGCTCGGCGTCGGGTCGGGCGGTGCGCGGCATCCGGTGGCGCTCGTGCGCGAGGGCATCGCGACCCTGCGTGAGCGAACCGACGCCCCCATCGTCGTCGGCGCCCTCGGCCCCCGGATGCGTCGGCTCGCCGCGACCGACGGCGACGGCGCGGTGCTGACCTGGCTGACGGCGCCCGCGGCCGCCGCGGCGGCACGTGAACTGCAGGCGGATGCCGCGGCATCCGCTCGCCCGGCAGCCCAGCACCCGGTGCGCGCGGTGCTCTATGCGCGCACCGCGGTCGACGACGCCGCCCGAAGCGAGCTCGAGGCCGAGGCAGCCCGCTACGCGTCGTACCCGAACTACGCGGCGAATTTCGCGCGGCTGGGAATCCGCGCGATCGACGCGACCGTGACCGACCCACCGGGGCTGCACGACCTCGACGTGGTCGACGAGGTCGTGCTGCGCGCGATCACACCGAACGGCACGCTCGCCGAACTCGAGGCGTTCGCCGAACGAGCGGCCACGTGGGTGGCGGGCGGCGAGTGAGCCGGGTCAGCGCTGGGGGCTGTCTCCGGGGACGTACGAGTCGTCCTCGGCATACTCCGACCACTTCGATGCTTCATCGTCGTAGTGATCGTGCTGCGAGTTGGTGAGCTCGCGCTCAAGCGCACTGTAATCGGTCTCGGGGCTGAAGTACTTCAGCTCGCGAGCCACCTTCGTGTGCTTGGCTTTCTGACGGCCGCGCCCCATGCGTGACCCCCTTACGACTTCAGGCCGAGTGGAATGATCATCACTCGGCTCGCACTGATAAGAATTGTTTTCCCTGACGCGAGTTTAGCACCCACGACCCGGCACCCTGTCCGCCGCGGGCGGCTCCGTCGCGGGCCGTCACGGCGCCCGTGTGCACTGCGCGCACCCAGCCTGACGTGATGGGATGGAGTACGTGATGTCCGTGCCCGAACGCGTGAGAGTGGCGGTGATCGGCGCCGGTCAGGCCGGCCTCTCGGTCGCCTTCTACCTGCGACGGTTCGAACTCGTCGCCGACGAGGATTTCGTGATCCTCGATCGCGCGCCCGGGCCGGGTGGGGCGTGGCAGCACCGATGGCCTGCGCTGAGGCTCGGCACCGCGCACCGCGTGAACGACCTGCCCGGCATGGCCGAACTCGGGCTGTCGTTCGACACCGCCGACCGGTCGCTGCCCGCGCGTGAGGTCATCGCCGACTACTACGGGCGGTACGAGCAGCACTTCCAGCTGAACGTGCACCGGCCCGTCGGCGTGCGCCGCGTTTCGAACGAGGGCGCCGACCTGCTGATCGAGTACGAGGATCTCTCGCCCCAGCCCGTCGAAGAGCAGCGGGTGCGCGGCTTCTTCGGTCGACGCCGCCGCACGTTCGAGCAGCCCGGCCGGCCGGCCGTGCCGACCAGCGAACTGCGCGCGAGCTTCGTCGTGAATGCGACCGGTACGTGGGGCTCGCCATTCGTGCCCTACTACCCCGGCATGACCGAATTCCGTGGCCGGCACCTGCACACGTCCGACTACGTCGACGCCGAGGACTTCCGCGACCAGCACGTGATCGTGGTCGGCGGCGGCACATCGGCGATCGGGTTCATGCTCGAGCTCGAGCACGTCGCGGCCGAGCTCACGTGGGTGAGCCGACGACCGATCGACTGGCTCGACCGGCAGGAGCTCGACCTCGAGGGCGCGTCGGCGGCGGTCGCGAAGCAGGATGAGGCGGCCCGGTCGGGTCGAGCGCTGCCGTCGGTGGTGAGCGGCACGGGGGTTCCGAAGAACCGGCGCATCGCCGCGGGCATCGAGCGCGGGCTGCTGGTCGCGCGTCCGATGTTCGAGCGCATCGAGGCCGACCACGTCGTGTTCCCCGACGGGTCGACGGCGCAGGCCGATGCGATCATCTGGGCGACGGGGTTCCGCCCCGAGCTGCGGCACCTCGCGCCGCTGCGGCTGCGCGAGAAGTCGGGCGGCGTGACGGTCGGGCAGGGCGCCGCGTGGAACGACCCGCGGGTGTTCCTCGCCGGCTACGGCCCGCAGGCATCGACCGTCGGCGCGAGCCGGGCCGGCCGCATGATCGCCCGCCAGATCATGGCGATGCTCTGACGCGTTCCTGGCAATCGCTGCGCAGGGCTTGACGTGACCGCGGGTGATCTACGTAATATGTCACCCACTATTCCAGTAATATGTCACGTCGTACAGAGCTGTGCGCAGGGTGGAGGTCACAGAATCCATGTCGTCAGTCGGAGTTCCGATCCGCGACCAGGTCGCTTCCGCCGCCGCGCCCGCCGTGCCGCACGCTCCGGCCGTGCACCCGGTCAACGGTGCCCGACGCCCGCTCGGGGCGGGTGAGGCATCCATCACCGGCGGCACCCTCGCCGGCTGGCGCGCACGCAACGCCCAGGCCACCGCTCCGCACGTGATCGCCCAGCTCCGCCTCGCGGGCAACCTGCACAACCTGCGCCGCATCGCCGAACCGACCGGCCCCGAGGCCTCCGAGCCGTATCGCGGGCGCTACCCGTTCCTCGATACCGACGTGACGAAGACACTCGAAGGGCTCGCCCACCTGCTCGCCGACGGCGAGCCGAACGACACCGCCGACACCAACGACACCGCCGACACCGCCGCCCTGCGCGCGTTCTTCGACGAGGCCGTCGACCTGCTGACACGCGCCCAGCGCGACGACGGGTATCTCAACAGCTACTTCCAGGCCCCCGACGTCGATCGCGAGCCGTGGAGCGACCTGGCGTGGGGGCACGAGCTCTACAACCTCGGCCACCTCATCCAGGCCGCGGTCGCGGCCAACCGCCGCCTCGGCGACGACCGGCTGCTCGGCGTCGCGACCCGGTTCGCCGACCTCGCCGTCGAGCGGTTCGGCCCCGACGGCGACCCGCAGGTGTGCGGTCACCCCGAGGTCGAGATGGCGCTCGTCGAGCTCGCCCGCGAGACCGGCGACGAACGCTACCTCGAACTCGCGCGCCTGTTCGTCGAGCGGCGCGGGCACGGCACCGTCGAATTGCGCATCTTCCCGGCCGAGTACTTCCAGGACTCCGCGCCGCTGCGCGACCTCGACTCGGTCACCGGGCACGCGGTGCGCATGGCGTACCTCGCGGCGGGGGCGGCGGATGTCGCGCTCGAGACCGGCGACGACGACCTTCACGCCGCGCTCGAGCGGCTCTGGGACGACATGGTCGCATCGAAGCTGTACGTCACCGGCGGCCTCGGCAGCCGGCACTCCGACGAGGCGATCGGCGACCGCTTCGAACTGCCGAGTGAGCGGTCGTACAGCGAGACCTGCGCCGCGATCGCCGTCATGCAGTGGGCGTGGCGCATGTACCTCGCCGACGGGCAGACCAAGTACCTCGACGTGTTCGAGACCGTGCTGCACAACGCGTACGCGGTCGGCGTCTCGGACGACGGTCGCGCGTTCTTCTACGACAACCCGCTGCAACGCCGCCCCGACCACCAGCAACGGTCGGGTGCCGAGCCCACCGGCGAGCCGCTGCGCCGCGCCTGGTTCGTCTGCCCGTGCTGCCCGCCGAACATCGTGCGGTGGACGGCCGAGCTGGCCGACCACCTCGCCGCGCTCGCCGGCGACGAGGTGCAGCTCGCCCAGTACGCGACCGGCACGATCGCCGCGGGCGGCCTCGTGCTCGACGTCGAGACCGACTACCCGTGGGACGAGCGCGTGGCGATCCGCGTGCGCGAGGCCGAGCCCGGCGCGTCGCGGCTCGCGCTTCGCGTGCCCGGCTGGTGCCGCGGAGCATCCGTCGCCGTGAACGGCGCTGCGCTCGCCGCGGATGCCGCGCCCGGCTGGCTGCGCATCGATCGGCCCCTCGCGGCCGGCGACGAGCTCGAACTCGTGCTGCCGATGCCCGTGCGAGCCCACGGCGCCGACCCGCGCGTCGACGCGCTGCGCGACTCGGTCGCCGTCGCCCGCGGGCCGATCGTGTACTGCGCCGAGCAGGTCGACCAGGCCGCCGACCTCGACCGCATCGTGCTCGGCGTCGCCGACGTGCGGGCGGCGACCCTCGACCACGAACCCGTGACCGAGCACGCCGACCCGGCCGTGCGAAGCATCCGAGCGACCGCCCGCGTGGCGACCGACCCCGCCGGGCCGCTCTACCCCGAACTCGGCGAGGATCCGGCCACCGCCGCGGCCGCGCCGATCGAGACCGAACCGACCGAGCTGCGCCTCGTGCCCTACCAGCTGTGGGGCAACCGCGGCGCGGGCGCCATGCGCGTCTGGCTCCGTCGCGGCTGACGCACCTGCATCACCACCCGCACCTGCACCACCGAACGCACCACCCCTACCAAGAGGAGATCCCCCCGATGAAGCAACGCACCCTGTTCCTGGGGCTGGTGATCGCCGGCTCACTGGCGCTCACCGGCTGCACCGCCGGAGGCACCGCAGCGAACACTCCGTCGTCCGACACCGGCGTCGGCGGCACGCCCGCGCAGGGCGGCACCGTGTTCGTGCTGCAGAACGCCGACTTCTCGCACCTCGACCCCGCGCAGGGCTTCGACGGCGGCGTGAACAACTTCTACCGCCTGATCTACCGCACCCTCACCACGCAGGGCGCCGGCGAAGGCGCCGAGGGCACCGAGATCGTGCCCGACCTCGCAGTCTCGCTCGGCGAGCACAACGAGGACGCGACCGTCTGGACGTACACCCTCAAGGACGACATCTTCTTCGAGGACGGCACCCCGATCACGAGCAAGGACGTCAAGTTCGGGGTCGAGCGCTCGCTCGACCCGTCGATCTCGATCGGCTCGCCGTACGCGAAGATCGTGCTCGACATCCCCGAAGGCTACGAGGGCTACTACACCTCCGGCCCGCTCGACTCGATCGAGACGCCCGACGACAAGACCATCGTCTTCCACCTGAACCAGCCGTACGCCGACTTCGACGCGGTCGTCGGGCAGGCGCCGTTCACGCCGTTCCCGGCCGACGCCGGCGTCACGGCGACGTCGATCGACCAGCAGCCGATCGCGTCGGGCCCGTACCGCGTCACCGAGTACGAGCGCGGCAGCACCCTCGTGCTCGAGCGCAACGAGCACTGGGATGCCGACACCGACGAGGTGCGCACCGCCGCCCCCGACTCGTTCGAGTGGACCTTCGGGCTCGACGGCGCCACCATCGACGAGCGGATGATCGCCGGCCAGGGCGACGACCGCAACGCGATCGCCGGCTCGGTGCAGGCGTCCTCCATCGCCCGCATCCAGACGCCCGAGATCCAGGCGCGCACCGTGCAAGGCCTGCAGGGCTGCACCACCTACATGGCGATGAACACCACCAAGCCCGGCATGGACAACCCGCTCGTGCGCCAGGCGATCAACGTCGCCATGGACAAGCAGGCGGTCAAGGATGCCACGGGCGGCAGCCAGCTCGCCGACATCGCGACGACCATCCTGCCGCCGACCGTCGTCGGCCGACAGGACTTCGACCTCTACGGCACCGACGACCAGACCGGCGACCCCGCGAAGGCCAAGGAGATGCTCGCCGAGGCCGGCTACCCCGACGGGTTCTCGTTCGTGCTCGACATCCGCAACCAGCCCAAGATGCAGGCGCAGGCCGAGGCCGTGCAGCAGGCGCTGGCGAAGGCCGGCATCACGGTCGAATTCAACCTGATCGACACGTCGACGTACTACGAGGTGATCGGCACGCTCTCGCAGCAGCACGATGCCGCCATCACCGGCTGGTGCCCCGACTGGCCGACCGGCGCCACGTTCCTGCCGCCGCTGTTCGAGGGCTCGCAGATCTTCGAGAAGGGCAACTCGAACATCGCGCAGCTGAACGACCCGGCCGTGAACGAGCGGATGGCCGAGATCCGGCTCATGACCGACGTCGACGAGGCGAACGCCGCGTGGGGCGCTCTCGACGAGCAGATCATGGAGCTCGCGCCGCAGGTGCCGATGCTCTACGAGAAGACCGTCATGGTGCTCGGCTCGAACATCGCCGGCGCGTACAGCCACGCCGGGTTCTCGGGCGGCACCGACTACGTCTCCATCGGGCTCAAGTCCGTCGAGTGATCGCCTCATGACGACGGTTCCCAGCGAACTGGCCGTCGAGACCGAGGCGAAGGGGGCGCTGCCTTCGGGCGGCGCCCCCACCCCGGCTCGACGCGTCATCGCGTCCCTCCGCTCCTCCCCGGCTGTGATCGCGAGCGTGGTGATCATCGTGATCATCGCGCTCATGGCGATCTTCGCGCCCGTGCTCTCGGCCATCACCGGCTGGGACCCGTACGAGTTCGACCCGTCCGCGATCGACTCCGATCTCGGCGGGATGCCAGTCGGTCCGCTCGGCGGCATCAGCGCCGAGCACTGGTTCGGCGTCGAGCCCGGCAACGGCCGGGACATCTTCATCCGTGTGGCCTACGGCGCCCAGGTGTCGCTGCTCATCGCGGTGAGCGCGACCCTGCTGACCACCACGGTCGGCGTCGTGCTCGGCATGATCGCCGGGTTCTTCGGGGGCGTCGCCGACCAGGTCATCTCGCGGGTCATGGACTTCCTGATGGCGTTCCCGACCCTGATCTTCATGATCGCGCTGCTCTCGGCGCTGCCCGCCGGCAATCGGCCGGCCCTGCTCGTGATCGTGCTCAGCATCTTCGGCTGGCCGTACACCGCCCGGGTCATCCGGGGCCAGACCATGTCGCTGCGCAACAGCGAGTTCGTCGAGGCCGCCCGCGCCTCGGGCGCGCGACCGCTGCGGATCGCGTTCCGCGAGGTGCTGCCGAACCTGCGGGGCACCATCATCGTGCTCGCCACGCTCGCCGTGCCGGGCTACATCGGCACCGAGGCGGGGCTCTCGTTCCTCGGCGTCGGCGTCATGCCGCCGACCCCCTCGTGGGGCCAGATGATCTCGACGGCCGTCGGCTGGTACGCAGTCGACCCGATGTTCTTCCTCATCCCGGGCACGTTCCTGTTCCTCACCGTCTTCGCCTTCACAGTGCTCGGCGACCACTTGCGCAAAGCGCTCGACGCGGGAGACGCCGCCTGATGCTCTTCACCCTGATCCGTCGCATCCTCGCGGGCATCGTCGTGCTCGCGCTCATCTCGCTGTTCACGTTCGCGATCTTCTTCTGGCTCTCGCCCGACCCGGCGGTGCAGATCTGCGGCAAGACCTGCACGCCCGAGCGCATCGACCAGATCCGCTCGCAACTGGGCATCGACCAGCCGTTCTTCGCGCAGTACTGGCAGTTCCTCACCGGCATCTTCGTCGGCCGCACCTACGGCGAGGGCCCCGGCGCGATCGAGTGCGCGGCCCCCTGCCTGGGCTTCAGCTTCCAGACGAACCAGTCGGTCACCGACATGATCGCGGCCCGGATGCCCGTCAGCATCACCGTCGCCGTCGGCGCGGCCGTGCTGTGGCTGCTCGCCGGCGTCGGCGGGGGACTCCTCAGTGCCGTCAAGCAGGGCACCGGCTGGGACCGCACCGTCATGTTCGGCGCACTGGCCGGCATCAGCCTGCCGAACTACTTCGTCGCGCTGCTGCTGCAGTACGTGCTCGTGGTGCAGTTGCAGTGGCTGCCGTTCCCGCGCGCGGTGGAGTTCAGCGCCGACCCGGTGCTGTGGTTCCAGTCGTACCTGATGCCATGGCTGGTGCTCGCGTTCGGCTACGCCGCGATGTACTCGCGCATCGTGCGCACCAACGTCATCGACACGCTCGGTCAGAACTTCATGCGCACCGCGCGCGCGAAGGGTCTCGACGGGTCGATCGTGATGCGCCGGCACGCCCTGCGCCCGTCGCTCACACCCGTCGTGACGTTGTTCGGCATGGACTTCGCGGGGCTGCTCGGCGGCGCGCTCATCACCGAGACGGTGTTCGGGCTCAACGGCGTCGGCAAGCTCGCCGCCGATTCGATCACGAAGAACGACCAGCCGGTCATCATGGGAGTGACCCTGCTGGCGGGGTTGCTCGTGGTGATCGGCAACATCGTCGTCGACCTCGCGTACACGGGGCTCGACCCGAGAGTGAGGGTGAAGTCGGCATGAGCATCATGAGCACGCCGCGCACGATCTCGATCCCCGTCGCCGGGGCACCGCTGCTCGAGGTCGAACGCCTCACGGTGACGTTCCCGACTTCGTCGGGGCCGGTCGACGTGGTGCGCGGCTCGAGCTTCCGCGTCGACGAGGGGCAGACGCTCGGCATCGTCGGCGAGTCGGGGTCGGGCAAGTCGATGACCTCGCTCGCGATCATGGGCCTGCTGCCGCGCGGCGGCACCGCGACCGGCAGTGCACGCCTCTTCGGCCACGAGCTGCTGGGTCGCAGCGACCGCGACCTGCGGCGCATCCGGGGCGACCGCATCGCGATGGTCTTCCAGGACCCGTTGTCGTCGCTGAACCCGTACTACACGGTGGGCCTGCAGATCACCGAGGCGTACCGCGCGCACCGCGGCGGCAGTCGCGCGGCGGCGAGGAAGGTCGCGATCGAGGCGCTCGACCGGGTGCGCATCGCCGACCCCGAGCGACGCTTCGACCAGTACCCGCACCAGTTCTCGGGCGGCATGCGCCAGCGCATCATGATCGCGATGGCGATCTGCCTCGAGCCCGACCTCGTGATCTGCGACGAGCCGACCACGGCGCTCGACGTGACCGTGCAGGCGCAGATCCTCGAGTTGCTGAAGGACTTGCAGCGCGGCACCGGCATGGGCATGGTCTTCATCACGCACGACCTCGCCGTCGTCAGCCGGGTCGCCGACGACGTGCTCGTCATGAAGGACGGCGCCGAGGTCGAGCGCGGCACGGTCGAGCAGATCTTCACCGCACCGAAGGCGACGTACACCCGGGCGTTGCTCGACGCGCTGCCGCGCATCGACGACCCGTTCGAGACCCTGAAGGGGGTGCAGGCGTGAGCGAGCAGAGCCAGGCGCAGGCGTCGCCGATCCTGGAGGCGCAGCACCTCACCAAGGAGTTCGTGCTGCGCGGCAACGGCCGCATCGTGGCCGGCAAGACCCGGTTCACCGCCGTCGACGACGTGAGTTTCGAGGTGCCGCGCGGCGGCACGCTCGGCATCGTCGGCGAGTCGGGGTCGGGCAAGTCGACCACGGCGCGCATCATCGCGAAGCTCATCGCTCCGACGAGCGGGCGGGTGCGGTTCGACGGGCAGGATGTGACGGATGCCACGGGGCGCGCCCTCACGGCGTTCCGCCAGAACGTGCAGGTGGTGTTCCAGGATCCGTACTCGTCGCTCAACCCGAAGCACACCGTCGAACGCCTCATCACGGCGCCGCTCGACTATCAGCGCATCACGCCGAAGCAGGGCAAGCGGCGGCTCGCGCGCGAGCTCATGGAGCGGGTGGGGCTGAACCCCGACCACGCCCAGCGCTACCCGGGCCAGTTCTCGGGCGGGCAGGCGCAGCGCATTGGCATCGCCCGCGCGCTCGCGCTGTCGCCCAAGCTGGTGATCTGCGACGAGGCGGTGTCGGCGCTGGATGTCTCGGTGCAGGCGCGCGTGATCAACCTGCTGAACGAGCTGAAGGACGACCTGGGCCTCAGCTACGTCTTCATCGCGCACGACCTCGCCGTGGTGCGCCAGATCGCCGACACCGTCGCGGTCATGCACCGGGGCCGGGTCGTCGAGACGGGCACCCGCGAGGAGGTCTTCGAACGGCCTCAGCACGACTACACGAAGACCCTGCTGGCCGCGGTGCCCCGCATCGACCCCGAGTGGGATCGCCGCCGGCTCGAGATGCTCGCGGCCGAGGCCGCCCTGGAAGGAGCGCCGGCATGATCACAGCCGAGTACACGATTCCCGGCATGCACGTGCGCGACCACGTCGTGCCGGTGCCGCTCGACTGGTTCGGCGCGGCATCCGGGCCGGGCATCGAGGTGTTCGCGCGCGAGCTCGTCGCGCCTGCGAAGCGCGGCGACGACCTGCCGCTGCTCGTCTACCTGCAGGGCGGCCCGGGCGGCAAGAGCCCGCGGCCGACCGCGGCCGACGGCTGGATCGGCGAGGCGCTGAAGACCCACCGGGTCGTGCTGCTCGACCAGCGCGGCACGGGCCGCAGCACGCCGGTCAGCGGGCGCTCGATCGCGCGCGTCGGCGATGCCGCGGCGCAGGCCGCGTACCTCGCGCACTTCCGCGCCGATTCGATCGTCGCCGACGCCGAGCATCTGCGGAAGACGGTGTTCGGCGGGCGGCGCTGGTCGACGCTGGGGCAGAGCTATGGCGGATTCCTCACCCTCACGTACCTGTCGAAGGCGCCCGAGGGGCTCGCGGCCTGCTACGTCACCGGCGGCCTCGCGAGCGTGCACCCCGACGCGGCCGAGGTGTACCGCCGCACGTATCCCCGCACCGAGGGCAAGAACCGCGAGTTCTACGCCCGCTACCCGCAGCACGTGGCATCCGTCGCCCGCATCGCCGACCGCCTCGCCGCCGACGACGTGCGCCTGCCCGACGGCGACCGCCTGACCGTGCGACGGTTCCAGAGCCTCGGCATCGACTTCGGCATGAAGCCCGGGTACGAACGCATGCACGCCCTGGTCGACGAGGCGTTCGACGCGGCATCCGACGAGTTCACCGATACCTTCCTGGCGCAGGTGCTCGCCCGCAGCTCGTACGCCGACAACCCGCTGTTCGCCGTCATGCAGGAATCGATCTACGGTCACGGCGCGAACGGGCCGACCGCGTGGGCGGCCGAGGCCGAGCTGGCGCAGCATCCGCAGTTCGCCGAGGACGCCCGGCCGCTGCTGCTCACCGGCGAGATGATGTACCCCTGGATGTTCGACGAGATCCGCCTGCTGCGGCCGTTCCGCGATGCGGTGCACCTGCTCGCCGAGCGCGCCGATTGGTCGCCGCTGTACGACCTCGACCGGCTCGCCGACAACGAGGTGCCGGTCGCCGCCGCCGTCTACTTCGACGATATGTACGTCGACTCGGGGCTGCAGCTCGACACCGCTCGGCGGGTCGGCAACCTGCAGCCGTGGGTCACGAACGAGTACGAGCACGACGGCATCGGTTCGGCGCGGGTGTTCCCCCGGTTGGTCGAGCTGGTCGCCGAGCGCGGCGGGCCCAGGCTGGATGTCTCGAACCGCACGGATGTCTCGAACCGCACGTCGAACGAAGGAGTCGCTGGATGACCGATCTCGCCCAGGGCACGCACGCGGGCCACGACCACGCTCCGGCCGCGGCGTCGTCGATGCCGGCGCCGTCGTCGCCCGACCCGCGCCTGCCGCGGCTCGCCGAGATCCCGGCGTTCCGCGACTACATGGCGACCGGCTGGGGAACCCCCGACCGCGACCCGAAGCTGCCGGCCGGCGCAGCCGAGGCGGCGGCCGCCCACCGCGCACGGCTATCGGCGCAGTTCCCGGGCCGGGTCATCGCGGTCGCCGCGGGGTCGGCGCCCGTGCGGGCGAACGACACGTTCTACGACTTCCGGCCGCACAGCGACTTCGCGTGGCTCACCGGATGCGCCATCGAGGACGCGGTGCTCGTGCTCACGCCCGCGGGCTCCGCGCACGACGCGACGTTGTTCGTGCCCCCGCCCGCGTACCCGGGTGACACCGCGTTCTTCCGCGACGCCGCGCACGGCGAGCTGTGGGTCGGATCGGCGCCGAGCCTCGACGACTGGTCGGCGGCGCTCGGCATCGAGGTGCGGGCGCTCGGGCGGCTGGGCGAGCTGGTCGGCGCCTCGTCGGTCGGCGGCTCGAACGGCGAGGTCCTGTTCGGCGGGGCCCCGTGGCATCCGCCCTTCGATCGCGGCGCCGCACCCGACCTGGCCCGCGTACTCGCGGAACTGCGCATGTTCAAGGACGCGTGGGAGATCGCCGAGCTGCGCCGTGCCGTCGATGACACCGTCGACGGGTTCGCGAGCGTCATCCGCGAGATCCCCACCGCCGTCGAGCGCGGCGGCGAACGCTGGCTGCAGGGCACGTTCGACCGGCACGCGCGCACCGTCGGCAACGGGCCCGGATACTCGACCATCGTCGGCAGCGCCGGGCACGCGCCGACCCTGCACTGGGTGCGCTGCGACGGGCCGGTCGTGCCCGACGAGCTGCTGCTGCTCGACATGGGCGTCGAGACCCGCGCGTTCTACACCGCCGACGTCACGCGGACCTTCCCCGCGAACGGCACGTTCAGCGCCGCCCAGCGCGAGGCGCACGACCTCGTCGAGCGGGCGCACCGGGCGGGCCTGGCGGCCGTGGCGCCCGGGCGCGCGTTCAGCGACTTCCACCATGCCGCGATGGAGGTCATCGCGAACGGCCTGCACGACTGGGGCCTGCTGCCCGTTTCGGTCGACGAGGCGCTCTCGCCCGACGGCCAGCACCACCGCCGGTACCTGGTGTGCGGCATCGGCCACCACCTCGGCCTCGACGTGCACGACTGCGCGACCTCGAGCTACGAGGCCTACCAAGGGGCGACCATGGCGCCGGGCATGGTGCTGACCGTCGAGCCCGGACTGTACTTCCACACCTTCGACGAGACCGTGCCGCCCGAGCTGCGCGGCATCGGAGTTCGCCTCGAGGACGACCTGCTCGTCACCGACACCGGGGCCGAGGTGCTGAGCGACGCGCTGCCCATCGACGCCGCCGGCATCGAAGACTGGATGCGGGCGCGATGACCCTCGAATCGCTGCGCCTGCCCGAGCCCCGGAGTCTGCGCGCCCAGGTCGAGCAGACGCTGTCAGCGGCGATCATCTCGGGCGAGCTGGCGCCGGGCGAACTGCTCACCGTGCCGACGCTCGCCGCACGGTTCGACGTCTCGGCGACTCCGGTGCGCGAGGCGATGCTCGAACTCGAGCACCGCGGATTCGTCGAGCCCGTGCGCAACAAGGGGTTCCGGGTGACCGAGGTCAGCGACGAGGCGCTGCGGCAGCTCGTCGCGGTGCGCCAGCTGCTCGAACCGCCCGCGATGGAACAGCTCGCACGCGTGCTGCCCGAACTGCCGGCCGACCGGCTCGAGCCGTTGCGGGCGTTCGCCGAGCAGATCGTCGCGGGTGCCTCGCGCGGCGACCTGCCGGCGTATCTCGCGGCCGACGTCGAGTTCCACCTCGGCCTCACCGCCCTGCTCGGCAACGATCTGCTCGTCGACCTCGTGCGCGACCTGCGATCGCGCACGAGGCTCGTCGGGCTGGTCGCGATGCTCGAGTCCGACCGACTGGGGGAGTCGGCCGCCGAGCACCTCGTGCTGCTCGATCTGCTCGCCGCGGGCGACGCGGCCGGTGCGCGCGACCTCATGCACCGGCACATCGCGCACACCCTCGGCTGGTGGGCCGGCAACCCCGAGACGGCCGAGGCGCTCGCGCGCTGATCGCTCGGTCGGGTCTCGGCGGGCGCCGAGATCGAGTGGGCAGAGATCGAGCGCCAGAGCGCGCGGAAACGGGGAGGGCCTACGAGCCGCGAACGCCTGCGAGCACCTCGTCGCGCACCGCGGCCAGACGCGTGCGCAGCAACTCGACCGTCGAGGCATCCACCACGCCGCCCTGCTGCGCCTGACGGCGCAGGTCGAGACGCACCTGCTGGCGGAACTCGCTCAGCACCAGGTCGGCCTCGTGCACCAGGCGCATCGCGGCGGCGTTCGGCCCGAGGGCGCCCGTGGCCGGCTCACGCGAGGCATCCTTCGCCGCCCGCTTCGCCTCGCGAGCCGCGCTCGCGAGCTCGGCGCGCAATGAGCGCATCGCCTCGCCGACCTCGGCGCGCACGCCCTCGGCGAGTCGGCGCACCGAATCGGTCACCTCGTCCTCGATCGCATCGAGCTCGGGGCGCCGGGCCTCGAGTTCGGCGCGGCCCGCGGCCGTGATCTCGTACACGGTCTTGCGGCCGTCGGTGGCCTTGGTGACCAGCCCTTCCTCCTCGAGCTTCGAGAGACGCGGGTAGATCGTGCCGGCGCTCGGCGAGTACGTGCCGCCGAACCGGTCGGACAGCGCCTGGATCAGCTCGTACCCGTGCCGCGGCCGCTCGTCGAGCAGCGCGAGCAGGTACAGGCGCAGGTTGCCATGGGCGAAGACGGGCGGGGTCATGCGGATGCCTCGTCGGTCGCGGCATCCGCGGAGCCGCCGTTGCCCGGCGTGCTCGACGCCGAAGCCGCCTCGCGCTGCATGACCGAGATGCTGCCTGAGACGCTGTTCGCGCCGAGGTCGAGCCAGGTGCCCGCGAGCTCGCCGACCGTGCGCTCGAAGCCCTTGCCGAGCATGCCCTTGAACTGGGTGTCGTCGATGAGCACGGTGCCGCTCACCGTGTTCACGCGGTAGCGCGCGCCCGAGCCGGCCGAATACCGCACGGTCAACGCGCCCGTGACGGTGTTCGTGTCGATCTTCGAGGGTGTGCCGTGCGCGTCGACGATCATGTCGCCCGAGACGGTGTCGGCCTTGAACCCGACGAGGTCGCCCGAGACGACGAGGTCGCCCGAGACCGAGTGCGCGGTGACGCGGCCGACGTGGTTGCCCACCGACGCCTCACCCGACACGGTCGAGACCTCGACGTCGCCGACGTGGTTGTCGATCACCAGGCTGCCCGAGACGGTGCTGAACTTCGCGTCGCCGTCGAACCCCGACACCAGCGCGTCGCCCGAGACGATGCCGAGCTTCAGCAGCACGTGCCGCGGCGCGAGGATCGAGACCTCGGCGCGCGCGTTGCCTCGCCAGTGGTTGAAGACGTCGATGAAGTTGTCCCACCGCAGCTGCGGGTGGTCGACCTCGAGCGCGTCGCCGTCGATCGTGACCGACAGTTCTTTGCCCGTGACGCCCGAGATCTCGACGCGAGCGCCGGGTTCGTCGTGCGCGATCAGGTCGACGCGGCCGCCGATGAGGCCGACCTTGAGCTTGCGGACGAGTTCGAGGTCGATGGTCCGGGACTCGCCGGGGGCGACGACCCACTTCTCGATGGTCATGGGGAGGGCTCCTTGGATCTGGAAGTCTCGCGATATATCGCGTTTACCAATAACACGATATATCGCGTTTGGTCGAGATGCAAGAGCGGGCCGGATGCTTCGCCTTGACCTTGACGCAACGTCAACCTCTACCGTGAGAGGCATGGACTGGTCGATACAGGAGGTGGCCCGCCTCGCGGGAACCACGAGCCGTACCCTGCGGCACTACGACGACCTGGGACTGCTGCCGCCGAGCCGCATCGGCCCGAACGGCTACCGGTACTACGACCAGGGCGCGCTCGTACGGCTGCAACGGATCCTGCTGCTGCGCGACCTCGGTCTCGGGCTGCCCGCGATCGCCGAGGTGCTCGACGGCCAGCAGTCCGAGGCGCGGGCGCTCGCCGCCCACCTCGAGTGGCTCAGGCAGGAGCGCGAACGACTGGCGCGACAGATCGCGTCGGTCGAGAAGACCATGCACGCAGTGGAAGGAGATGAGCAGATCATGGCTCAGGAGATGTTCGACGGATTCGACCACACGCAGTACCGCGAGGAAGTCGAACAGCGTTGGGGCGCCGACGCGTATGCGCGCGGCGACCGCTGGTGGCGCGAGCTCGGCGCCGAGGGACAGCGGGACTGGACGGCGCGGGTCGACGCACTCGGTCGCGACTGGACCGCCGCCGCCGAGTCGGGCGTCGCGCCCGACAGCGAGACTGCGCAGGTGCTCGCCGCGCGGCACGTCGAGTGGCTGCGGGGCATCCCGGGCACGCCGGCCGCGACGCCCGGCGGCGACCTGAAGGGGTACGTGGTCGGGCTCGGCGAGATGTACGTCGCCGACGAGCGGTTCGCGGCGAACTACGGCGGCGAGGCCGGGGCGACGTTCGTGCGCGACGCGCTGCGGGCGTACGCCGAGGCGAACCTCTAGCCGGTGCCGCGCCGGCCCCCGGCCCTCGCCCCTCGGCCCCTCGCCCCCTCCTGTCCCCGGCCCGGGCCCCCACGCTCCAGCCCGCCTCGTTTGGACGCGATTCGGCGGGCGCCGCGGGAGAACCCCGCCGAATCCCGTCCAATCGACGGGTGGGTGGGTGGGTGGGTAGGTGGGTAGGTGGGTAGGTGGGTTGCGGGTGGGCTAGTCGACGGCCGGGGCCGCGGAGGGCTGGATGCGCCGTCGCGGCGCCGGCCGCGAGGCATCCGCTCGCTTGACCGTGAAGCGGGGGATGGTCCACCCGCAGAGCGGGCCGATCGTCGCGGCGAACAGCACCGTGCCGATGCCGACGATGCCGCCGAGCATCCAGCCGATCGCGAGCACGGTCACCTCGATCGCCGTGCGCACGATCCAGATCTTCAGGCCGGTGCGCTGGTGCAGACCCGTCATGAGCCCGTCGCGCGGGCCGGGGCCGAACTGGGCGCCGATGTAGAGCCCGGTGGCGATCGCGAGCACCACGATGCCCGCGGGCAGCAGCAGTGCTCGCACCCACAGGTCGAGGTGCGGCGGGATGAGCCACAGGCCGACGTCGGCCGACGGCCCGACGAGCAGCGCGTTCATCAGGGTGCCGAACCCGGGCAGCTGCCGGATCGGGATCCACAGCAGCAGCACGATGCCGCTCACGATCACGGTGATGAGCCCGAAGCTGAGGCCGGTCTGCTTCGCAATGCCCTGGGTGAGCACGTCCCACGGCGAGGCGCCGAGCTCGCCGCGCACGATCAGCGCGATGCCGATGCCGTAGAGGAACAACCCGACGAAGAGCTGCACGAGACGACGGGTCAGGATCGGAGCGGGATCGCGGAAGGACGGAAGACGACGCATACGAGACATCCAATTCGAGGATTGGCCTTTCGGCAACAGTCCAATTCTTCTAAAGTGGCTCGCATGGCCCAGTCCACCCTGAGCGCCCGTGCCCTCGAGGCCCTGCTCGGCGACTGGCGCGGCGCCGACCCGGCGAGCGCCTACCGGGCACTCGCCGAACGGCTGCGGCTGCTCGTGCTCGATGGGCGCATCCCCGTCGAGACCCGGCTGCCCGCCGAGCGCGACCTCGCCGACCGGCTCGACCTCAGCCGCACCACCGTCACGAACGCGTACCGGCTGCTGCGCGAGCAGGGGTACCTGCACAGCGTGCGCGGCTCGGGCAGCGTCGCCCGTCTGCGCGGAGCGCCCACGTTCCTGCCGGCACCGCCGTCGGCCGAGTACCTCGACCTGTCGAAGGCCGCCCCGCCGGCGCTGCCCTGGCTCGGCGAGATCGCCCGCGCAGCCGCCGACGACCTGCCGCGACAGCTCGGCGACTCGGGCTTCGACCCCATCGGCCTGCCCGAGCTGCGCGCCGCGCTCGCCGACCGGTACACCGCGCGGGGCCTGCCCACCTCGGCCGAGCAGATCATGGTGACCATCGGCGCGCAGCACGCCATCGCGCTCATCGCCCGCACCGTGGTCGGTCGCGGCGATCGCGCCGTGATCGAAGCGCCGACGTATCCGCACGCATACGAGGCGCTGCGCATGGCAGGAGCCCGGCTCGTGCCGGTGCCGGTGCAGCCGCAGGAGTCGGGCGAGGCCGACGATGAGGCCGCCGAGCTCGCCCGGGCGTTCGGGCACGCGAACCCCGCGATCGCATACCTCATGCCCGACTTCCAGAACCCCACCGGTCGCACCCTGCCGGCCGACGCGCGCGAGCTCGTGCTCGACGCCGCCGCACGGCAGGGCACGCTCGTCATCGCCGACGAGACGACCGCCGAGCTCGATATCGATCGCGTCGACCCGCCGCTGCCGTTCGCCGGGTACGGCCCGGCCGTGCTCATCGGCTCGCTCGGCAAGACGGTGTGGGGCGGCCTGCGCATCGGGTGGATCCGCGCCGAGCGGCCGCTGATCCGCCGGCTGGTCGCCGCGCGCGCGCCCGGCGACCTGGGCACCCCGATCCTCGAGCAGCTCATGGCGGCGCGGCTCGTCGAACGCATGGACGAGGTGCTCGAGCATCGCCGCGAGCAGTTGCGCGTCGGCCGCGACCGGCTCGAGGCGGCGCTCGCCGAGTCGATTCCCGAGTGGCGCGTGCCGCACGTCGACGGCGGCATCGCGACCTGGGTGCAGCTCGGCGCGCCGGTGAGCTCGCAGCTCGCGCTCGCGGCGCGCACGCAGGGCCTCGTCGTCGCGGCCGGCCCCCGCTTCGGCATCGACGGCGCGTTCGAGCGGTTCCTGCGGCTGCCGATCTGCCTGACCCCCGACCAGGTGGATGCCTCGGTGCGGGCGCTCGCGGTGGCCTGGCGTTCGCTCGGGTCGGTGCCGACGACGGCTGAGCCGGGGCTGCTGGCCGAGGTGGTGTGAGGGGGAGCTCGCCTCACACCCCGCTGCATGCGTTTCTCAGGCGTAATGGGTCGGTTCGCGCGCGTGGACGGCGTGTTCTCCTGAATACGGTGCGATTCGGGCGGGTGTTCCTGAGAACGGTATGGATCGGGTCGCAGGATGCCGCGGCATCCGTTCATCTTCGAGGCCGTGCTCGTTCATCGAGGTGACATCCGGGCGTCGCGTGCGCTCGCCAGCGTGGGCGTGACCCGCAACCGCCCCCGTATCGGAGTGTGCCCATGTCACGTCCCCTGTCCATCGCCGCGCTCGCCGTGGCCTCGATCATCGCGGCGGGAGCGGCCGGCGCGGCCGCAGCGCCGGCGCTCGCGGCCGACGGCGAGCCCGAGGCATCCGTCGCGCCCTTCGCCCGAACCGCCACCTACCCGGTGTTCCAGAACGTGCCCGACGGGGTCGACCCGGCCGAGGCGACCGTCGCCGAGATCTCGACCATCACCGACGACGGCACGGTCGTCTACACCGACGCGCTCGGCAAGCGCATCGGGTTCGTCGACGTGACCGACCCGTCGAACCCGGTCGGCACCGGCACCGTCGAGCTCGCCGAACTCGGCCACGCCGACGACCAGCCGACCTCGGTCGCGGCGTACGGCGACTTCGTGCTCGTCGTCATCGACGAGACCGGCGGCGAGTTCACCGCGCCGAAGGGTCGACTCGACGTGCTGCGCGTGAGCGACCGCACCGTGGTGCGCTCGATCGACCTGGGCGGTCAGCCCGACTCGATCGCCATCTCGAACGACGGCGCGTACGCCGCCATCGCGATCGAGAACCAGCGCGACGAGGAGTTCACGCCCGAGGGCGGCGACGAGGGCGATCTGCCGCAGCTGCCCGGCGGGTTCGTGCAGGTGCTGGGGCTCGGCGGCGACGGCCGCGACCCGGCCGACCCGGCGACGTGGACGCTCGACGCGGTCTCGTTCCTGAACGACGACGGCACGCCCATCGACGTGATCGCCGCAGCCGGTCTCGACACCCCCGAAGACCCCGAGCCCGAGTACGTCGCGATCAACTCGCGCAACGAGCTCGCGGTGACGCTGCAGGAGAACAACGGCATCGCGATCATCGACCTCGCCACCCGCGAGGTGACCCGCGCGTTCTCGGCGGGCTCGGTCGCCGTGTCGGGCATCGACGTGAAGAAGGACGCGCGGATCGACCTCACCGGGTCGATTCCCGCGACGCCGCGCGAACCCGATGCGATCGCCTGGATCGGCGACGACCGGCTCGCCACCGCGAACGAGGGCGACTGGAAGGGCGGCACCCGCGGCTGGACGGTGTTCGACGCAGCCGACGGCGACGTCGTCTGGGACGCGGGCAACACGTTCGAGCGCCTCGCCGTGCAGCACGGCCTCGCGAACAACGACCGCGCCGCCAAGAAGGGCAGCGAGCCCGAGGGGCTGGCGGTCGCCGAGTTCGACGGCACGCCGTACGCGTTCGTCGCGAGCGAGCGCAGCAACTTCATCGCGGTCTACGACGTGAGCGACCCGGCGGCACCCGCGTTCGTGCAGGTGCTGTTCTCGACGAACGGGCCCGAGGGCATCCTGCCCGTGCCCGGCCGCGATCTGCTGGTCGTGTCGAGCGAGACGGATGACTCGTCGGTCAACGTGCGCGCATCGGTCAACGTGTACGTGTTCGGTGAGGCGCCCGCCGGCACCATCGCGCAGCCGAGCCTCGTCTCGGGCGTCGACGCGTCGAGCGCCGACGGTGCGCCGATCGGCTGGCAGGCGCTCGGCGCGCTGGCCGGCAACCCGACCGACGCCACGCATGTCTGGGCCGCGAGCGACGTCGCCGTCGCGCCGAGCACGGTGTACTCGATCGACGTGAGCCGCACGCCGGCGGTCGTCGACCGCGCCATCCACATCTCGGACGAGCAGGGCGCACCCGTCGCGCTCGACATCGAGGGCCTCGCGGTCGACGGCGACGGCGGGTTCTGGCTCGCGCTCGAGGGGGCGACCGGGGCCGCGAACCAGCTCGTGCACACCGACGGCCTGGGCCTCATCGACCGGCGCGTCGACCTGCCGGCCGACGTCACCGCGCACGTCGGCAAGTGGGGCCTCGAAGGTGTCACGGTCACCGGGTCGGGCGCTGACGCGCAGCTCTGGGTCGCGATCCAACGCCCGCTCTGGACCGACCCGGCGAACGCCGCGGCCGGCACGGTCGACGGCGACGACGTGACCCGCATCGGCCGGTACGACCTGGCCGGCGGCGAGTGGAGTTGGTACGGGTACCGCCTCGAGCACACCTCGGTCGCGGGCGACTGGCTCGGCCTCTCGGAGATCACCGCGATCGACGACGACACGTTCGCGCTCATCGAGCGCGACAAGCTGAACGGGCCGGCTGCGGCCGTCAAGCGCGTCACCACGGTCGACCTCCCCGCGGGCGCGGGGGCGACGGATGCCTCGCTCGCGGCCGGCGGCACGCTGCCGATCCTCGAGAAGCGCACCGCGATCGACGTGCTGGCCGCGCTGCGCGCGACCCACGGCTGGACGCAGGAGAAGCTCGAGGGCTTCGCCATCGCCGCCGACGGACAGCTCTACGCGGTCACCGACAACGACGGCCTGGCGGACGCCACGGGCGAGACGGTGTTCCTGCGGCTGGGCGACGCCGACGCGGTGTTCGGCGGCGGCACCGGCGAGGAGCCCGGTGGGGAGGAGCCGGGCGGCGAGGAGCCGGGCGGCGAGGAGCCGGGTCAGCCCGACGCCCCGTCGATCACGCTCGGCGCGTCGACCGTCGTCGCCGGCGGCACCGTGGTGGTCTCGGGCACGGGCTTCGAGCCCGAGGCATCCGTTCGCTTCGAACTGCGCAGCGAGCCGGTCGCGCTCGGTGGCGCGACCGCAGCTGCCGACGGCACGCTGTCGTTCACGGCGACCATCCCGGCCTCGACCCCGGCGGGCGCGCACACGCTGGTCGCGATCCTGCCCGACGGCACCGAGGTGTCGGCCGCGCTGACCGTGGCGGCGGCCGCGGCGCCCGTCGGAAGCGCAACCGGGGCGAGCGGCGACCTCGCCAGCACGGGCGTCGAGCCCGGCTGGGCGCTCGGGCTCGCCGGCCTCGTCCTCGCGGCCGGCGGTGCCGCCGCGGTCGTGGGCACGCGCCGCCGCCGGCAGGCCGCCTAGCGGCGACGCATCTCGCCGGTCGAGGAGCGCTTCGCGAAGCACTCCTCGACCGGCGCTGGCGCGTGCCGACTCAGATGAGCGAGATCTTCAGGCTCGCGATGCGGTCGCCCTCGAGCTCGAAGCCGTAGCGGAACGACAGCGGGCTCTGCGGGTAGTCGCCGTGGGCCTTCGCGATGAGCTCGACCTCGGAGCCGTAGGACTCCTCGTGCAGCAGCTCGATGCGGGTGGCCGGCGTCGCCTCGAACCATCGGCGGATCGCCGACCGGCCCTCGTGCGTCTCGCTCTCGTCGTCGACGCAGCCGTCGGCGACGAAGAGCGCGGCGAGGGCCTCGGCATCGTGGGCGTCGAGCGCCTCTATCGCGGCGGCCACCACCGGGTGGGTGGATGATGCGGTGCTGGTGTGCATGGTCAGTCCTCTCTGCTCGCGTCCGACGCGAGCGCTCGTGCGATCTCCTCCTCGAGGAGGGAGATGTTGATCTGGGTTGCGGTGTGGACCCCGGCGCCGAGGGCCATCGGGACGAGCGCCTTCAGGTCGGCGACGTTCCCGACCGCCCACACGCCCTTGACGCTGGTCTGCCCCGAGTCGTCGGTGGCGACGACCGTGCCCATGGGCGTCTGCTGGGTGTCGCAGCCGAGGTGCGACAGCAGGGCGTCGACCGGCCGCGGGCGTGCGCCGACGAAGAGTCGATCGACGCGATGCTCGCCCTCGGCGGTGGATACTCTGACCGCGCCGAGGCGTCCGCTCACCTCGGTCGCGGGCGGAGCGACACGGATGCCTCGCATCGCGAACGCCCGCAGCTCGGCCTCGGGGATCCCCGCCTCGACGGCCCCGAAGACGGTCAGGTCTTCGGTCCACTGCCGGAGCAGTTGCGCCTGGTTGCGGCTCATCGGCGACGTCGCGATCACGCCGAGCGGCCGATCGCGCACCTCCCAGCCGTCGCAGTACGGGCACGCGACCGCGCTCGTGCCCCACATGGCCTCGAGGCCGGGGATCGCCGGCAGTTCGTCGACCAGCCCGGTGGCGACGACGACCCGGCGCACGAGCACCTCGTGCGCGCCGCGCAGCAGGAAGCCCCCCGCGACGCGCTCGACCGCCGACACCTCGCCCTCGGCGAACTCGACGCCGTACCCCCGGGCCTCGGCTCGGCCGCGCGCGAGCAGTTCCAGCGGCGGCCTGCCGTCGTGTCCGAGCACGCCGTGCATATGGGGCGCGAACCGGTTCCGCGGCCGCCCCGAATCGATGACGACGACCGAGCGCCGAGCGCGGCCCAGCATCAGGGCCGCACTCAGGCCGGCGGCCCCGCCGCCGACGATCCCGATGTCGAAGGATCGCGGGGCGGAGCCGCTGCCGGTGGGCTGAGTCCGATTCGGTGATGGCGCCGTCATCCAGCCACCGCCAGCTCCGACGCGGCCGGCACGGTCGTGCGTGCGGCCTCGTCGATCAGGTCGGCGACGGCCTCGGGCTGCGAGACGGTCACGCCGTGCGAGGCGTGGATCTCGACGGTGTGCGAGTTCGCCCGCTCGGACATGAACCGCATCGAGTCGGCGGGGATCGCGAGGTCCTCGAGGGTCACGAGGCTCCACGACTCGACGAGCTTCCACCCGGCGTTCGTCGCGGCATCCGAGAGCGCGTTCGCGGTGATGGGCCGCTGGGTCGCGGCCATGAGCGCGGTCGTCTGCTCGGGCACATCGGCGGCGAAGACGCGACGGAACTCGTCCTGATCGATGGAGAGATCGGTGCCCGTGCCGTCGGCGGTGGGGACCGGCACCTCGCGCAGCGCCGGCCCGAGCTCGCCGCCCGGGAACTTCGCCGCCAGCTCGCCGGTGCTCTCGCCGACATCGAGCTGGAAGCTGGCGATGAAGACGAGGGCGCGCACATCTGCCGTGCCGTCGACGGCCTCGCTGAGGACACTGCCGCCGTAGGAGTGCCCGGCGAGCACGATCGGCCCGTCGACGCTCTCGAGCACGCTGCGCAGGTAGGCCGCGTCGGGCTGCAGACCGCGCAGCGGGTTGGCGACGGCGATCACGGGGTAGCCGTTGCGGTGCAGGCGCTCGATCACGCCGTTCCAGCTCGACGAGTCGGCGAACGCGCCGTGCACCAGCACGACGGTCGGCTTCGCGGTGTTCGTGGTCATCGGAGTTTCCTTTCGATTCGTCCCGACGGGTTCCCATCGGGGCTGAGCAGGAGCGGGAGTGCTCCGGGCTCGATGGGTGTAACGAACATTGCTCGCAATATATTGCATATCAATTCGAGCGATTCGGATTCGGGACGATTGGCACGCGGGATGTGGCGGTGCCCGATTGCCCGCGTGCTCGGTTGACGTAGCCGCCCAGGTGTGCGAGATATATTGCATGCCGATCCCAGCGCACGTCCCACCCGTCGATCGCACCCTGCTACGCGATGACGTCTTCGTGCGGCTACGCGATGCGATCATCGACGGCACGCTCGAGCCGGGTGAGCAACTCAAAGACGGTGACCTCGCCGCCTGGCTCGGCGTCAGTCGCACGCCGGTGCGCGAGGCGCTGCTCCGGCTCGCGCAGGCGGGGCTCGTCATCGCTCAGCCCGGGCGGTCGACGACCGTGAGCACGCTCGACCTGCGCACCGCGCGCGACGCGCGCGACGTGGTCGCCGCGATGCACGAGCTCGCCGTGCGCGAGGCGGCACGGAGCCTCACCTCCGACGACCTGACGGCGATGCGCGAGGCCAACGCCCGGTTCGCGGCGGCGATCGAGGCCGGCGACGTCGACGCGGCCCTGCGCGCCGACGACGACCTGCACGCCGTGCCCGTCGCGGTCGGCGGCAATCGAGCACTCGCGGCGGTGCTCGATCAGTTCACGCCGGTCGTGCGCCGCGCCGAGCGCATGCGGTTCACCACGCTCAGCGGCGCCGACTCGGTCGATCGTCACGAGACGCTGATCCGCCTATGCGAGCAGGGCGATGCCGAAGGCGCGGCATCCATCGCCTTCGACACCTGGCACAGCCTGCCCGCGTCCTGAGCGGCAAGACTCTCGACACGCGATGCCTCGCGAGGCATCCGTTGTCATTCATCAACCATTCACAGCGGGCCGTGACCTGACGACTGCGAGAATCGACCCCATGCATCTGCTGGCGAAGCTGTCCATGAAGAACCGTGCCCTCATCGCGCTCGTGACGGTCGTCGTGGCCATCTTCGGAGGGATCTCGCTCACCAGCCTGAAGCAGGAGCTCGCGCCGTCGATCGAGTTCCCGCAGCTGTCGATCGTGACGGCCTACCCGGGTGCGTCCCCCGACATCGTGAACACGGATGTCTCCACCCCGATCGAGACCGCGATCCAGGGCATCACGGGGCTCGAGTCGACGTCCACGACCAGCTCGACGGGCGTCTCGCGCGTGACGGCGAGCTTCACCTACGGCACCGACCTCGCCTTCGCCGAGCAGAAGCTGCTGTCGGCGGTGAACCGCATCGCGGGCCAACTGCCCGACGACGTCGACCCGCAGGTCATCGCGCTCTCGCTCGACGACTTCCCGGTCATCTCGTTCGCCGTGACCGGGGTCGACGACATCAGCGCGCTCTCCGACGAGATCACCCGAACCACGCTCGGCGAGATCAACGACATCGACGGCGTGCGCGAGGCGACCCTCGTGGGCGACGTCGGCCAGCGCGTCACCATCACGCCCGACCAGGCGAAGCTCGCGTCCTACGGCCTCACGCAGCAGGCCATCCGCGACGCGCTCTCGCAGAACGGCCTGCTCGTTCCCGCCGGCACCATCACCGAGGACGACTCGACGTTCGCCGTGCAGACCGGCACCAAGCTCGGCAGCATCGACGACGTCTCGGCGCTGCCCGTGATCGGCGGCACCGCCCCCGCGCTGCCGGCCGAGGGGGCCGACGGGGCGGACGCAGGCGACGCATCGGCCGACTTCGGCGACGAGGCATCCGATCAGGGCGCGTTCGGTGCGGCCGCCGCGGCCGCGCCGGTCGAGCTGACCATTGCGGATGTCGCGACCGTCGAACTCACCGACAACCCGGTGACGAGCATCTCGCGCGTCGACGGCGAGCCCGCCCTCACGATCTCGGTCACGAAGCTGCCGAGCGCGAACACCGTCGAGGTGTCGAACGCCGTCAAGGACCTGCTGCCCGACCTCGAGTCGTCGCTCGACACCACGAACTCGGGCGCGACCTTCACCGTCGTGTTCGACCAGGCGCCCTACATCGAGCAGTCGATCGAGTCGCTCGCGACCGAGGGCCTGCTCGGCCTCGCGTTCGCGGTCATCGTGATCCTGCTGTTCCTGCTGTCGGTGCGCGCGACGATCGTCACCGCGATCTCGATCCCGACGTCGGTGCTCATCACCTTCATCGGCCTGCAGGTCGCCGACTACACGCTGAACATCCTCACCCTCGGCGCGCTCACGATCGCGATCGGGCGCGTCGTCGACGACTCGATCGTGGTCATCGAGAACATCAAGCGGCACCTCGTCGAAGGCGTCGACAAGGCGTCGACCATCGTGCACGCGGTGCGCGAAGTGGCCGGCGCGATCACCGCGTCGACCATCACCACCGTCGCGGTGTTCCTGCCGATCGCGCTCGTCGAGGGCGTGACGGGCGAGCTGTTCCGCCCGTTCTCGCTCACCGTCACGATCGCGCTGCTCGCGTCGCTGCTGGTGTCGCTCACCATTGTTCCGGTGCTCGCGTACTGGCTGCTGAAGCCCGCCAAGCTGCACAAGCACGACGAGGCCGGCGAGGCGGCCGCGGCGGCGTTCGTCGACGAGACGGCGCCGACGACCGGGGCATCCGGTGCGGTGGCATCGTCTGCGATCGCATCCTCGACCCCGCCCGCCGACGAGCTCGAGCACCCCTCGCGCCTGCAGCGCGGCTACCTGCCGATCATCGAGTGGACCCTGAAGCACAGCGTCTCGACGCTGCTCATCGCGGTGCTCGTGCTCGGCGGCACCCTCGCCCTCGTGCCGTTCATGAAGACGAACTTCCTCGGTTCGTCGGGGCAGAACACCTTCCAGGTCACGCAGGAGCTTCCCGTCGGCACCAGCCTCGACGCCATGGACGCCGCGTCGCGGCAGGTCGAGCAGGTGCTGCTCGACACCGAGGGCATCGAGACCGTGCAGACCTCGATCGGTTCGGGCGGGCGCGGCCTCGCGGCCGTGTTCGGCGGCGGCAGCGCGACCGTCACCTACTCGGTCACGACCGACGAGTCAGCCGACCAGGACGCGCTGCAGGCCGAGGTGCGCGACGAGCTGGCCGACATCGACGACGTCGGCGAGATCACCCTCGCCGCATCGAGCGGATTCGGCGCCTCGAACGACATCGAGGTCGACATCACGGCCTCGAACGCCGAAGACCTGCAGGCCGCGACCGACGCGGTCGTCGACGAGCTGCGGGGCGTCGACGCGCTCAGCCAGGTGACGTCGAACCTCGCCGACGCCCGCCCCTACATCGCCGTCGAGGTCGACCGCACCGCCGCGGCGGCGGCCGGGTTCAGCGAAGTCGCGCTGGGTGGGTACGTCTCGGCGGCCATGCAGCCGCAGACCGCGGGCTCGGTCGTGATCGACGAGAAGACCCTGACGATCTACCTCGCCGCAGACAACCCGCCGACGACGGTCGACGAGCTCAGCGCCCTCGCGATCCCGACCATGGCGGGGCCCGTGCGGCTCGACTCGCTCGCCACCGTCGAGGTCGTCGACGGTCCGGCGACGGTCACCACCGTGCAGGGCCTGCGCAGCGCGACCGTCACCGCGACCCCCGCGGGCGACGACCTGGGTACCGCCAGTGCAGCGGTCACCGCCGCGGTCGACGAGGCCGACCTGCCCGCCGGCACCTCGGCGTCGCTCGGCGGCGTCACCGCCGACCAGGGCGACGCGTTCTCGCAGCTCGGCCTCGCGCTGCTCGCGGCGATCCTCATCGTCTACATCGTGATGGTCGCGACGTTCCGCTCGCTGCTGCAGCCGCTGCTGCTGCTCGTCTCGGTGCCGTTCGCCGCGACCGGTGCGATCGCGCTGCAGGTGATCACGGGCATCCCGCTCGGCGTCGCGTCGCTCGTCGGCGTGCTGATGCTCATCGGCATCGTCGTGACGAACGCGATCGTCCTGGTCGACCTCGTGAACCAGTACCGAGATCGCGGTATGACCGTGCGCGATGCGCTGCTGCACGGAGCATCCCGACGTCTGCGCCCCATCCTGATGACCGCGCTCGCGACGATCTTCGCGCTGCTGCCGATGGCGCTCGGCATCACCGGGCACGGCGGCTTCATCTCGCAGCCGCTCGCGCTCGTCGTCATCGGCGGCCTCGTCTCGTCGACGCTGCTCACGCTCATCGTGCTGCCGACCCTCTACCACCTGGTCGAGGGCGCGCGCGAGCGGCGCAAGCTGCGCAAGCAGGGTGAGGCGGATGCCTCGGCTGCGGGTTCGTCGGCGGGCTCCGATGTGCCGCCGCTGCCCGCGGGAGCCGAGGCCGACGCGACGGTGGAGTAGCCGGCGCGGCCCGGCCGCGTTCCGACGCGCCGCCGCCGGGCTCGCTCGGCGCAGCATCCGTTCAGCCAACGTTCACCTGCCGGACGCGGCGGCGAAAGCCTCGCGGCCGACCCCCTTCCTAGGGTCGAGGCATGGTCGAGACCGCGACGTCACCCGTGTCGCATCGTGTGCGCGTCGCGCTGCTCGACCGCATCGTGCGGGGCGAGTGGGCGCCCGGAACTCCGCTGCCGAGCGAGGCCGCGCTGTGCCGTGAGTTCGACACATCGCGGGGTACGGTGCGGCGCGCGCTGGCCGGCCTTCGGGCCGACGGCGTCGTCGTCGGCGGGCGCGGGCGGCCGCCGGTCGTGGGCAAGGTCGTGCCCGCCCAGTCACTCGACACGCTGCGCTCGTTCACCGAGTGGGCGCGCAGTGAGGGCCGCGTACCCGGGCAGCGCACCCTCGTGCTCGACCGACGCAGCGCCGACTCGGCGACCGCAGGGCTGCTCGGGCTCGACGAGGGCGCGACCGTGGTCGCCCTTGTGCGCGTGCGCACGCTCGAGAACGTGCCCGTGATGCTCGAGCGCTCCACGTTCGTGCCCGAGGTCGGCCGGCACCTGTTCGGATTCGACACCGACACCGGCTCGGTGTTCGCGGAGCTGGCCAGGCAGGGGGTCGCGCTGACCTCGGCGCGGCACACGATCGACGCGGTGGGGGCGAACCGGCTCGACTCCGAGGCGCTGCGGGTGCCGATGGGGGCGCCGTTGCTGCGCGAGCGTCGACGGTCGTCGGATGCCACGGGCCGAGCTGTCGAGGTCGCCGACGACCGGTTCCGGCCCGAGCAGTTCAGCTTCCGCATCGACAACGCGGCGGGCTGAGCGCGGCGCCGGGGTCGCGACGCGCCCGCGCCGGTGCCCGCCTACGCCTACGCCGGTGCCCGCCTGCCACTTGCGACGGATCAGGAAATCCGTCGCAACACGCCGGTGAGTGGGGCGCGCGGGTCGGCGTGTCGGCTCGGAATTCCTGATCCGCTGGGGGAAGGAGGGGGAGGAGGGGGAGGAGGGGGAGGAGGGGGTGCAGTGGGCGGGTGGGCGTCAGCGGAGCGTGCGGGCGGATGCCTCGGGGCGCAGGTCGAGCCGTCGCAGCAGCTGTGCGTTGAGAGCGACGACCACGGTCGACAGGCTCATCAGGATCGCGCCGACCGACATCGGCATCACGAATCCGATGGGCGCCAGCACGCCCGCCGCGAGCGGCACCGACACGAGGTTGTACCCCGCGGCCCACCAGAGGTTCTGCGTCATCTTGCGGTAGGTCGCGCGCGACAGCTCGATGACGCTGAGCACCGACCGCGGGTCGCTCGACGCGAGCACCACGCCCGCCGATGCGATCGCCACGTCGGTGCCGGCGCCGATCGCGATGCCGACATCGGCCTGCGCGAGCGCGGGTGCGTCGTTGACGCCGTCGCCGACCATCGCCACGGTGAGGCCTTCGGCCTGCAGCTCCTGCACCTTCGCCGACTTGTCCGCGGGGCGCACGCCCGCGAAGACCCGGTCGATGCCGAGCTCGGCGGCCACCGAGCGGGCGACCGGCTCGGCGTCGCCCGTGATCATGACGACCTGCACTCCGAGCGCGTGCAGCGCGTCGACCGCCTCGCGCGACTCGGGCCGGATCTCGTCGGCCAGCGCGATCGCCCCTGCCACCACGTCGCCGACGATGACGTGCAGCACGGTCGCTCCGGTCGACGACCACTGCTCGGATGCCACGAGCGGTTCGCTGCCGCGACCGGCCAGCATCGAGGGGCCGCCGACGAACACCGGCACACCCGCGATGATCGCGCTCACCCCGAGTCCGGGTGCCGATTCGAACGACTCGGCTGCGGGAATGTCGATGCCCCTGGCTTCGGCGTACGCGACGATGGCGCGGGCCAGCGGATGCTCCGAATCGCGCTCGACCGCGGCCGCCACCGCGATGACGCCGTCGAGGTCGAACTCGGGCGCGGACGTGGCCTCCGTCACCGCGGGCTCGCCCTTGGTGAGGGTGCCGGTCTTGTCGAAGAGCACCGCACCGACGGTGCGCATGGTCTCGAGCGCGAGACGGTCGGTGACGAGCACGCCGCCCTTGGCCGCACGCTCGGTCGCGATCTGCACGACGAGGGGGATCGCGAGGCCCAACGCGTGCGGGCACGCGATGACGAGCACGGTGATCGTGCGCACGACGGCGTCATCGGGGCTGCCGAGCACGGTCCACGCGATCGCGGTGAGCACGGCCGCGCCGAGCGCGAACCAGAACAGCCACCCCGCGGCGCGATCGGCCAGGCGCTGCGCGCGCGAGGTCGAGGCCTGCGCCTTGGCCACGAGCCGCTGGATGCCCGCGAGCGCCGTGTCGTCGCCGACCGCCGCGACCCGCACCCTGATCGCGGTGTCGGTCGCGACCGTGCCGGCCACGACCCGGTCGCCCAGGCCCCGGGTGACGGGGCGGGACTCGCCGGTGATCATCGACTCGTCGACCGCCGCGGTGCCCTCGACGACGTCGCCGTCGGCGGGAACTCGGGCGCCGGGGCGCACGACGACGAGGTCGCCGACCCGCAGGTCGGCGGGCGAGACCAGCTCGATGCCGGCGTGCTCCGCGGCATCCGTCACCCGCTCGGCCTCGTCGGGCAGCAGGGCGGCGAGCGCATCGAGCGCGCTCGAGGCCTGCGCGATCGAGCGCATCTCGATCCAGTGGCCGAGCAGCATGATCACGATGAGGAGCGCCAGCTCCCACCAGAAGTCGAGATGATGGTCGAGGATGCCGAGACTCGCGCCGAGCGATGCGAAGTACGCGACCGTGATCGCGAGCCCGATGAGCAGCATCATGCCGGGCGTGCGAGCCTTCAGCTCGCTCCACGCGCCGGTCAGGAACGGGCGCCCGCCCCACACGTACATGACCGTGCCGAGCACCGGCGAGATCCACGGGATCACCGCGTTGTCGGGCAGCGGATAGCCGAGGATATCGGCGAACATCGGGCTGAACGCGATGGTCGGGATCGCGAGCACCAGCATGATCCAGAACAGTCGGCGGAACTGGCCGACATGGTCGGCGTGTCCGCGGTGCCCGCCGTGCATGTCGTGCCCGTCGTGCCCGTCGTGCGTGTCGTGCCCGCCGTGCATGCCGTGCCCGCCGTGCCCGCCGTGCTCGTCGTGCCCGGCGCGCTCGTGCCCGGCGTGCGGGTGCGTCGCCGTCGGTTCGTCGTGGTGATCGTGCTCGATGGTGTTCATGCTGCGCGTTCCTCCGTGGCATCCGATATACCCCCTAGGGGTATCTCACCCAAGCCAACCATCGCACCACCCTCCCCATTCCCGACCGACTGGGCGGGTGGAAGGCATGGGGACGAACGGGAATGACAGACTGGGCAGGTGACCGATCAGGGGGATCCGTCCATCACCCGCTCGGATCCGTCTCTGACGGACGCCGACGAGGTCGCCCGCGCGCTCGCCGTCGACCCCGCGACCGGGCTGACCACCGCCGAGGTCGCCCGCCGCCTCGCCGAGCACGGCCCGAACGAACTGCGGTCGACTCGCACGAACCCGCTGTGGCGGCGCATCCTCGCGCAGTTCACCGATCCGCTCATCATCCTGCTGCTCGTCGCGGTCGTGATCTCGGTCGTGGCCTGGATCGTCGAGGGGGCGCACGGCTGGCCGATCGACGCCGTCGTGATCGGGGCGATCATCATCCTCAACGCCGTACTCGGCCTCGTGCAAGAGGCCCGCGCCGAGCAGGCCGTCGCCGCGCTCTCGGTGATGACGCGAGCCCAGTCGACGGTGCTGCGAGACGGTGAACTGCACACCGTGGCATCCGCCGAGCTCGTGCCCGGCGACATCCTCGTGCTCGGCGAGGGCGACCAGGTCGGGGCCGATGGGCGCCTGCTGCGCGCGAGCGCGCTGCGGATCGCCGAGGCATCCCTCACCGGCGAGAGCGAAGCGGTCGAGAAGTCCGCGGCCACCCTCACCGCGCAGGTACCGCTCGGCGACCGGCTCGACATGGTCTACAAGGGCACGGCGGTCGCCCGCGGTACCGGCCGCGCCGTCGTCACCGAGACCGGCATGACGACCGAGATGGGCGCCATCGCGACGATGCTCGACGAGACCCGCGAAGAGCCGACTCCGCTGCAACAGGAGGTCAGCCGCATCGGGCGGGTGCTGGGCCGGGTCGTGATCGTCATCGCCCTCGTCGTCATGCTCGCCCTCGCCCTCATCGAGGGCATCAACTCCCCGAGCGACTTCGTCACCATCCTGCTGCTCGGCGTCTCGCTCGCCGTCGCCGCCGTTCCCGAGGGACTGCCGGCGATCCTGTCGGTCGTGCTCGCGCTCGGCGTGCAGCGGATGGCCAAGCGCAACGCGGTCGTGAAGCAGCTCTCGAGCGTCGAGACGCTGGGCTCGGCATCCGTCATCTGCACCGACAAGACCGGAACGCTCACCACCAACCAGATGACGATCGAGCGGATCGTGACCGCGAGCGGCACCGTCGACCTGAGCGGCGCCGGCTACGCGCCGATCGGCCGGGCTGCCGTCGACGGCCGCCCCCTCGAACCGGGCGCGCTGCGCACCGAGGCGCAGATCGTGCTCGGTGCCGGCGCGCTCGCCAATGACGCGCAACTCGCCGAGCACGACGGCGTTTGGGAGATCGAGGGCGACCCCACCGAGGCCGCGTTCCTCGTCGCCGCGCACAAGCTCGCGGGCATCGTCGAGGCGACCGCTCAGTACGGACGCATCGGCGACGTGCCGTTCACCTCCGAGCGCAAGATGATGTCAACCGTGCACCGCCGGGCCGACGGCAGCACGGTCGTGCTGTCGAAGGGCGCACCCGACGTGCTGCTCGAGCGGTGCACCCGTGTGCGGGTCGGCGACGACGTGGTGCCGCTCGACGGCGCGCGGCGCGCGGCCGCCCTCGCCGACATCGAGGCGCTCTCGCAGGCCGCATACCGCACGCTCGGCGTCGCGTATCGCGAGGCGCCCGAGTTCGGCTCGCTCGACCAGGGCGGTGACGTGGCAGATCCCGACGAATCGCACGAACGCGACCTCGTCTACGCGGGCGCCGTCGGCATCATCGACCCGCCCCGCCCCGAGGTGCCGCCCGCGATCGCCGAGGCGCACCGCGCCGGCGTGCGGGTCATCATGATCACGGGCGACCACCCGGCGACGGCGGCGCGTATCGCCGCCGACCTGGGCATCGTCGAACCGGGCCGCGCGACGGCGCTCACCGGCACCCAGCTCGACCAGCTCGACGACGCCGCGTTCGCACAGGCCGTGCGCGACATCTCGGTGTTCGCGCGGGTCGCCCCCGAGCACAAGCTGCGCATCGTCGACGCCCTGCAGGCCGACCGGCTGGTCGTCGCGATGACGGGCGACGGCGTGAACGACGCGCCCGCGCTGAAGTCGGCCGACATCGGCATCGCGATGGGCATCACCGGCACCGAGGTCACCAAGGAGGCGGCGAACATGGTGCTCGCCGACGACGACTTCGCGACCATCGTCGAGGCGGTGCGCGAGGGGCGGGTGATCTTCGACAACATCCGCAAGTTCCTGCGGTACCTGCTCTATTCGAACACCGGCGAGGTGCTCACGGTGTTCTTCGGCGTCGTGTTCGCGGGAGTACTGGGCCTTTCGGATGCCTCGACCGATTCGATCGTGCTGCCTCTGCTGGCCACGCAGATCCTGTGGATCAACCTGGTCACCGACTCGGCGCCCGCGCTCGCCATGGGTGTCGACCCCGAGATCGACGACGTGATGGCACGCCCGCCACGCGGACTGCACGAGCGGGCGATCGACGGCCGCATGTGGGCCGGCATCGTCACCACCGGCGTGACCTTGGCGGTCATCACGCTGCTCACGATCGACGTGTTCCTGGCGGGCGGAGTGATCCCCGGCGGCACGGATTCGGTCGACGTCGCGCGCACCGCCGGGTTCACGACGCTCGTGTTCGCGCAGCTCGCCGCGGCGTTCGTGGCCCGGTCGGCGACGTCGAGCGCGTTCCACGGGCTGTTCTCGAACCGGTGGCTGGTCGGGGCGTTCGTGCTCGGGGTGGTGCTGCAGGTGCTCGTCGTGTCGTGGCCGCCGCTGCAGGTCGCGTTCGGCACCGCGTCGCTGGACTGGCAGCACTGGGTGTGGTGCGCGGTCGCCGCGACCGCGGTGATCTGGGTCGACGAGATCCGCAAGGCGTTCGTGCGCGCATCGGATCGGCGGCGGGCTGCGAGCGGCGGCGGCAACGCCCGCGGTGGCGGTACCGGTGTCCGGGATGCCGGACGCGCGCTGGCGGACGGCGACGGCCCGCGGCATCCGTCGTCGATAGCGTGAACCGCATGGCCGAACTCGCGCATGATCCGAGCTGGCCGCGGGCGGGCGGTTGGGCTGATCTACGGCCGGATGCCTCGGGCTACGAGGCATCCGTCGATCTCGCGATCCTCGGGGTGCCCGCCTGGCGCACCTCGCTCTCGCCGACGGGCGCGCACGCGACGCCGGCGGCGATCCGAGAGGCGCTGCGGCGGTACAGCCCGGCGCTCGTCGGCGGCGGCGGCCTCGCGCCGATCGACCTGGATGCCGCATGCTCGTTCGCCGACGCCGGCGATGTCGACGAGCCCGACGGGCCCGAGGGGGAGGCGCGCACGCGGGCGGCGGTCTCGCGGGTGGTTTCGACGGCCCGAGTGCTGGTCGCCCTCGGCGGCGACAACTCGGTCACGGTGCCCGTCGCGACGGCCGGCGCGCAGGTCGCGGCCGGCTCGCTCGCCGACGCCGGACTCGTCACCCTCGACGCGCACCACGACCTGCGCGACGGAGTGTCGAACGGGTCGCCCGTGCGCCGGCTCGTCGAGGCCGGGCTCGACCCCGCACGCATCGTGCAGATCGGCATCGCCGACTTCGCGAACTCGGCGGCGTACGCGCGGCGCGCGCGCGACCTCGGCATCACGGTCGTGCACCGCGACGACCTGCACGGCCGGGCGCCGGCCGACGTGATGGCCGCGGCGCTCGCGATCGCCGGCTCCGCAGGCGGGCCGGTGCACCTCGACATCGATGTCGACGTGTGCGACCGATCGGTGGCGCCCGGATGCCCCGCCTCGGTGCCCGGCGGACTCGCCGCCTGGGAGCTCCGGGCGCTCGTGCGTGCCGCCGCCCGCGACGAGCGAGTGCGCACGGTCGACATCGCCGAGGTGGATGCCACGGCCGACGCGCCAGACGGTCGCACCGTGCGGCTCGCTGCGCTGTGCGTGCTCGAGGTCGCGGCGGGCCTCGCCGCCCGGCCCGCGGCGTCGCTCGAGTAGGACGCAGCCCCCTCTCCCCCTCCCTCTCCCTCTCCCTCTCCCCCGAGTGTTTCCGTTCGCGCACTGCGTTTCCGGCGGATCGGAAACCTGGTGTGAGAACGGAAACACTCGGGGTGGCGTTGGCCGCGGTCCCGCTGCGGCGTAGCGTGGGCTGCGTGAAGACGGTGTTCATCGTGCGGCACGCCAAGAGCGACTGGGGCGACCCGGCGCTCGACGACCACGACCGCCCGCTCAACGCACGCGGACGCCACGACGCACCGGCAATGGGCCGCCGGCTCGCTGCGCGCGGCGTCGTGCCCGACCTCATCCTGTCGAGTACCGCGCTGCGCGCCCGCACCACGGCCGCCGCACTCGCCGCCGCGTTCGACCTCGAGCCCGGAGCATCCGTGCTGCTCGATGCGACGCTGTACGCGGCGAGCACCTCGCACCTGCTCGAGACGATCCGCGGTCTCGACGATGCGGTCGGCGCGGTGATGCTGGTCGGCCACAACCCCGAGTCATCCGGACTGGTGCATCGCCTCACCGGCGAGGCGATCGATCTGCCCACCTGTGCGGTCGCCGAAGTCGCGCTCGACGTCGCGCACTGGGCCGACGTGCACGCGGGCGGGTTGGCCGGGGCCGCGTACCCCGGCACGCTCGTGCGGCTCGACACTCCGAAGGGCTGACACCGCGGCCCCGCCTCACTAGGGTTGGCAGCGAGCGGGGGGAGCGGGCCATGTCGTTCATCACCAGGGGGTTCTCGGGGCGCGGACGCGCGGGGCGCGACGAGCGCCTGCCACCCGGACAGACCCTCGTCGAGGACTTCCCGGTGCTGTCGGCGGGCCCGACGCCCGACATCGACACCGCCGACTGGCAGTTCACGATCCGGACCGAGTCGGGCGTCGACACCAGCTGGACGTGGGACGAGTTCATGGCGCTGCCCATCGAAGACGTCTCGACCGACATCCACTGCGTCACGCACTGGTCGAAGCTCGGCACGAGCTGGCGCGGCGTCTCGGTCGACACCCTGTTCGAGCAGGTCGAGACCGAGTACGAGTTCGCCATGGCGCACAGCTACGGCGGCTACACCACGAACGTTCCGCTCGAGGACCTGCTCGACGGCAAGGCGTGGATCGCGTTCGAGTTCGACGGCGAACCGCTCGAGCCCGAGCACGGCGGCCCCGCGCGCCTCATCGTGCCGCACCTCTACTTCTGGAAGAGCGCGAAGTGGGTACGGGGGCTCGTCATGATGCCCGACGACGACCCGGGCTTCTGGGAGCAGAACGGCTACCACCTCCACGGCGACCCGTGGAAGGAGGAGCGGTACTGGTGAGGCGCCTGCCCCGCAGCGCCTGGCACGCCGCCACGGTCGCTTCGGTGCGGCCCGAGACCTCGCAGTCGGCGCGCATCGAACTCGACGTCGACGGCTGGCCCGGCAACGCGGCCGGCCAGCACCTCGATGTGCGTCTCACCGCGCCCGACGGCTACACCGCGACCCGCTCGTATTCGATCGCCTCGTCGGGGCCGTCGAGCCGGGTCGTGCTCGCGGTCGACCGGGTGCCGGGCGGCGAGGTGTCGCCGTTCCTCGTCGACGAGCTGCGCGCCGGCGATCAGGTGGAGGTGAACGGGCCGCTCGGACGGTTCTTCATCTGGGAGGCGCCGGGCGCGGATGTCTCGGATGCCCCGAATGCCCCGGATGCCCCGGATGTCTCGGATGCCGCGAATGCCTCGGATGCCCCGGATGCTCGGGATGCCTCGCGACCGGTGCAGCTCGTCGGCGGCGGGTCGGGCATCGTGCCCTTGTACGCGATGGCCCATGCGCACGCCGAGGCGGGGGACGACACCGAGTTCCGGCTGCTGTACTCGGTGCGCACACCTGAGGACACGTTCTTCCGTGCCGAGCTCGCGCAGCTCGCGGTGAACGGGCCCGGCCGTGCCGGAGGCATCCGCATCGACCTGATCTACACGCGCGCCGCACCGACCGGGCATGAGCGCCCGCCGATGCGACTCACGCGCGACGAGGTCGCGCGGCTCGTCGTGCCCGCCGAACGCGCCCCGCGCGTGTTCGTGTGCGGGTCGACGGGATTCGCGGAGCTCGTGGCGTCCTGGCTGCTCGACCTGGGGCACGACGCCCGGTCGATCCGCATCGAACGATTCGGAGGCACGTGATGACCGAACACCACCGGACCGCACACCCCGCCCCGCACGTCGACGGCAACGCCCTCGCCGGCCCGCTCGCCGAGCTCTTCGCGTTCGACGTGACCGACGCCGTCGCGCGCTGCGGCTCGTGCGGCACCGCCGACGTCGTCGCACGCGCGATGGTCTATCGCAGCGCGGTCGGCACCGTGGTGCGCTGCCCCGCATGCGACGACGTGCTGGCGACCCTCGTCGAGTCCGACGACCGGATCTGGTTCAGCATGCGGGGCATGAGCGCGATCGAGGTGCGGCGGCGCTGAGAGGCCAGTGGGCACTGCGTCTCCGCTCACGCGACGCGCTCGCCGTCCTTCCAGACGGCCTCGACGAGCGGCACGCCGGGCCGGTACGCCAGGTGCACGTGACTCGGCGCGCGAAGCTGCACCAGGTCGGCGCGGGCGCCGGGCGCGATGCGGCCGACGTCGTTGCGACGAAGCGCCCGCGCCCCGCCCGCGGTCGCCGCCCACACCGCCTCAGCCGGTGTCATGCGCATGTCGCGCACCGCGACGGCGATGCAGAACGCGAGCGAGCTGGTGAAGCTCGAGCCCGGGTTGCAATCGCTCGCGAGTGCGAGCGTGACTCCGGCGTCGATGAGGCGGCGCGCGTCGGGGTAGGGCTGACGGGTCGAGAACTCGACGCCGGGCAGCAAGGTGAGCACGGTGTCGGATGCCGCGAGCGCCTCGACGTCGGCGTCGGCGAGGAAGGTGCCGTGGTCGACCGAGGCCGCGCCGACCTCGACCGCGAGGCGCACGCCCTCGCCCGGGCCGAGCTGGCTCGCGTGCACGCGTGCGCCCAGCCCCCGGGCGATCCCGGCCTCGAGGATGCGCCGGCTCTGCTCGACCGTGAAGGCGCCGGTCTCGCAGAACACGTCGATCCAGTGCGCGTGCGGCTCGCACGCGTCGAGCATGGGGCCGACGACCAGGTCGACGTACGCGTCGGTGGCCCCGGCGTACTCGGCCGGCACCACGTGCGCACCGAGGAAGGTCACCTCGTCGGTGACCTCGGCGGCCAGGCGCACGAGTCGCGCCTCGTCGGTGACGGTGAGGCCGTACCCGCTCTTGACCTCGAGCGTCGTGGTGCCCTGCGCGGTCGCCTCGGCGACGAATGATCGCAGACGCGCTCGCAGGTCGTCGTCGCTCGCGGCTCGCGTCGCGGCCACGGTCGATCGGATGCCTCCGGCGGCATATGCCTGCCCGCGCATACGCGCCTCGAACTCCGCTGCGCGATCGCCCGCGAACACGAGGTGGGTATGGCTGTCGACGAACCCCGGGATGACGCACGCGCCGCCCAGGTCGACCACCTCGTACGCCTCGACGTCCCAGCCCTCTTCACCCGCTTCGCTGACGTGACCCGCTCCACTGCCGTCTCCCGCAGACCACGGGAACACATTCGAGGATTGGGAGGACGTTCTCCGGGGAACGTGTTTCCCATCCTCGAAAGTGTTCCCGTGGGACGGGGAACGGGAAGGGGAACGGGAGGGGGAGGGGGAGGGGGAGGGGGAGGGGCCCACCCAGGTGATGCGCTCGTCCTGGATGAGCACGGCCGCATCGCGAATGATGCCGAGCGGGCCGGGTTCGGCGCCGGTCAGCGTCGGGTCGTTCGTGACGAGCTCGCCGATTCCGGTGAGCAGCGTGCCGCGAGGCATCCGCTCAGCCTTCCTGCATGGGCACCCGAAGACCCCGCTCGTGCGCGACCTCGACGGCCCGCTCGTAGCCGGCGTCGACGTGCCGCATGACCCCGGTGCCCGGGTCGTTGACGAGCACGCGGGCGATCTTCTGCGCGGCGAGCTCCGTGCCATCCGCCACCACCACCTGACCGGCGTGGATGCTGCGCCCGATGCCCACCCCGCCGCCGTGGTGGATCGAGACCCACGTCGCACCCGACGCCGTGTTCAGCAGCGCGTTCAGCAGCGGCCAGTCGGCGATCGCGTCGGAGCCGTCGGCCATCGCCTCGGTCTCGCGGTAGGGGGAGGCGACCGATCCCGCATCGAGGTGGTCGCGCCCGATCACGATGGGTGCGCTCAACTCGCCCGAGGCGACCATCTCGTTGAACTTCAACCCGGCGAGGTGACGCTCTTGGTAGCCGAGCCAGCAGATTCGGGCCGGCAGCCCCTCGAAGTGCACCTTCTCGCCGGCCTGGGCGATCCAGCGCCGCAGATGCTCGTCGTGCGGGAACAGCTCGACGATCGCGCGGTCGGTCGCGGCGATGTCGGCCGGGTCGCCCGACAGGGCCGCCCATCGGAACGGCCCCTTGCCTTCGGCGAACAACGGCCGGATGTACGCCGGCACGAACCCCGGGAAATCGAACGCGTGCTCGTATCCCCCGAGCTGCGCCTCGCGCCGGATCGAGTTGCCGTAGTCGAACACCGCGGCACCCCGAGCCTGGAACCCGACCATCGCCTCGACGTGCGCGGCCATCGACTCGCGCGCGAGCCGTGTGAACTCCTCGGCGTCGAGCGCCGCGAGCTCGCGCCATTCGGCGAGCGGCACGCCGATGGGCAGGTAGGCGAGCGGGTCGTGCGCGCTGGTCTGGTCGGTGACGATGTCGATCGGCGTCTCGCGATCGAGCAGTTCGGGGAACACGGATGCCGCGTTGCCGACGACCCCGACGCTGCGGGCCAGTCCGGCCGACCGCGCGGCGACCGCCCGCTCGACTGCCGCATCGAGCGACGGCGCGATCTCGTCGAGGTAGCCGTGCTCGACCCGGCGGCGCAGCCGCGACTCGTCGACGTCGACGATGAGCACCGCACCCCCGTGCATGGTGACGGCGAGCGGCTGCGCACCGCCCATGCCGCCGCAGCCTGCGGTGAGCGTGAGGGTGCCGGCGAGGCTGCCGTCGGGTCGGCCGAGCGAGCGGGCGACCGCGCCGAACGTCTCGTACGTGCCCTGCAGGATGCCCTGCGTGCCGATGTAGATCCACGAGCCCGCCGTCATCTGCCCGTACATCGTGAGGCCTTCGGCCTCGAGCCGGCGGAACTCGGGCCACGTCGCCCAGTCGCCGACGAGGTTCGAGTTCGCGATCAGCACGCGCGGCGCCCACTCGTGGGTGCGGAACACGCCGACGGGCTTGCCCGACTGCACGAGCAGCGTCTCGTCGGCCTCGAGGTCGCGAAGCGTGCGCACGATCGCGTCGAACGACTCCCAGTTGCGGGCGGCCTTGCCCGTGCCGCCGTAGACGACGAGGTCGTCGGGGCGCTCGGCGACCTCGGGGTCGAGGTTGTTCATGAGCATGCGCAGCGGCGCCTCGGTCTGCCAGCTCTTCGCGGTGCGCTCGGTACCGCGTGGGGCGCGGACCGTGCGGGCGGCAGGTGCGGCGGCCGGGGCGGCGGTGGGTGCGTCGGTCATGCTCCGATGGTCGCGCAGGCGGTCGGGGGCGACAACGGATGCCCCGGGGCGGGTGTCCGGGATTCCGGACTGGTGGGGGTGAGCCGACCGGGAAGCAGGGTCGTCGGGCCGCTCACTGGATCAGGATGCCGCGCGCGGCCATGAACGTCTGCGCGTCGACCGGGGTGCCGTCGAGGTGCACCTCGAAGTGCAGGTGACAGCCCGTCGAGAGCCCGGTGTCGCCGACGACGCCGACGACCTGGCCGGCCTGCACGTGATCGCCGGCCGAGACGAGGATGCCGCCGGGCGCGAGGTGCCCGTACCCGGTCTCGACGCCCGCACCGTGGTTCACCAGCACCCAGTTGCCGAGCCCGCCGTTCGGGCCGGCGACCGTCACGATGCCGCTGGTCGCGGCGAACACCGGGGTACCGCAGGACGCGGCGATGTCGGTGCCCGAGTGGAAGTCTTTCGTGCCGGGCAGCGGCTTGTCTGGCCGCGGACCGAATCCGTCGGTGACCCGACCCGACACCGGCAGCGCCCAGCCCTGCTCGCTCAAGCGGGTGGCGTCGACCGGCAGCTCGACGATCTGCGAGAGACTCGCCGCGGCGACCTGGGTCTCGAGCGCGGCGACCTCGCTGCGGGCGGACACCACCGCGTTCTCGGCCTCGGCGACGAGCTCCTGGTAGTCGATCGTCGGCACGTCGTCGACCTCGCGCCAGGCCCGCTCGGCGCGCTCCTCGGCGAACGTCGCGGCGTCGTCGAGCTTCTGGGCCGTCGCGGCCAACTCGTCGGTGTTCGAGGTGAGCTTGTTCACGCGGTCGATCGCACCGAGCCCCGACAGCAGGTTCTGCCCGGAACCGAACGCCGCGCCCAGTGACTGCATCGCCGTGTCGTTCGAGCGACGGCTCGCGGCGAGGAACGCCTCGGCCGCGGCGTCCGCCCGATCGCGTGCGCGGTCGGCGTCATCGGTGAGTTGCTGGGCGACCGCCCGGGCCGCACGCTGCGTCGACATCGCCCCGGCGAGCGTGGTCTGTGCGCTCCGAAGCGCGCGCTCGGCCTGACCGACCGCGGTACGCGCGCCGATCAGCGACACCACCGACGGGTCGACGCGCGAGGCCAGCCGACCGGCGAGCAGCGCCGAGATCGTCGCGGGGTCGAGCGAGACGCGCGGGCCGGCGTTCGTGGGTGCCTCGCCGGCGGGAGTGGGCGCACCGGTGGGGGTGGGCTCGGGGGTGGGTGTCGGTGTGGGCTCGGGGGTCGGTGTCGGGGTGGGCTCGGGCGTCGGGGTCGGCTCGGGCGACGGCTCCGTCGTCGGCGTGGGGGTGGGTGACGGCGTGGGGGTGGGCGTCGGCGTCGGCTCTTCGGTCGGCTCGGGCGTCGGTGTCGGTGTCGGCTCGGGCGACGGTTCCGTCGTCGGCTCAGGTGGCGTCGGCTCGGTCGGCGTCGGCGGCGTCGGCTCGACGGTCTCGGGAGCAGGCGGAGTCTCGCCCGCGTATGCCGGTGCGAACGAGCCGCCGAGCAGGGCGAAGGTGCCGACTGCGCTCACGAGCACGACGGCCGCCCGCCGAGCGATCCGTGCTCGGAGCGGGCGACGCTGGTGTTCGCGCGAGGTCAACGGCATGAGGTTCCATCCGAGCCGGCCGCTGTCGGGCCGACCTCCCTCAGTCTGTCAGCAGGCCCACGAGGGCACAATGGCGAATCACGCCGATGCCCCCCGAATGCGGGGCGACGATCGGGCAGACTCAGCTTCCCGAGTGTGCCGTCGAACCGTCGTCGAGTCGGCCGGCGGACGTGGCATCCGCCGCGCTGGCGACGACTTCGCCGGACGCGACCGCCGCGACCACCGCCTCGATCTCCGGAGCGACGAAGCGGTCGGCGCCAGGGCCGCCCGCGACCCGCTCGACGAGTGCGACGACCGCGCCGGTCGCGGCGCCCGGTTCGAGCGGGGCGCGCAGCCGGATGCCGCGGGCCGACGTCAGCACCTCGATCGCGAGCACCCGCGCGAGTCCGTCGATCGCGCGGCGCAGCTTGCGCGCGGCCGCCCAGCCCATCGAGACGTGGTCCTCTTGCATGGCCGACGAGGGGATGGAGTCGACCGACGCCGGCACCGCGAGTCGCTTCAGCTCGCTGACGATTCCGGCCGCCGTGTACTGCGCGATCATCAGCCCCGAGTCGACGCCGGCCTCGTGCGCGAGGAATGGCGGCAGCCCCTGATTGCGAGACCGGTCGAGGAACCGGTCGGTGCGTCGCTCGCTCATCGACGCGACATCCGCCACCGCGATCGCGAGGAAGTCGAGCACGTACGCGACCGGGGCGCCGTGGAAGTTGCCGTTCGACTCGACCCGGCCGTCGACCGTGAGCACGGGGTTGTCGATGGCGCTCGCGAGCTCGGCCTCGGCCACCGCGGACGCGTGCGAGAGCGTGTCGCGCGCCGCGCCGTGCACCTGGGGTGCGCAGCGCAGCGAGTACGCGTCCTGCACGCGCGTGCACTCGGGGCCCTTGTGGCTGGCGACCATCGGCGAACCCGCGAGCAGGTCGCGCAGGTTCGCGGCCGAGACCTGCTGGCCCCGCTGCGGGCGCAGCCGGTGCAGGTCGGCGGCGAACACGGCGTCGGTGCCGAGCAGGCCCTCGACGCTCATCGCCGCGGCGACGTCGGCGGTGGTGATCAGCGTCCGCAGGTCGGCGATCGCGAGCGCGAGCATGCCGAGCATGCCGTCGGTTCCGTTGATGAGGGCGAGGCCCTCCTTCTCCTCGAGCACGAGCGGGGTGATGCCGGCCGCGGCCAGCGCGTCCGAGGCATCCATGAGCGGTGCGTCCGCACCCAGCCCGACCCGCACCTCGCCCTCGCCGAGCAGCGCGAGCGCGCAATGGGCGAGCGGCGCGAGGTCGCCCGAGCAGCCGAGTGAGCCGTACTCGCGCACGACCGGGCTGATTCCGGCGTTCAAGACCGCCGCGTAGGTCTCCGCCGTGACGCGCCGCACCCCGGTGCGTCCGGTCATGAGGGTGGCGAGGCGCAGCAACATGAGCGCCCGCACCACCTCGCGCTCGACCTCGGCGCCCGAGCCCGCCGCGTGCGAGCGGATCAGGCTCGCCTGCAGCTGGGCCCGGCGATCGGCCTCGATGAACGTCGTCGCGAGGGCGCCGAATCCGGTCGAGATGCCGTAGTGCGGCTCGGGGTCGTCGGCGAGCGCCTCGACGATCACGCGGCTCGCTTCGACGGTGTCGAGCGCGTCCGCATCGAGCACGACGGATGCCCCGTGTCTGGCGACGGCCACCACCTCGTCGACCGTGAGTGGGGCGGCGCCGACGGTGACGGTGCCGACGGTGACGGTGCCGACGGTGACGGTGCCGGGCGCGGAGACGGTGTTGCGGGTCATCTCTCGATTCCACCCCGTCGCGCGGGCGGCCGGAACGCGCGCACCGAGGCATCCGTCCGGTATCCCGGACTACACTGTCGGGGACGCTCGTAGTCGCATCCGCCTGTTCGAAGCGACCACAAGCGACCCCGACGGTCTGCGAGCGGGTGCAAGCGAAGACGAGCGTGGCCCGGGAGGCGCGGATGGCCGAGTCGAAGGTTCCCGCCGCGGATCAGGCCCTGCGCATCCTCAGCCATCTCGCGGCGCAGCGCGGCCCCGTGCCGGCGGCGTCGATCGCAACCGCGCTCGCGCTGCCGCGCTCGACGACCTATCAACTGCTCGGCGTGCTGCAGGAACGCGGCTTCGTCGTGCACCTGCCCGAAGAGCGCCGGTACGGCCTCGGCGTGGCCGCGTTCGAGCTGTCGAGCGGGTTCAGCCGGCAGCAGCCGCTCGCCCGCCTCGGCCGCCCGCTCGTCGCCGCGCTCGTCGACCGCCTCGGCGAGAGCGGGCACCTCGCCGTGCTGCACGGGCGCGACGTGCTCTACCTCGTCGAGGAGCGCGCGCCCCGCCGCCCCTCGCTCGTCACCGACGTCGGCGTGCGGCTCCCCGCCCAGCTCACTGCGTCGGGCCGGGCGATGCTCGCCGGGCTGCCCGCGACGCAGCTGCGCGCGCTGTATCCCGATCGCCACGAGTACGCCCGCCTGAAGCGACTGCTCGCCGCCGTGCGCGAAGCGGGCCTCGCGCACGAGGACGGCGAGGTCACGCCGGGGCTCGCGTCGGTCGGAGCATCCGTCATCGACCATCTCGGCTGGCCCGCCGCCGCGATCGCGATCACCTACACGAGCGATGCGGCGATCGATCGCGAGGCGGTCGCCGCAGGGGTGCAGGATGCCGCGGGCGAGCTGTCGCGGCGCATCGGCGGCGCAAAGCGCTGACACGTTTCTCAGGAACGGGTCGCGCTCCCGATGCGTTCTTCAGGAGTTTTGGGCGTCGCGGGGCCGATTTCGCACGATTCCTCCTGAGAAAGGTGCGGGCGGGGTGGTTCCTGAACAGAGCGGGTGGGGAGTTTCAGACGCCGACCCGGGCGTGCACCTCATCGAGGCGCCCCGGGTAGAGGGCGGCTCGGATGCCGATCGCCGCGAGAGCGAGTACCGTGAGCGCGCCCGAGAAGCCCGTCTCGCTGTAGACCACGACCCGCGAGGACTCGTCGATGCCGAGCCGGCCGTAGTAGGCGGCGAGATCCTCCGCGTCCAGCAGCACGCCGTCGTCGAGGTTGAGCCCCGCCGGGGCGTTCACCGCGCGCGACAGGGCGGGCGACCCATGCTCGCCCCGAAACGAACGTGCGTCGCGCGCATCGATGAGCACCGTGTCGTGCGGCAGCGACAGCAGGTCGTCGGCCCGCACGGTGGGTTGCCCTCCGGGCCACAGCGTCGCCGTGCCTCGCGCCGCGTGGACTGGGCCGAGTTCGAGCGATCCGCCTTCCTCGATCCAGGCGGCCAAGCCGCCCGAGAGGAACGACACGTCGCGAAGGCCGGCCCAACGCAGGAGCCACCACGCACGAGCGACCGATCGCCAGCTGCGTCCGCCGTACACGGTCACCGCCGTCGACGACGAGACGCCCCATCCGCGCACCTCGTCTTCGAACTCGGTGATGGGCGGCAGCCCGTCGGGGTGCGTCGAATAGTGCTGCAGGGGGAAGAAGTGCGCACCGGGCACGTGTCCGCTGAGATAGATCTCTTCGCAGTCGTGCTCGCCGTGGCGGAAATGCACGTCGAGGAAGACGCGACCGCCATCGGCGCTCGCGTCACGGACCGCCTCGGCCGCGGAGTGCGCGACGGGTGGATCGATCGACATGCTGCCTCCCGAAGTCGGGCGCCCCCGCTTGCCGCGCCCGTGACCGGGACGCTAACACGGGCTGCTGCGGCGCTCCCGACGCCCAGCGCGGCGCATGTCACGAGGGGTAAGACATGACACATTCGGACACGCGACTGCACCGCGCGAAACCTCGTGACCACTCGTGACTCCGGCCGCTTCCGGCGCCCTCGCCGCGGTCGTAGGTTCGGCTGCCATGACCAGGACCGCATCTCACACCAGGGCCGCTCGAACGGCCGTTCCCGCCATCGCGGCATCGCTGCTCCTCCTCGCCGGCTGCGCCGCGAGCCCCGCCGGCGGCGCCGACCCGGCCGACGCCCGGGTCGACGATCTCGGCACGGTGATCGTCGCGACCTCCGGCGACGACTACACGGGCGGCCAACTCGCCTACAACGTCGCCGTCAGCGAGGGGTACTTCGCAGACGAGGGCGTGACCATCGAGGACTTCGTGACCGGCAACGCGCCGAACACGCTGCAGGCGCTCATCAACGACCAGGTCAACATCGGCTTCCTCTCGCTGTCCACCACAGCCCAGGCCGTTGAACAGGGTCGCAACGTGAAGCTCGCCGCCGCGGTGCAGGTGACCAACGACTGGTCGCTGATCATCTCGAACGCCTACCTCGAGTCGAAGGGCATCGACCCCGAGGAGTTCGAGGAGCGCGACATCGAGGACCGCGCCGACGTGCTCGAGGGCACGATCTGGGCGACGAACTCGGCCGGCGGGCTCTGGGAGCGGGCGAGCGCGTACCTCGCCGACTGGTTCGGCCTCGACCCGGAGCGCGACGTGCAACTCGCACCGCTCGAGAACCTGAACAAGATCTCGGGCATCAAGGACGGCTCGGTGCAGGTCTGGCTCGCGAGCGCACCCGACAACCGGCTGCTCGTCGAGTCGGGCGACGCGGTCGAGCTGCTGAGCAACGAGGAGCTCGCCGAAGAGGTGCCGCTCGTGGCCAACGCCCGCTCGGCCGAGACGATCATCAACGACGACTGGGCGTCCGAGAACGAGGAACTCGCGAAGGCCTTCTTCCGCGCCTACCAGCGCGGGGCCGACTTCGTCACGACGCACTCGGTCGACGAGATCGTCACCTCGCTGGAGAAGACGTTCCCCGACATCCAGGGCGAGCGACTGCTCGCCACGGTCGAGGTCGGCAAGGGCAACCTGCCTGCCGACAGCCGGCACCCGGTGGCGGCGCTCGAGGCGCAGATCGAGTTCGCGCTCGCCAGCGGCAACATCACCGCCAAGCTGCCGATCGACGACGTCTACACCGAGGCGTACCTGCCGCCGGCGACGAAGTGAGGTGACGCGACATGTCCACCATCACGCAGCCCCGCGGGTCGGCAGTCGATCAGGCCGCCGTCCCGGCGGGCACGCCCGGGCCGGCGGCGCCGATCGCGGCCGCGACCGAGCCGGGCGCCGGCACCGCGGGCGCGTCAGTACGGATCCGGCGACTCGATCGGCTGCGTCGCTCGGCGCCGACCATCGCGCTCCACGCCGCGTTCGTGCTCGTCGTGCTCGTCGCTTGGCAGCTCGCGTCGGGAACCCTCATCGACCCGCTGCTGGTCTCCAGCCCGATCGAGGTGCTCGCGCGGCTCGGCGACTGGATCGTCACCGGGCACCTCTTCTTCCACGCACAGTTCACGCTGATCGCGCTGGCCGCCGGGTTCACCGCCGGCGCGGTCGTCGCGTTCGCGCTCGCCGTCGTGCTCGCCGGGTTCCCGCGCTTCGGGCGGTTCGCCGAGATCTACATCATCGTCTTCAACGGAATCCCGACGATCGCGCTCGTACCGCTGTTCATCGTGTGGTTCGGGTTCGGTCTGGAGACGAAGATCTTCATGGGATACCTCACCGCCTTCTTCATCGTCTTCATCGCCTCGTTCCAGGGGCTGCGAAGCACTGACCCGAAGTACCTGGAGCTCGCGCGGGTGCTCGAGGCGAGCCGGTTGCAGACGCTGTTCCGGTTCCGCATCCAGGCGACGCTCCCGTTCCTGGCGTCGGCGTTCAAGCTTGCGCTGCCCGCGACGGCCCTCGCCGTCGTGACCGCCGAGTTCCTCGGCTCCAACCGCGGACTCGGGTACCTGCTCATCCGCGCGAGCAACCTGCTCGACATGGCGAGCCTGTTCGCCGCGGTGCTCATCGTGACCGCACTCGTGCAGGCGCTCTCGCTGACCGCATCGTCGGTCGAGTCCCGTCTGCTCGTCTGGATCCCGAAGGAGAAGAGGTAGCCATGAGCACCGTCCTCACCGCCGAGTCGACCTCGGCGCCGCCGCTGCCCGGCGGACGGATCGTCATCGACGAGGTCGACCACGACTTCGCCGCCGACGCCGGTATCGTGCCGGCCTTGCGCGGCGTGAGCCTCGACATCGCCCCGAGCGAGTTCGTCTCGCTCGTGGGTACGAGCGGCTGCGGCAAGTCGACGCTGCTGAACATCGTCGCCGGCCTGCTCACCCCGACCCACGGCAGCGTCACCATCGGCCGCGCGGTGAAGGAGGCCGACGGCCTCCCGCAGCGGGCGTACATCACGCAGGACGACCGATTGCTGCCGTGGCGCACGGCGAAGCAGAACGTGGAGCTGCCGCTGCAACTGCACGGTGTCGACCGTGAGGAGCGCGCGGAACGGGCGATCGCGATCCTTCGGCGCGTCGGCCTCGGGGACTTCGCGGATCGTCGCCCGCACGAGCTCTCGGGCGGAATGCGGCAGCGCGTGTCGATCGCGCAGTCGCTGGTCTACCACCCGGCGGTGCTGCTCATGGACGAACCGTTCGGGGCGCTGGATGCCTGGACCCGCGACTCGCTGCACGACCTGCTGCTCGATGTGCAGGCCGAGCTCGGCACCACGGTGGTGCTCGTCACGCACGACGTCGGCGAGGCGCTCGCCCTGAGCGACCGCGTCGTGACCCTCGCCCCGCGGCCCGGCCGGATCCTGGCCGAGTACTCGCTGGCCGACCGACCCCGGCCGCGCAGCCATCAGACGTTGCGCGACGAATTCTTCGCGGACGTGCATCAGCGCATCCGCGCCGACCTCGGATTCACCGACTGACCCTCGGATCCACCACAGAAGGAGATCGACCATGTCCACCGAACGACGTCACGTCAAGCTCGGCTACTCGATCTGGGCCAGCGGCGCCCACCCCGCCGGATGGCGGTTGCCCGAGGCGAACGCCCACGGCACGTTCGACCCCGGGTTCATCCTGCGCACGATCCGCACCGCGGAGCGCGGGCTCCTGGACTTCTACTTCATCGGCGACCGGGTGGTCGGGCTGCCCTCGTCGCAGTACGAGAGCCCGAACGAGGTGCTGCGGCCCGAGGCGCTGACCCTCGCTTCGTTCGTCGCGGCCGTGACGACGCACATCGGCATCGTCACGACCGTGAACACGACGTACGCCGAGCCGTACACGCTCGCGCGCGCGACCGCCCAGCTCGACCACCTGAGTCGCGGGCGCATCGCCTGGAACATCGTGACCGGCAAGAACGAGGAGGCAGCCGGCAACTTCGGCCGCGAAGAGCACTGGGATGCCGCCAAGCGGTATGCCTGGACCGGCGAGTTCGTCGAGGTCGTCAAAGGCCTCTGGGACAGCTGGGAGGACGACGCTCTGGTCGGCGACAAGGCGACCGGCCAGTTCATCGACGAGTCGAAGGTCCACGCGATCGGCTATCGGGGTGAACACTTCTCGGTCGACGGTCCGTTGAACATCGCGCGACCTCCTCAGGGGCACGTTCCGATTCTGCATGCCGGTTCGTCGGAGGAGTCGCACGAATTCGGTGCCGAGCACGCCGACATCCGGTTCATCATGCTCCAGGACACGGCCCGCGCGAAGGCCTACTACCAAGATCTCCAACGCCGACGACTCGCGCACGGCCACCCGGAAGGACAGCAGACCGTCACGAGTCTGCCGGTCTACGTCGCCGGCACGGCCCGCGAGGCGCACGAGAAGTTCCGTCAGATCCAGCACCTCACCGTGGCCGAGGCGAATCTCGCGCCGCTGTCGGAAGCGCTCGGCGTCGACCTGACCGGACGTCGCCTCGACACGCCGATCTCCGACGTTGCCGAACTCGCGAACCTCGAGGGCCGGCCGGCGCTCATCCTCGATCGCGCCAGGACCGCATACGACGACGAATCGCCGACGCTGCGGGAGGTCGCGCTGTTCTACAAGCGCACGCACGGCAAGCAGGCCGCGGTCGGCGATGCATCGGACGTCGCCGACTATATCGAGGAGCAGTTCCATGAGCGCACGACCGACGGATTCATCGTGTTCTCGCCCTACCTGCCCGGCCCGCTCGATGCGTTCGTCGACCTCGTGATCCCCGAACTGCAGCGACGCGACCTCTTCAAGACCGAATACGGCACGCCACGTACGTTCCGCGAGTTGTTCGGTCTGCCCAAGCCCGAGAACCAGTTCACCGTCGCGCGTCGCGCCGCGGTCGCCTAGGAAGGTGCAGGAATGTCTCGCGAACGCGACGTGATCACCGCCGAGCAACTGCTCGCCCGATTCGAGGCCGGGGAGCCTCCGATCCTGCTCGATATCCGGTTCTCGCCCCGAGGGCCCGACCTGCGTCCGCAGTACGAGGCCGGACACATCCCGGGCGCGCGGTTCGTCGATCTCGCCGGGCAGCTCGCCGGCGAAGGCGGCGGCACCGCGGGGCGTCGGCCGCTGCCGGACCCGGCCGACCTGCAGGAGACCTTGCGATCGCTCGGCATCGACGACGACTCGGAGGTCGTGGTCTACGACGACAACTCCGGCCTGAGCGCCGGCCGCGGTTGGTGGGTGCTCACCTGGGCAGGCCTCGAACACGTCCGTCTTCTCGACGGCGGGTACGCTGCCTGGCTCGCGGCGGGCGGTGGGGTCTCGGCCGAGGAACCCCCGCCGGCAACCCGAGGCACGGTGAGCGTGCGCCCGGGCGCCCTCCCGGTCCTCGACGCCGACGGTGCGGCGGGACTTCCCGACGAGGGCGTGCTGCTCGACGCTCGTGGTGAGTCCGCCTACCTCGGCGGACCGCGGGAGCCGGGCGCAGCTCCCACCGGGCACATCCCCGGCGCACTCGAGGCGGGCACCCGGGCGAACCTCGACGAGCGGGGTCTGCTCCGCCCCGAGCCCGAACTGCGGGAGCGGTTCGCGTCGCTCGGCGTCGCAGCTGGCACGAAGGTCGGCGCCTACTGCGGCGGCGGGGTCGCCGCCGCGCACGAGGTGCTCGTGCTGCGCACCCTCGGCATCGAGGCGTCGCTGTTCGTCGGCTCGTGGTCGGCTTGGTCGGCCGATCCGTCCCGCCCGGTCGCGACCGGGTCGCGGCCGTGAGCACGCTGGTGGCGCATCGCGACCCGGTGACCGCCGAGCAGTTCACGGGCCTGTTCCGGCATCACCCGGGCGGTGTCGCTGTGATCACCGCCGACGCCGGCGACGGGCCGGTCGGGCTCACGGCGACGAGTGTCGCCTCGGTGAGCGTCGCGCCGCCGCTGCTCGTGTTCTCGGCGTCGGAGCGGTCGTCGAGCACGCCGACCCTGCTGTCGGCGGCGACCGCGGTGGTGCACCTGCTCGGCGCCGACGACCTCGGCATCGCCGAACTGTGCGCGACGAGCGGAGTCGACCGGTTCGCCGACCGCTCGCTGTGGAGCCGGCTGCCGAGCGGCGAGCCGGTGTTCCACGTCGTCGGCAGCTGGATCCGGGTGCGCGTCGAGGAACGCGTGCGGGCGGGCACCGCCACGCTCGTCGTCGGCCGCGCGATCGAGACCTCGCCGGTCCGTCCCGAGGCCGCGCCGCCACTGGTGTACCACGCCCGCGGCTGGCACGGGCTCGGAGACCACTCCCGGCTCGCGAGCTGATGGCGATCAGGGGCAGGGAGCGGGTCGTCGCCTCCGAAGACGATCTGAACGCGATCAGAACGAGGCATCCGTTCCGAACCGGCCTCGCCGGGCTCGCCAGGGGCGGTGCGACCGAACCCGGCACCTTCGCGGTGTCGATCGCGGCGGCGCTCGTGCAGTGCGGTTCGCTGGTCGTCGCCTCGGTCGGACTCGGCTGGGTCACCGACACGGTGATCGAGCCCTCATTCGCGGCCGGCGAGGTCGGGGCCGGCGCGCTCTGGGCGGCCTTCGCCGTCGTGTTCGGGCTCGCCGCGATGAAGGTGACCGGGCTCGTCGTGCGGCGGGTGGCGTCGGGTATCACGCAGTTCCGGGTGCAGGCCCGCTCGCGTCGGCAGGTGACCCGCCAGTACCTCGCGCTCGGGTTCGGGTGGCACCTGCGGCATCCGCCGGGCCGGCTGCTGTCGAACGCGGTCTCCGACGTGGAGGCGATGTGGCAGCCGATCATGCCGCTGCCCTTCGCGATCGGCGTGACCTTCATGCTCGTCGCCGCGGCCGTGACGGTCGCGTTCGCCGACGTCGTGCTGGCGCTCGTGACGCTCGCGCTCATCGTCGCGATCGTCGGGGTGAACCTCTGGTACCAGCGCGTGCTCGCCCCGCGGGCCCGGCGCGCGCAGCAGCTCCGCGGATCCGTCAGTGCGATCGCTCACGAGAGCTTCGACGGCGCCGAGGTCGTGCGAACGCTCGGTCTCGCCGATCACGAGCTGGAGCGGTTCGGTGCAGCTGCCCGAGAACTGCGGGACGCGAACGTGCGGTCGGGCCGGATCACGTCGCTCTTCGATCCGGTCATCGAGTTCCTGCCGACCGTCGCAGTGCTCGGCGTGCTGCTGCTCGGCTGCGCGCGTGTCGCCGACGGCGACCTCAGCGCGGGCGAGCTCGTGCAAGTCGCGTACCTGTTCGTGACGATGGCGTTCCCGCTGCAGGTCATCGGGCGGGTGCTGAGCGCCCTGCCGATGAGCGTCGTGGGGCGCGAGCGGGTCGAGGCGGTGCTCCGCGCCGACGAGTTCCCCGAGTACGGCGAGCGCGACCTCGACCCGGAAGGGGCGGGTGCCGCCCTCGACGCACGGGGCATCGCCCTCGACGCACGGGGCATCGCCGTCGACGCACGGGGCATCGGATTCGGCTACCCCGGCGGTCGGCCCGTGCTGCGCGACCTCGACCTCGGGGCGGAGCCCGGTCGGGTGGTCGCGCTCGTCGGCCCGACGGGCTCGGGCAAGAGCACGCTCGTGCAGGTGCTCGACCGGCTCGTCGACCCCGAGGAGGGCATCGTGCGGCTCGACGGCGAAGACGCCCGCAGCTATGCGCCGGGTCGCATCGCCGCCGCGGTCGGGCTCGCGCCCCAGCACGCCTTCCTCTTCGACGACTCCGTGCGGTTCAACGTCGACCTCGGTCGCGGGTACGGCGACGATCGCATCTGGGAGGCCCTGCGCGCCGCGTCGGCCGACAGCTTCGTCGCAGCGCTGCCGGACGGACTCGACGCCGATCTCGGCGAGCGGGGCGCGACGCTCAGCGGCGGGCAGAAGCAGCGGCTCGTGCTCGCCAGGGCGCTCGTCTCCCGGCCGCGACTCCTGCTGCTCGACGACGCGACCTCCGCTCTCGACGCGCGCGTGGAGCGCGAGGTGATCGGCCGCCTGGCGCTCGCGACGCGCTCGGGCGCGGCCGGCCGGCTCACCGTGGTGATCGTCGCGAGCCGCGCCTCGAGCATCGCGCTCGCCGATGAGATCGTGTTCCTCGACGGGGGGCGGATCGTCGCCAGGGGCACCCATGACGAGCTCGTGCTCGCTGCACCCGGCTACCGCGAACTCGTCGAAGCGTATGGCAGCGCGATCGCCGTCGACGAGCTCACCCGAGCGGCGGTGCACGCATGACCGCCGCCGCGTCCGCCACCGCGACCGCCACAGCCCCCGGCCTCGCTGCCGAACCCCGCGGCCTCGTCGCCACCGTTCGCCGCGGGCTCGAGATCACCCCCGAGCTCGGCCACGGCATCGCCGTCACGCTGCTGCTCGCGGTGATCGCCGCGACGGGTCGGATCGTCACTCCCGTGGCGATCCGCTACACCGTCGACGAGGGCATCGCAGGCGGTCGACCCGACCTGGCGCTCGTGTCGACGACCGTGGCCGCCGCGTTCGCCGTGGTGCTCGCCGCGGGCGTGGCGTCCTGGGGCATGAACCGCCGGCTCGTGACGGCGAGCGAGGCAGCGCTCGCCGGCCTGCGTGCGGCGGCGTTCCGCCACGTGCACCGGCTCGACGGGCTCTCGCTCGACCGTGAGCGACGCGGTTCGCTGGTCTCGCGGGTGACGAGCGATGTCGATGCGATCTCCAACTTCACCCAGTCGGGCGGGGTGACGCTCCTGATCAGCGTGCTGCAGCTGGTCATCGCGACCGGCATCATGTGCTGGTACTCGTGGCCGCTCACGGTGCTCGTGCTGGCGTTGTTCCTTCCTGTCGCGTTCGCGATCCGCGCCGCCCAGCGACGTGTGGCGGCGGGCTACCGGCGGGTTCGGCGCGATGTCGGCGCGATGCTGTCGGTCATCGCCGAGACCATCGTGGGCGCCGCGGTCATCCGCTCGACCGGTGCATCCGACCGCATCCAGGAGCGTGTCGACGCCGCCATCGACCGCACGCGCGATACGCAAGTGCGCACCCTCCGCCCGCTCGCGGTCAGCTTCTCGCTCGGCGAGCTCGTCGGCGGGCTGTCGACGGCGCTCGTCGTCGTGGTCGGCGTGCTGCTGTCGACGGACGCCTATCGCGACAGTGCGCTGCATGGCTGGTTCGGGTCGCTCACGGTCGGTGAGCTGCTCGCGTTCGTCTTTCTCATCACCTTCTTCTCTCGGCCGATCCAGCAGGCGGTGGAGATCATCAACGAGGCGCAGAACGCCATCGCGGGGTGGGGGCGGGTGCTCGAGCTGCTCGACGAGCCGATCGCCGCGCCCGAGTTCGCCGCCCGCGCTCGGCCGGCCCCCGGTGCGATCGAGGTTCGGCTGCACGGCGTGCGGCACCGGTATCCGTCCGGACCCCGCGTGCTGCACGACCTCGACCTGCGGGTGCCAGCCGGCATGCACGTCGCCGTCGTCGGCGAGACGGGGTCGGGCAAGTCGACGTTCGCCAAGCTGCTGACCAGACAGCTGGCGGCCGAGAAGGGCCACGTGCTGCTCGGCGGTGCCGAGATCGGCGACCTCCGCGAGGAGGAGTTGCGGCGGCGCGTGACGATCGTTCCTCAGGACGGATTTCTCTTCGAGGGCACCGTGCGGCACAACATCGCGCTCGCCCGGCCCGGTTCGACCGAGGCGGAGGTGCGTGACGTGCTCGACGGCCTCGGCCTGCTCGGCTGGGTCGATGGGTTGCCCGACGGCCTCGACACCGAGGTCGGGCAACGCGGTGATTCGCTGTCGGCGGGCGAGCGGCAACTCGTGGCGCTCGCCCGAGCCGCGATGGTGCGCCCCGACCTGCTCATCCTCGATGAGGCGACGAGCGCGGTGGATCCGGCCGTCGATGCGCGACTCCGGGGGGCGATCGATCGGATGACCGCGGGGTGCACCACCGTGACGATCGCGCATCGTCTTGCGACTGCGGAGACGGCTGATCTGGTGCTGGTCTTCGACCGTGGGCGGATCATCGAGCGCGGCAGGCACGCCGACCTCCTCGGGGCCGGTGGCGTCTACGCGCGCCTGCACGAGTCGTGGCGGGCGGTCGCTCAGGTGCCAGGCGGCGCGGCCAACACGGGCGGCCCACCGGTCGTCCACGCCGCACCCGAACGACAGCACGCCCCAACCGAACGACAGCACGCCCCAACCGAACGACAGCACGTCCCAACCGAACGACAGGAGGACAACCGGTGAGCCGAGTGGTGAGATTCGATCGATACGGCGGGCCCGAGGTGCTCGAGCTGCACGAGGTGCCCACCCCCGACCCGGGCCCCGGGGAGGTGCTCGTCGAGGTGCGAGCGGCGGGGGTGAACCCTGTCGACTGGAAGGTGCGGAAGGGATTCCGCTCGTCGGGCGCGCTCGAGGCGCCGAGAGGATTGGGATCGGATGCCGCGGGTGTGGTCGCCGGGATCGGCGAGGGCGTCGACGGGGTGACCGTCGGCGATGAGGTCGTCGTGCGCGGCGCCGACGGCGCGTATGCGAGCCACGTCGTCGTCACCCCCGCGCAGCTGGCACCGAAGCCCGCGACCCTCTCGTGGGAGGAAGCCGCCGGACTCGGCGTGCCGGCCGGCACCGCCCACCAGGTGCTCACCTCGCTCGGCCTCGCCGAGGGCGAGACATTGCTCGTGCACGGCGGATCGGGCGGCGTCGGTCAGGCGGCGATCCAGCTCGCTCGAGCCAAGGGCGCCGCGGTCGTGGCCACGGCGAGCGCCGTCAACCTCGAACGGCTGCGCGAGCTCGGCGCACTCGCGGTCGAGCACGGCCCGGGGCTCGTCGAGCGGATTCGCACGGCGGCGCCCGACGGTATCGACCGGGTGCTCGACGCTGCGGGCACGGACGAAGCCATCGAGGCCTCGCTCGCACTGGTGCCCGACCGTTCGCGCATCGCGACCATCGTGCGCGTCGAGGAGGCGGAGGCCTTCGGTATCCGCGCATGGAGCGGCAGCCGCGCCGGCCGGCTCAGCGATGACGAGCGACGGCTGCGCGCCGAGGCGATCGGCGTGATCTCGGCGCTCGCGGCCGAGGGGCGGTACGAAGTCGAGATCGCCGCGAGCTACCCGCTCGAGCGGATCGGCGACGCCCACGCCCACAGTGAGTCGGGTCACGTGCGCGGCAAGATCGTGGTGATCCCGTGAGCGTCGGATACCGGCATGTCGGGGCATCCGGCCTCGTCGTCGCCGATCTCGCGATCGGCACCGCGGCCTTCGGCAAAGCGGGTCGTATCCGCGACGGCCAGGCCGGCGTCGACCGGATCGTCGGGCGTGCGCTCGACCTCGGCGCGAGCTTCTTCGACACCGCCGACGGGTACGGTGACGAGCCCGGCGTGAGCGAACTCCTACTCGGCCGTGCCCTGGCCGGCCGGCGCGACGAGGCAGTCATCTCGACGAAGTTCGGCAGCGATCTGCGCGGAGCGCTCGGACCCGATTGGGGTGCGCGCGGGTCGAGGCGATACATCCGGCGGGCGGTCGAGGCGTCGCTCACCAGGCTCGGCACCGACTGGATCGACCTCTACCAATTGCACTCGCCCGACCCGTCGACGCCGCTCGAAGAGACGCTCTCCACCCTCGACGACCTCGTTCGCGAGGGGAAGATCCGGTACGCGGGCGTCTCGAACCTGCCTGCGTGGAGGCTTGTCGACGCTCACCACACGGCTCGCGAGCGCGGGCTGCATCCGTTCGTCTCCGTGCAGCACGAGTACAGCCTCCTGTGGCGTGGGCCTGAACGCGACATCCTGCCGGCCGTGCGTCGGCTCGAGGTCGGGTTCCTCGCCTACTTCCCGCTTCAGAACGGCCTGCTCACCGGCAAGTACCGACGCGGCGCCGCGCCCGCCGATGGCAAGGTCACCCGATTCAAACCGCACCTGCTGCACGATGCCCCATGGCAGGCGCTCGAGCGCTTCCGCGAGTTCGCCGCGGTGCGCGGGGTCACGCCCGTGCACCTCGCCTATGGGTGGCTGTTGGCCGACTCGGCGGTGTCGAGTCTCATCACCGGTGTCACGAGCGTCGCGCAGCTCGAGGCGAACGTCGACGCCGCCTCGTGGCGACCGACCGAGGCGGAGCGCGACGAGCTGCGCGACCTGTTCGACGGCCGGCTGAGCGGCAAGCCGGGGCGGCATGAGACTGCCGCCCCGCGCCTCACCGAGCGCGAGGCGCGAGCCAGCGGCGCAGCGAGCGCGTGATGACGGGCAGCACCCAGTAGGTCATGATCGGGGTGAGCACGAGGGTCGTCACGAGCACGCGCAGCCACAACGGCACCTCGCCCCAGCCGGGCGCGAGGCCGATCAGGTACGAGAACACGAGGTTCACCGGGAAGAAGCCGAGCCAGATCGTGACGGCCTGCTTCCAGCGCGGCGGCGCGGGCGGCGGGTCGGATGCCTCGGTGCCGGCGCCGCCGGCGACCGGGACCGAGCCCGTCGGCGGCTCGTCGAACCAGCCCTCGATGCCGGAGCGCCGCCGCGACCGCTCGCTCTCGACGAACGCCTGCCCGGTCGAGAGCCACCACGACCGTTCGGCGGAGTGCTCCCACGCCTCGAGGGACGCCTCGTCGGCGAAACGGTAGAGCATGTGCCACACTCGGGAGCTCTCGCCCGCCCGCACCCAGCCCGAGCCGAGGAAGCCCGGGTACTTGTTGGCCAGGTTCACGCCGGTCTGCACCCACGCGGTCGCCTCGGAGATGCGCGCGGGGTCGACCTCGCGGCGGATCGAGACGGTGATGGGTTCGGTCGGCATGGAACCATTGCAGCGCATCGGGGCTGGGGAGGTGCTGCACGCGAGCGCGCGTCAGCTTCCGATGACGGATGCCTCGCGGCGGACCTCGGCGGCCAGGCGGATGTCATCGGCCCGCTGCTGGTGGTTCTTGCGCACCATCCGCTCGTCGCGCAGCGGCAGCTTCAGGTCGACCTCGGCTGCGATGCCGGCGCGCAGCTGCCGCAGCCGTTCGACCTCGGTGTCGAGCACCGCGCCGAGTACCACCGCGAGGTTCGACAGCCACACCCACAGCAGGAACGCCACGGCCCCGCCGAGCACGCCGTAGTTGCGCTCGTAGGTGCGGAATCCCAGCACGTACACCCCGAACAGGCCCGTCGTGATGATCCACGCGAGCACGGCCGACGCCGCGCCGACGCTCATCCAGCGCACGTGGCGGCGCTTCACGTTCGGCGTAGCCCAGTAGAGCAGTGCGATCGCGAGCGCGACGAGGGCTGCGGCGACCGGCAGCTTCGCGAGGTCCCACCAGAACGCCACGCCCTCGTCGAGGCCGAACGCCTCGGCCACCGCGCCCGCCACCGGGCCGCTCACGATGAGCAGCACCGCGACCGCGGCCGCCAGTACGAGCAGCCCGGCCGCGACGAGCAGCATCGCCGGCCGCGATCGCCAGAACGGCCGCCCCTCTTCGACGTCGAGGATGCGGTTCATGCCGCGACCGAACACCCCGAGGTATCCCGAGATCGCCCAGAGCGCGCCGGCCATGCCGACGATGAGTGCCGACCACTGGTGCGACGCGTCGAGCAGTTGGGCGAGCGGTTCGTCGAGCGCGCTGGCCGCGTCGTTGCCCCACAGGTCGCCGACGATGTCGAGCGCGGTTTCGCCGAAGCGCTCGGCCGACCCGAAGCCGCCGATGAGGGCGAGCGCAGCGAGCAGCGCCGGGAACGTTGCGAGCACCACGTAATAGGTGAGGGCGGCGGCGATGTCGGCCCACTGGTTGATGCGCGCCTCGTGCCAGGTGCGGCGCAGGATGAGGCGCCAGTCGTCGCGGCTGAACCGGGCGGGCGAGTCGTGGCCGTCGGGCCGGGGGCGGGCGGAGTCGGGCATGCGGCGATGATGGCAGGTCGCCGTCGCGGGCGTCGAGGGGTTGCGCGGTCCCTCAGCCCAGGTGCGCGTGCAGGAACGCGGCGACCCGCTCGCGCAGCGCCGAGTCGAGGATGCCGATCGAGTGCTCGCCGCCCGGCACCACGGCCAACTCGACGGGCACTCCGGCTGCGCGCAGCGACTCGGCGTAGCCGAGCGACTGGGCGAGCGGCACGATCTCGTGCTCGGCGTGACCGATGAACACGGGCGGGTCACTGGCGTCGAGCAGCGTGCGGGGCGATGCGGCGCCGGCCGCGGGGCATCCGTCGCCGTCGAGCGAATCGGGTTCGCACCCGACGTAGGCACCGACGATGCCACGCAGCCACACGTCGCCCTCGGGGATGCCGTCGAGCACCACCGGGCCCGAGAGATCGGCGACCGCGGCGACCCGCGAGCCCTCGTCGAGTGGGCCCTCGCCGGTGGCGCCGACGAGGGCTGCGAGGTTGCCGCCCGCCGAACCGCCGAATACGCCGATTCGGCTCGGGTCGATGTCGAACCGCTCGAGCTGCGCGGGATCGCGCAGCCATTCGACGGCGAGCTGCACGTCCTCGAGCTGCGCCGGGAAGACCGCATCGGGCACCAGTCGGTAGTTCACGGATGCCGCGACGAATCCCTCGCTCGCCAACCACAGGCACACGTTGCGCCAGTCGGCGTTGGCCTTGTCGCCGCGCGCCCAACTGCCGCCGTGCACCGACACCACCGCGGGCAACTCGATGCCGAGGCCGGCTGCCGCGGGCAGGCACACGTCGAGCGTGAGCAGCGTGCCGTCCTCTCGTGTGCCGTACTCGAGATCGGGTGCGACGCGCAGGCCGGCGGGCGGCGTGAATGTGCGGATGCCGACGATCTCGGCGCCGGCGACCTCGCTCGCGGCATCCGAACCCTGCGGGTCGATGGCCTCGAGCCGGGTGTGGAACGCGCTCAGCACCGAGGTCGTCGCGATCGCGGCGGCGACGGCCGCGGCGATCAGCAGCGCCCGGCTGCGGTGCCGGCCGCCGCGACCGCCGGTACCGCGAGTTCGGGTCTGGATCACGGGCGGGCTCCGGGTCGGGGGTGCAGCGATGCTACCCCAGAATCCGGAGGAGTCCTCACCTGGCGGATCCGACGGGTCATGGGGCGCCTCGGGGCTCATCCCGTCGAAACCGGCTCGCGCGATGCGGCCGATTCACAGGCGGAACCGCTATCGTGGTCAGGTCGGTCTGGACACCGCGCTGTGCGCGGATGGGTTTGTGAGTCTGCAGGGCCGGTTCCGAGGCGTTCGGCCTCTGGATAGATCACCGTATGTGAACGGCCCCGGCCTACGACAGTTCCGGGTTCTCGATCGTGCTGCGCACCGCGCAGCACGTTCGCCATGTACTCGAGTACAACCCAGGAAGTTCCACCATGCCCAAGAACACGAAGCCCGCCGGCGGACGACCCGCGCGCAACTTCGACCCCTCGTACGCGCGCGGCGCGGCGAAGTCGGGTGCCCCGAAGTCGGGATCGCGCAGCCCCGGTCACCGCGGCTACCGCCCCGACGAGGATGCCCCGAAGAAGGCCCGCTGGAGCCGCGACGAGCGCGTCGCCAGCGGCCGCACGCCGCACCGCGCCGACGCCCGCCCCGAACACGGAAGCCGCGGCGAGCAGGGCGGTCGCGACGGCGGCCGTCGCTCTGACCGCGACGACCGCGCGCCCCGCCGCGAGTTCGACCGCGACCGCGACCGCGACCGCGCTCCGCGCGACGGCGGCCGTCGGTTCGACCGGAACGACCGTGCCCCGCGCCGGTTCGACGACCGTGGCGAGCGGCCCGCACGCCGCGAGTTCGACCGCGACCGTACCCCGCGCGACGGTGGTGCGCCGCGCCGGTTCGATCGCGATGACCGCGCCCCGCGTCGGGACTTCGACCGTGACCGTGCTCCGCGCCGGTTCGACGATCGTGGCGAGCGGCCCGCACGCCGCGAGTTCGACCGCGACCGTACTCCGCGCGACGGTGGTGCGCCGCGCCGCTTCGACCGCGATGACCGCGCTCCGCGTCGGGACTTCGACCGTGGCGAGCGGCCCGCACGCCGCGAGTTCGACCGCGACCGTACCCCGCGCGACGGTGGTGCGCCGCGCCGGTTCGATCGCGATGACCGCGCCCCGCGTCGGGACTTCGACCGTGACCGTGCTCCGCGCCGGTTCGACGATCGTGGTGAGCGGCCCGCACGCCGCGAGTTCGACCGCGACCGCGCCCCGCGTCGCGACGTCGAGCGCGCCGGCTTCCGCGACAGCGAGCGCCGCCCGTCCTCGTTCTACCCGGCTCGCGACGAGCGCCCCGCCTTCACCCCCGAAGACGACGTCGTGCTCGAGCGCCTCGAGGCCGACGCCATCCAGGCCGAAGCCGTCGACGGTGTGAGCTTCGGCGACCTCGGCCTCGGCCAGAACATCGTCCGCGCGCTGGGCGACCTCGGCGCCGAGCACCCGTTCCCGATCCAGGCCGCGACCATCCCCGTCGTGCTCGAGGGTCGCGACGTCCTCGGTCGCGGGCGCACCGGCTCGGGCAAGACCATCGCGTTCGGCGCGCCGACCGTCGAGCGGCTCATGCAGCTGTGGGCGGCGAAGCAGCGTGACCTCCCGAACGGCCCCGACGGTCGTCGCAAGCGCGAGATGGGCCGCGCGCCCCGCGCGCTCATCCTCGCGCCGACGCGCGAGCTCGCGCTGCAGATCGACCGCACCGTGCAGCCGATCGCGCAGGCCGTCGGCCTGTTCACGACGCAGGTGTACGGCGGCGTGCCGCAGGCACGCCAGGTCGGCGCGCTGCGCCGCGGCGTCGACATCGTGATCGGCACGCCCGGCCGCATCGAGGACCTCGAGCGCCAGGGTCACCTCGACCTCTCGGCGATCGAGATCACCGTGCTCGACGAGGCCGACCACATGTGCGACCTCGGGTTCCTCGAGCCCGTGCAGCGCATCCTCCGCCTCACCAAGCCCGGCGGCCAGAAGCTGCTGTTCTCGGCGACGCTCGACACCGGTGTGGCGACGCTCGTCGACGAGTTCCTCGTCGAGCCGGCCGTGCACGAGGTCGCCGGCGAAGACCAGTCGTCGGGCACCATCGACCACCGCGTGTTCGTCATCGAGAACCGCGACAAGCGCGACATCGTCGCGGCGCTCGCCGACCGCGACGGCAAGACCCTCGTCTTCTCGCGCACCCGCGCGTTCGCTGAGGACCTGACCGACCACCTCGAGGAGGCTGGCATTCGCGCCGTCGCCCTGCACGGCGACCTCAACCAGTCGCGTCGCACGCGCAACCTGCACCAGCTCACCAGCGGCCGGGTCGACGTGCTGGTCGCGACCGACGTCGCCGCCCGAGGCATCCACGTCGACGACATCGACCTGGTGATCCAGGCCGACGCGCCCGACGAGTACAAGACCTACCTGCACCGCGCGGGCCGCACCGGCCGTGCCGGCCGCATGGGCCGGGTCGTCACGCTCATCCCGCGCAACCGCCAGCGCCGCATGAACGACCTGCTCGACCGCGCCGAGATCGAGGTCGACTTCGAGGACGTGCGCCTCGGCGACGCGCTGCTCGACGACCTCGGCCCGGTGGAGATCGCCGCGATCGAGTCGGAGGAGGGCTTCGAGACGGAGCACTACGAGGCGGATGTCGCGGAGGAGCTCGAGGCTGAGGCCGACGAGGCCGAGGCCGACGAGGAGCTCGCGTCCGACGACGAGCTCGCGTCCGATGACGCCTTCGACGACGAGCTCGTGGTCGTGGACCTGCTCGACGCCGACGACGAGGCGGATGCCGCGGAGCCCGTCGACGCGCGCTGATCCCGACGTGAACGGCAGGGGTGGGTGCTTCCCACCCCTGCCGTTCTCGCATCCTCGGGCCGGTGACGCCCGGCCGCTAGACTCCGGCGCATGACGCTCGCGCCCCCGTCCGCCGCCCCCGCACGCACCCGTTCGCTGTGGTGGGCGCGCGGACTCACGATCGCCGCGGCGGTGCCGACCGTCGTCGCGCTGCTGTTCCTCTTCGGCCTCTGGCTAGTGAGCGTGCTCGATCTTCCCTCGTCGGTTTCGTCGTTCGGCTGGCTGCTGCTGGCCGGGCTCATCTTCAGCGCGCTCACTCTGGGCTGAGCCAGGCGCGGCTATGCTGGCTGCACGATCGGGCTGACTGAACGATCGGTAGGTATTCCGCGACGACGAGGAGCAGCCATGATCGAGTTCGCCGTGCACGATGCGGTCGCCGAAGTGGTGCTGAACGCGCCCGCGAAGCTCAACGCGCTCGATGAGGCCGCGCTGCGCGAGCTCGACGCCGCCTACGTCGAGGCGACCCGGCTCGCCGACACCGGCGAGGTGCGCGCACTCGTGCTGCGGGGCGAGGGTCGGGCGTTCTGCGCGGGTCGTGACATCTCCGGGGTGGACCCCCGTGAGGACGACGTGCTCGGCTACCTCGGCGGACTCGTCGAGCCGCTGTTGCAGCGCATCGCCGGCATCCCGGTGCCGACATTCGCGATCGCGCACGGCGCGTGCCTCGGGGTCGGCCTCGGCTTGCTCATCGCGAGCGACATCGTCTATGTCGCCGACACCGCGAAGATCGGCTCGCCGTTCGCCAACCTCGGCGCGACGCTCGACTCGGGCGGGCACGCCCTCTTCGTCGAACGCCTCGGCGCGCACCGCACCATGGACCTCATCGTCACCGGCCGGTTGATGTCGGGTTCCGAGGCGGTCGCCTCGGGCCTGTTCTCGCGCGCCTTCCCCGCCGACGAGGTGACGGATGCCGCGTGGCAGGCCGCACGCGCGGCCGCCGCCGGCCCGACCCTCGCGTTCACCGCGTCGAAACGACTCGTCGCCGCGCTCCGCGACGAGCGGCTCGGGCTGTGGGCGTCGATGGCCGAGGAGAACCGCGCGCAGGCGGCGCTCTGCGAGACATCCGACTACCGCGAGGGCTTCGCCGCGTTCCAGCAGAAGCGCACGCCGGTGTTCACGGGTCGCGACTGACCCGTTCCGCTGGTCGAGTAGCGCGAAGCGCGTATCGAGACCTGGTGAGCTGTGGCAGGGTCGGTGGGCGGGGTGCGGGGTCTCGATACGGTCGCTGCGCTCCCTACTCGACCAGCGGGGGTCGCCCGACCGCTAGGGTCGTGCCGTGCGCCCGAACGCCGTCGTCGCGACGACCACCCTGCTGCTCCTCGCCCTGACCGCGTGCTCCGCCGCGCCCGAGCCGACGCCCGAGCCGCCGACGCCCGCACCGACGGCGAGCACGCCCCCGATCGAGGCGGCCTTGCCGTACACGTGCGACGACCTCGTGCCGGGCGACCTCGTCGCCGCGACGCTGCAGGGCGGTGACGGCACGCCGGTCGAGCCGGTGCCCGCGACGTACGAGCGCTTCGCGTTCGCCGACCTGCTGCTCACCGGCGCGGGCGGGCTCGCGTGCTCATGGCGCGTCGGCACCGGCATGCCCGACTACAACGGCACCGACTGGGCGTACCTGCGGGTCGACGTGCTGCCGGGCGGGGCACTCGCCTGGACGCCCGAGTGGGCCGGCGACGCCCCCTCGACCGAGTCCCGCGAGATCGCTGGCGTCGAGGCATCCGTCGCGGTCGGCGACAGCGGGTGGCGCATCTCGGCGCCGGTCGGCGACGCGTGGCTGCGGGCGACGATCTCGGCGGCCGGGCTGACGGGTTCGGGTTCCCGGTTCCTCGGTGTGGACGCCGCCGAGATGCTCGATCGGCTCGCCGTCGCGGCATCCTCGGCGGCCGAAGCGGTGCAGGCGGCGCCCGACCGGGCCGCCTGGCAGATCGCGCCGCTGCGCGACGGCGAGGCCGCGTGCACCGGCGGCCTTGCCGAACCGGGCGTGGTCGAGGCCGAGCAGCTCGACGGTGCGTCGTACACCTACGCGCTCGGGCTCGCCGCGACCCGGGAGATCACCGGATTCGACGACGCGGTGAGGGTTGCTGCCCGCACCTTCGACTGCGAGCTCGTGGTCGACGGGTTCGGTCCGCTCCCGCTCGTGACGATCGAGACGGCACGGGGCCTCGGTGACCTGTTCGCGCGCATCGGCGAGCCCGACACCGACGCCGCGTTCGTTCCGCTCGAGCTCGCTGACGTGCCGGCGGGGCAGCACGTCGACGCCGCAGTGCGAAGCGCCGAGGACGGCCCGTCGTCGCCCGTGATCCTGCGGGTGGGGGACACGGTGTACGAGATCAACGGGGACGGGGCAGCGGCGGTCGCGCAGGCGATCGTGCACCAGACGTACTGACGGGGGCGTTCGAGAGGGCTACTCGACCAGCACCGCGACCGGGTCGGGCAGCACGCGTGCGAACAGCTTGTCGAACACGTTCGTGCGATCGAACTGCCTGGCATACTCGCGACCCCGCTCGGAACGCGCACGCACCTCGTCGGCGGGCAGCGCCAACGCCTCGTCGATCGCGCGCTGGATCGCCGCGGCATCCTCGACCGGGATGATCGTCGCGTGCTCGCCGACGGCTTCGACGATGCCGCCGGTGTCGCACGTGATCACCGGTCCGCCGCCCGCGAGCAGCTTCTCGGCGAGCGCGATGCCGAACGTCTCGACGAACTCGGGCCGCGGCTTCGACGGCAGCACGAACGCGGCGCAGCCCGCCATCAGCGCGGGCTTCTCGGCGTCGCCGACGTCGTCGAGGAAGTCGATCAGCTCGGCCGCGTGCGAGAGCGCGGCACGGGCGCGCAGCTCGGCCGCCTCGGGTCCGCGCCCGGCGATTACGAGCCGGATGCCTCGCTTCGCCGCCGCCGACGCAGCGAATCCGTCGATGAGCTCGTCGACGCCCTTCGCCCGCGCGAGCCGCGACAGGAACAGCACGTAGCCGCCCGGCCGCAGGTCGCGCGCAGCGCACACCCGGTCAACGTCGGCGGCACTCACGTCGAGATACGGCGTCGCGTCGATCGCCGGGTACGAGATCGCGATGCGGTCGCGCAGCTGGTCGGCGAACCGGGTGCCGTGCGCCGAGTCGACGTCCTCGGCCGATGAGACGATCAGGTCGCGCGTGTACTCCGACACCGCCACGAGGTGGTCCTGCGCGAGGTAGCTCGCGAGGATGTGCGCCGCCGGCCCGAATCGGCCTTCGGCCACGCACGCCCGCACGATGTTCGTGACATCCGACCCGACCGCCTCGGCGATCGTCGTGACGTTCACGGGCAGCCCGGTCGCCCACGCGACCCGCATCGCGTCGGCGACCGCTACCGTATGCGGGCTCAGGTAGAGCGAGAGCGCGACCGTCGGCACGCCGTCGGTGAACAGCTCGACGAGCCGGCCCGTGATGCCCGCGAGGTACCGGCTGTCGGGCACCTTGTAGTCGCCGACCGGATCGGGCCGCTCGACCGTGATGCCGCGGCTGTAGGGCAGCACGACGTCGAGGGGCTTCAGCGGCAGCCCCGCAGCTTCGAGGCGCTCGATGGGCCAGGTCACGATGCGCACCTCTCGGATGCCTCGCTGCAGCGCCACCTCGGCGAGGTTCCGTGCTTCGACGGAGTGCCCGCAGATCACGGGATCGGCGCGCACGACGATCACGAGCCGGGTCGGAAGGGTCGAAGGGGTCATGGCGTCCTCCGGTCTGGTTCGGTGGAGATGGGCGGTTCGGATGACTCGTGCGATGCGAGCGGGTCATGCGTGACGGGCGGCGACTTCACGGCCGGCGGATGCGACGGCGGGCGTTCCGTCGTGCCCCACTCGCCGGGCTCGCTGCCGAGTTCGACGGTGAGCGTGCCGCCGTGTCGCAGCTCGGCGCCGCGCAGCCAGGGGCGGGCGAGGGGTTCGCCGTTGAAGCGAACCGACTGCACGTACTGCACCGGCCCGCCGGGTCGCGGCTCGGTGAACCCGACCGTCTCGATTCGGAACACGTCGTCGCCGGCGACGCGCATGCGCGACTCGGCGAAGCTCGGCGCGTTGATGAGGAACAGGTTCTGCCCGGCGACGGGGAACAGCCCGAGCGACGCCCACACGTACCACGAACTCAGCCCGCCCGAATCGTCGTTGCCGGGCAGGCCGCCGCGGCCGGTGCCGAACATCTGCGTCACGATCGCGTGCACCACCTCGGCGGTGCGGTCGGGGCGCCCGGCGTAGGTGTACGCCCACGGGGACTCCATGTCCGGCTCGTTGTTCAGCCCCTCGAAGCGGCCGAGCGCGTACCCCGCGGTCATCTCCGAGGCATCCGGCCGGATGCCCGGCTGCCGCACCGGAGGCGCGCCGAACCCGAAGAACCGGTCGAGCAGTCCCGTGAAGGCCTCGTCGCCGCCCGCGAGCTCGATGCGTCCCGCCATGTCGTGCTGCAGCCGGAACGAGTAGTTCCAGCGGGTGCCCTCGTAGAACGTCGAGTCCTGCAGCAGTCCGGTGCCCGGGTCGTACGCGTTCACCCAGCGGGCGGCGAGCGCCTCGAACTCCTCGGCGAGCGACACGTCGCCCACCCGGCGGGCGACCTTCGCGGTGCACCAGTACCCGAACGCGAGATCGAGGGTGTGGCTGACGGGGTGCGCCACGCCGTGCAGCAGGAAGTCCTCGCCGTAGGTGCGCCGCAGGTCGTTGTGCATGTGCACGAGCGCCCAGTCCCAGTCGATGCCGTCGAGGCCGAGCTGGCACAGGTCGGCGAGGAACGTGTGCACGAGCGCTGAGCCCTGCCGCGAGAACCGGTCGCTGCCGCGCGCCATCCGGTAGCCGATGGGGAAGTTGCCCTCCTCCTCGCAGATGGTGAGCAGCGCGTTCGCGAGCTCGACCGCGCGCTCGGGGAACAGCGTCGTGATGAGCGGCAACTGCGTGCGGTAGACGTCCCACATCGTCGACAGGTCGAACGCGAAGGGGCCGGGACTCGGCCAGAACGGGCTCTCGTCGGGCGCGAGGCACGGCTTCACCAGCGAGTGGAACAGCGCGGTCGAGAACACCGTCTGCCGGTCGTCGTCGGGCGTGTCGACGCGGATCGACTGCAGGTGCCGCTTCCACGCCTTGCCGGTGCGCTCGCGGCGCTGAGTGAAGCGGGCCGGCCCGACGCCGCAGTCGCGCGTGAGGTTCGCCCGCGCCTGCTCGGTGCCGCGCAGCGAGAAGCCGAGTCGCAGCTCGACGGTCTGGCCGGCTTCGACCGGGCCGGCCCACATCAACCCGAAGCTGCGCAGCGTCGTCGGCCGGATGTGGTCGAAGTCGAGCCGGGTGCCGCCGGGCATGAGGCGGCGGTCGTACCAGAGCATCTGCCGCCACTGCGGGGTGTCGCACTCGAGGTGCACCGCGAGCGGTGCGCCCTCGACGACGATCTCGCCGCGCGCGACGCCCGGCGCGACCGTCTCGAGGTGGGCGCGCAGCGGAATCGTCGCGCCATACGGGATCGTGAGCCCGCCCATCGAGAAGTCGACCACGATGCGGGCGTTGCGATGCTTCGGGAACGTGTACCGGTGCACCGCGCTCTTCGGGCCCACCGTGATCTCGGCCCGGATGCCGTTCTCGAGGGTCGCCGCGTACCATCCGGGCTCGGCGTGCTCGTCGACGAGATCCCACGTGCGGCCGAGCACGTCGAGCGGCTCGATCATCGGCGTCACCCGGAAGTAGTTGTAGTACTTGCGGATCGCGCCGGTGCCCGACTGCTGGAAGTGCGTGAACCCCGACGCGAGCTGCCGGTCGTGGATGCGCGGCGGCACGCCCTCGGTGATGAGGTCGTAGCGGCCGTACCCGGTCGGATAGGCGCCCGAGTACGCGCACGCCGACACCATGCCGAACGGCGAGGTCGCGCCCGGGTGCGTGTTGCCGATCTGCGGCTTCGGCCACCACCAGGATGCCGCGAGTCCGGTCGGCTCAGGGAGCTCGGTGACCTCGGTTCCGAGGAACGGATCGACCCGCTCGAAGCTCGCAGCCATGCATGGACGCTACGCAGGGCAGATGACGGGCGGATGTCACGCGGGTGACGATTGCCGTCACGGTATCCGCAACCGTGGCTAAGGTCGATTCGCGCCACTGAGGTCGGCACGTTCATGCCTCATTCGCGCGAATCGACCTTGGGCGGGGAGGGGGCGGGGAGGGGGCGGGGAGGGACGGGTGCGAACCCTCAGCGATCGGATGCCTCGGGTTCGGCGTGCTCGGCGATGTCGCGGCCGAGCTCGTCCTCGATGAGCAGGTCGCGGCGCACGTGCGAGGTGCGGTACGCCGACCGACCGAGCATGTGCGCGGTCATCGGCTGGGTGAGCAGCTGGAACGTCATCACGAGCACCGCGGTCGTGAGCACGCCCCAGGTCGGCGCTCGCAGCACGACCGCGGCCAGGATGGTCGCGAGCCCCAGCACCTGCGGCTTCGTCGCGGCGTGCAGCCGGGTCAGCACGTCGGGGAACCGCACGATGCCGATGCCGGCCGCCATGGACAGGAAGGCGCTCACGAGGATGAGCAGCCCGACGGCGATCTCGGCGAGGCTCACGAGACATCCTGCTTCGCCATGAACCGGGCGATCGAGATCGAGCCGACGACTGCGAACATCGCGAGCACCAGCAGGATCACGAGCGTGTCGGTGTGCTGGTTGATCGCCATCTCGGCGCCGAGCGCGCACATCGCGATCGCGAGCAGCACGTCGGTCGCGAGCGCACGGTCGAGGATCGACGGGCCGCGGATGATGCGTGCGACGGCGGCGAGCCCGCCGATGCCGAACATGATGCCGGCGGCGATGCTGACCACGGTGAGGAAGCTCATGCGTGCTCCTTCGGTCGGATGTCACGGGCCGCAGCGCGACGTTGGCGCCGCGCCTGACGGATCGACTCGGCCTGCTCGTGCGTGCCGATCGCGAGCACGATGCGCTCCTCGGTGCCGAGCACCTGGCGCCGGGTGTGCTCGACGTCGGCATGCGTCCGGGTGCCGAGCGCGTGCAGGTAGAGCAGGCCGCGTTCGCGGTCGATGTCGACCACGACGGTGCCGGGGACGACCGAGATCGCCTCGGCCGTGAGCGTGGTGACGAGGTCGCTGCGGGTCAGCAGCTGCACCGCGATGATCGCGTTCATCGGCTTCCACCACGGCATCAGCGAGAAGAACGCGACCTGCAGCGACGCACGCACGACGTCGAAGATCATGCGCAGCCCGAGCAGCAGGCCGCGCCACGGGTTGAACCGACCGCTCAGCAGCACCGGCGGCAGGTACAGCGTGCGGGTGACGAGGATCGCGAGCACCACGCCGGTCACGACCGTGAGCACGTCGATGTGATCCCACAGCAGCAACCACAGCGCGACCAGCGCGATCAGCAACGGAGCCTGCCGCCACAGCGACTTCCAGATCAGGGGCTCGTGGCCCTCGGCACGGCTCATCCTCGCGTTCATCGGATGCCTCCGGGGAAGACGAGCGACACGTACGCCGCCGGATCGGCGAGGTCGCGTGCGGCGCGGTCGGCGAGTTCGAACAGCGGGCCGGCGAACACCGTGAGCAGGATCGTCACCACGACCAGCGACGTGGTCGCGACGACCATGAGCACGGGTGTCGTGCGGCGTGCCGTGGCGGTGGCGGTGTTCGCGCCCGGCCACTCCTGCACCGAGTTCAGCAGCACCGACTCGTACCCCTCGAGCTCATCACGGCCGCGCCAGAACGCCATGTTCCAGAACCGGGTCAGCGCGTAGAGCGTGATGAGCGAGGTGACTGCGCCGGCCCCGATCACGATCCAGATGAGCGCAGCCGAGCCGGGCGAGGCATCCGCCGCCGCCTCACCGCCCGCCAGGAACAGGCCGGCCTTGCCGAGGAAGCCCGAGAACGGCGGGATGCCGCCGAGATTCAGCGCCGGGATGAAGAACAGGATCGCCAGCAGCGGTGACGCCTTGAGCAGGCCCGCGAGCCGGTTGATCGACGTCGCCCCGCCGAACCGTTCGATGAGCCCGGTCGTGAGGAACAGCGCGGTCTGCACCGTGATGTGGTGCACGACGTAGTAGATCGTCGCGGCGAGACCGATCTCGTTCGCCAGTCCGATGCCGAAGATCATGTACCCGATGTGGCTGACCAGGGTGAACGACAGCAGACGCTTGATGTCGGCCTGCGTCAGTGCACCGAGGATGCCGATGACCATCGTGAGTCCGCCGATCACGAGGAGCAGTGTCGACAGGTCGCTGTCGGCGAAGATCACCGTCTCGGTGCGGATGATCGCATACACGCCGACCTTCGTCAGCAAGCCGGCGAACACCGCCGTGACCGGCGCAGGCGCGGTCGGGTAGGAATCGGGCAGCCAGAACGACAGCGGGAACACCGCGGCCTTGATGCCGAACGCGATCAGCAGCAGCAGGTGCAGGATGAGCTGCACGTCGGCGGGCAGCTCGGCGATGCGCACCGAGAGGTGGGCGATGTTCGCGGTGCCCGTCGCGCCGTAGATGAGCGCGATCGCCGAGAGGAAGAACAGCGATGAGACGAGGCTCACGATGATGTACGTGACGCCCGCGCGGATGCGCTCGCCCGTGCCGCCGAGAGTGAGCAGCACGTACGACGCCGACAGCAGGATCTCGAACCCGACGTACAGATTGAACAGGTCGCCGGCGATGAAGGCGTTGAACACCCCGGCCGACAGGATCAGGTACGACGGGTGGAAGATCGACACCGGCGTCTCGCGGTGCTGATCGGCGATGCCCTGGCCGACGGCGTACACGAGCACGCCGAGCAGCACGATCGCCGAGATCAGCAGCATGATCGCGCTCAATCGATCGACGACGAGCACGATGCCGAACGGCGGCTGCCACGCCCCGATCGCGACGACCACGCCCTCGCCCGAGGCGTCGACCGTGACGAGCAGAATCGCCGCGATCACCACGACCGCGCCGAGCACGGTCGCCGACACACCCATCTGCGCGCGGCGGTGGCGGCCCAGGATGAGCGCGACGGCCGCGCCGAGCAGCGGCAGCAGCACGACGAGGGGCACGAGGGCGGCGGTCACGGGCGGTCCTCCCGGTCGCGGAGCGAGGCCTCGAGCTCGAGCTCGTCGTCGTCGGGCCCCTCGGGCTCTTCGTCGCTGGCGTCGATGAGCTCCTGGATGGCCCGGTCGTCGGCCGCGGACGAGCGGATCAGGTCGGCGGCCTCTTCGGCGTCCTCGACGAGCTCGGCCTCGTCGTCGATCAGGTCGCCCTTGTCGCCGAGCTGCGCCAGCCACCACGACCGGTAGATGAGGGCGAGCATGAACGCCGTGATGCCCAGGTTGATGACGATCGCGGTGAGGATGAACGCCTGCGGCAACGGGTCGCTGATTGCATCCTCGTCGACGCCGTCGGAGAGGATCGGCGCGACGCCCGGCGCCCCGCTCATCAGGTAGATGAGGATGTTCACCGCGTTGCCGACGAGCAGGAACCCGATGAGCACGCGGGTGAGGCTGCGCTCGAGCATGATCGTGATTCCGGCGCCGAACAGCACGGCCATGAGCACGACGAGGGTGAGCGAACCGGTCATGTGCGCACCCCCTCACCTTGGGACGGGGAGTCGATGCGGTCGCCCGAGCGCCCGAGGTCGCCGGGGTCGACGTCCTCGGACTCCTCGGCCTCTTCCTCTTGACGATCGACCTCGGCGCCGAGCGAGCGCAGGATGTCGAGGACGAGCCCGACGACGACGAGGTACACGCCGATGTCGAACAGGGTCGAGGTGCCGATCGAGAGCGTGCCGAGCACCGGCACGTCGGCCTCGAACCAGCTCGACTCGAACACGGCGAGGCCGAACAGCAGGGAGGATGCCGCGGTGCCGGCGGCGAGCAGCAGGCCCCCGCCGAGCAGGTGGCCGGCGTCGATGGGCGCCGCTTCGCCGAGTTCGTACCGGCCGCCGGCGAGGTAGCGCGCCACGAGCGCGAGGCCCGCGAGCAGTCCGCCGGCGAACCCGCCCCCGGGCGCGTTGTGCCCGACGAACAGCAGGTATACCGACACCACGATGGCCGGGTGGAACAGCAGCCGCACGAGCACCTCGATGAGGATCGACCGGCGCCGCGGCGAAAGGGTCGGGCCCGCGAGGAGCCAGGTCTGACGGGTCTCGGCGGCTTCGGACGCGGCATCCGTCTCGTGCTCGACCTCGGCCAGGCTGGGCCGGGCCGCGCGGATCGACGACGCCTTCTCGGGCACCGGCCGGAACCGGTCGCGCCCCTGCGGGCGGCGCTCGAGCCGGGGCGCGCCGCCCGTGCGGCCCGAGACGAAGATGAGGCTCGCGACGCCCGTGGCGACGGCGACGAGCACCGAGATCTCGCCGAGCGTGTCCCACGCGCGGATGTCGACGAGCATGACGTTCACGATGTTCTTGCCGTGGGCCTCGAGGGCGAGCGCCGGCAGGCCCCCGGCGATGGTCGGCTCGATGCGGGCGCCGAGCGCCACGAGCCCGATGACGCCCATCACGGCGCCGGCGACGAGCCCGATGATGCCGCGTGCGAGCTTGTGCACCGACGGGTGTCGCTGCGCGATCTGCTTCGGCAGCCGCCGCAGCACGAGCACGAACACCACGATCACGATGGTCTCGACGAGGCCCTGGGTGAGCGCGAGGTCGGGCGCACCCGACATGCCGAACAGCAGCACCAGACCGTACCCGGTGACGCTCACCAGCAGCACCGCCGTCATGCGCTGGCGCACCGTGGCCGCGGCGATCGCGGCCACCGCCATGACGAGCGCGAGGAACGGCTGGGCGGGGTAGTCCCAGAGCCGGACGCTGTCGGGCCAGGTCGTGTTCACGATCGCCGAGAACCCGAGGCCGCCGATGAACACCAGCACGATGACGGCCAGATAGCCGGGCAGCCCGCGATGCTGGATCGCGGTCGTCACGGCCGCCGCGACCCGGTCGACGAACGAGACCACTCGCAGGTAGCCGCGACCCGAGTCGAGCATCGGCGGCAGCGCGGCCTGCATGCGCGCGACCCGGGCACGGCCCCACACGAGCAGCGCGCCGAGCGCGTACACGCCGAGCGAGATGAACAGCGCCGGCTCGAATCCGTGCCAGAGCGCGAGATGCAGCTCGTGCGGGCCCGACAGCTCGTCGGCGTAGCCCGCGAACAGCGGCTCGAGCCATCCGATCGCGAACGCGAACCCGAGGCTGGCCGCCGCCAGCAGCAGCGGGGACGCGACCGCCATCGCCGCCGGCCGGTGCAGCTCGGTGGGGGCGATCGACGGGCGGGTCCAGAACGCGCCCCAGACGAACCGCACGCTGTACGCGACCGTGAGGATCGACCCGGCGATCGCGCCGATGAGCGCGAGCCACGCCCAGCCCGCCAGGCCGCTGGGCTCGCTCGCGTAGGTCGCCTCGAGGAGCGAGGCGAACACCCCCTCTTTCGCGGCGAAGCCGATCAGCGGCGGCAGGCCCGCCATCGACGCCGCGGCGACCATCGCGACCGTCGCCAGCACCGGCATGCGGCGGCCGAGCCCCGACAGGCGACGCCAGTCGCGTGTGCCCGCGGCGTGGTCGATGATGCCGACGACGAGGAACAGCGCCGCCTTGAAGAGGGCGTGGGCGAGCAGCAGGGCCACACCCGCGAGCGCGGCGTCGTGCGTGCCGAACCCGGTGACCAGCACCAGGAACCCGAGCTGCGACACCGTGCCGTAGGCGAGCAGCAGCTTGAGGTCGTACTGGCGCAGGGCGCGCCAGCCGCCCACGAGCATCGTGAACGTGCCGAGCCCGATGACGATCGGATGCCACGCCTCGAGCACGGCGTAGCCGGGGGCCAGCCGCGCGACGAGGTACACGCCGGCCTTCACCATCGCCGCGGCGTGCAGGTACGCCGACACGGGCGTGGGCGCGGCCATCGCCGCGGGAAGCCAGAAGTGGAACGGCACGAGCGCCGACTTCGAGATCGCCCCGACCAGCACGAGCGCGATGCCCCATTCCCCGGCGACACCCGTGACCGGATTCGCGATCAGCTCGCTGAGCGAGGTGGTGCCGCCCGCGACCGCGAGCACGACCAGGCCCACGAGCATCGCGAGACCGCCGAACGTGGTGACGGTGAGGGCCTGCAGGGCCGCACCACGACTCTCTTTGCGGCCCGTGTAGTGGCCGATGAGCAGGTAGCTCAGCACGCTCGTGAGCTCCCAGAAGGTGAACAGCACGAACACGTCGTCGGCGGTCACGAGCCCGAGCATGACGCCCGCGAAGGCCAGCAGCAGCGCCGCGAAGCGGCCGAGCGACGGCTCGTCGTCGTCGAAGTACCAGGCGCAGTAGGCCAGCACGAGCGCGCCGACGCCCGTGACGATGAGGGCGAGCAGCAGCGCCAGCGCGTCGGCGCGGAACGAGAGTGCGATGTCGAGGGTGGGGATCCACTCGACGGTCTCGCTGACGGACTGCCCCGCCAGCACGCCGGGCAGCCAGCTCAGCAGCACCGCGAACACGGCGGCCGGCAGCACGGCCAGCACGAGGAAGACCCGCCGCCCCAGCAGCCTCGTGAGGAGCGGAGTGACCAGCGACAGCGCACCGAAGACCACGAGGCTGAAGATCATTCACCCTCCTCGCGCACCGTGCCGACCGTCGGTCAAGTCTATCGGGGCAGGGAGGGGCTCATCCCCCGGGACCTCGGCCCCCTGCGGCGGGAAACGGCCGGAAGGGGGGCGCTCAGACGGGCCGGCGACCGACCGCGACCAGCACCGAAGCGTCGACCGACGCGATCGACCGGTCGGCGATCGCTGCGAGCGCCCTGGTGCGCACGCGCTCGACCCCGTCATCGTCGAGGTCCTCGAGCAGCGCACGCAGCGTCGTGCCCGTCACGAGCCGCCAGGCCAGCTCGTCGTCGAGTTCGAGGTGCAGCGGCACGACATCGGCGCGCACCCCCGAGAGCCCGAGCCCCGCGAGTCGATGCGCGAACGCGCCCGGGGTCTCGGCGCCGGGCAGGCTCGGCCGTGCGGACGCCGCCAGCTCCGCGGCATCCTCGTCGCCGCCGTACTCGGGTGCGAGCGCGCCGCCGAGCACCTCGGGCAGCGGGTCGAACGACCCGCCCGCCCAGACCGCGATCGCGACCCGGCCACCTGGTCGTGCCTGCGACACGAGCGCGCGCACCACGTCGTCGAGGCGATCGACATCGCCCGCGGCGAGTCGGCGCAGCCCGAGCGCGCACTGCACCAGGTCGTACTCGCCCGGATCGCGGTCGGCGAGATCCCCGACGAACGGGTGCAGCTGCGGCATCCGGTCGCTCGCGCGGTCGCGCACCAGCGCGACCAGCCCCTCATCGGGATCGATCGCATCGACTCGACCGCTCGGCCCGACCAGCTCGGCCGTCGGCAACGCGGTGGCGCCGTCGCCGCAGCCGGCGTCGAGCACGACCTCCTCGAAGCGCGGTCGCGTGCGCACCAGCACTCCGAAGGCGATCGGATCCCAGAGCACCGCGTCGAGCGCGGCGTGGTCATCGGCGGGGCCGACGGGCGCCGGGCCCGCCTCCTCCGCTTCGAGTGCGTCCCCCATCCGCCCATTCTGTACGGTCGGATGCCTCGGGCGCGACGGGTGGCGGACGCGCACGGTCATACGGACTCAGCCAATCGTGAGCCGCGACACGGCAGACTGGTGATCCACGTCCCGATCGGAAACGAGACCCCTCCATGAACCGTGCCCAGCGCATCGCTGCGCCCGTCGCACTCGCCGCTTCGGCCGCGCTCCTGCTCGCCGGCTGCGCCGGCAGCCCCGAGTCGACGCCGACGCCCACCCCCACCGCCGACGGCGCGCTGGCCTGCTTCGAGGCGGTCTCGGGGCCCGACAGCGACGCGATCACGGTCGACGGAGCGTTCGGCGAGGCGAACCCGACGGCGACGTTCACGACGCCGCTGTCGGCGACCGACCTGCAGACGACCGTCGTCACCGAGGGCGACGGCGAGGTGGCCGCGAGCGGCACCAGCGCCGACCTCGTCATCACGATGATCAACGCCACCACGGGCGAGCAGATCGTCTCGCAGCCCGCGACCCTGGCGATCGGCGACGGCTCGGTGCTCGACTCGTTCCGCTCGGCGATCGACTGCCAGCCCTACGGCACCCGCACCGTCACCGTCGCGCCGCCCGCGTCGCTCTACGGCGAGACGGGCAACGAGACCCTCGGCGTCGGCGCCGACGACACCGTCGTGATCGTCGCCGACGTCATCGGCGAGTACGTCGAGCCTGAGCCCGAGCCGCTGCCGACCCCCGCCGAGTGGACCGAGAACGTACCCGAGGTCACTCGGAACGGCGACGCCGCGCCCACCATCGTCATCCCCGACGTGGCCCCATCGCCCGACCTCGAGCTGAAGGTGCTCGAGCCGGGCGACGGTGCCGAGGTGGGCAACGGCGACAGCGTCACGGTGAACTACGTCGGCATCAACTGGGACACGAAAGAGCAGTTCGACTCGAGCTTCGACCGCGGCGAGCCTGCGACCTTCGCGACCTCGGGCGTCATCCCCGGCTTCGGGGCCGCGCTCGTCGGCCAGAAGGTCGGCACCAAGCTCATCGTGACGATTCCGCCCGAGCTCGGATACGGCACGGCCGAGTCGGCGAACGGCCTCGGGGGCCACACCCTCGTGTTCTACGTGGAGATCGTCGACACCGCGTCCGCGGAGTAGCGCGCCGGCCCGCCTGCGCCGCTGCGCCGGGTCACCTGATCTCGTTCTTCGCCGCAGCGGCGAGCGGTGTCGGCGGGTGGCGGGTGGCGTGCGGGCGGCGGGCGGGTGTCGGCGGGATGGCGGGCGGCGTCAGACCGCGAGCAGCCACCCGTAGAGGGCGGCGGCGCCGACCCAGAAGAGCAGCACGAACGCCGTGTCGTGCACGCGCCAACGGCTGATCGTGCGTTCGGTGCGAGTGGCGTGGGCGCCGAAGGCGCGCGCGTCCATGGCGAGGGCGACGCGCTCGGCGTGACGGATGGCTCCGGCCAGCAGCGGGATCGCGAGCCCGAGCGTGCGCCGCAGCCACGCGATCGGCCCGTGCCCGTGATCGGTGCCGCGCACCCGATGCGCCGCACGGATCACCTCGAGCTCGTGTGCGAACCGCGGCACGAACCGCAGCGCCGCGAGCGCGGTGTACCCGATGCGGTACGGCACCCGCAGGTTCTGCACGAGCGCGCGCACGAGCTCGGGGCCCGACGAGGTGAGCCCCGCGATGAGGCTCAGCATGAGCAGCGCGGCGATGCGCAGCGCGGTCGCGAGGCCGATGAGGTACGCCGCGAGCGTGAAGCGCCAGTCACCGACCTGCAACAGGGTGACGGATGCCGCGGCCGACGTCTCGTCGATGCGCGCCGGGTCGACCCAGATGCCGAAGCTCACGCCGAGCACACCGACGAGCACCGGCAGGCCGATGAGCACCGCGGCGAGCACACGCGCGCGCAGCTTCGCGCCGACGAGCAGCAGCAGCAGCGACACGACGATGATCACGGTCGGGATCGCGAGGCCGCGCGTGAAGACGAGCGCGAACATGACGGGCAACGGCCCGGCGAGTTTCGCGAGCGGATTGAGCGCATACAGGAAGCGTCCGCGCGGCTTGGGGGCCTCGGCGAACGGGTCGAAGCGGGCGCTCACGGGCTGCGAAGCGGATGCCTCGGGCGGTGTCGCGGCGGTCGCGGTCATCGGATGCCTCGGGGCTCGGCCGGCACGTCGGGCCGCTTCGGCAGCGCGGGGACGGAAGCGGGCAGTTGCGACATCCGGCTCACCGAATGCCAGTCGGGGTGGTGCTCGAGGCCGCGCGTGGCCCTCGCGAGCGGAGGGTGCCGCAGCCCGGCCTGCTCGATGAGCGGCCCCGCGAGCACCTCGGCGGTGGGGCCGATGCCGAGCACGCGACCCTCGCCCATCACCGCCACGCGTCTCGCGTAGTCGGCGACGAGCTGCAGGTCGTGGGTGACGACGATGACCGTCGTGCCCTGCGCGTTCAGCGTGGCGAGCATGTCGAGCAGCTCTGCGGCGCGCTCGCGGTCCTGGCCGAAGGTGGGTTCGTCGAGCGCCAGCACGGGGGCACCGGCGACGAGCGCGGTGCCGACCGAGAGCCGGCGCTTCTGCCCGCCCGAGAGCAGGAACGGATGCCGCTCGCGCAGCTCGGCGAGCCCGAACCGATCGAGGATGCGGGCGGTCTCGGCCTCGCGGGCCGCATCGTCGAGCCCCTGCGGCTTCAGCCCGAGGTCGAGCTCACCGGCGACGCTGGTCGCGACGAACTGGTGCTCGGGGTTCTGGAACACGAAGCCGATGCGCCGGCTGCGCTCGCGCGCATCCGCCCGCTGCGGGTCGAGGCCGAGCACGTCGACCGCGCCCGCCGGGGCCGGGATGACCCCCGCGATCGCCTGCAGCAGGCTCGTCTTGCCGGCGCCGTTGGTGCCGACGATCGCCAGGAACTCGCCGGGTGCCACGTCGAGGTCGACGCCGTGCACGACGACCGGCCCGCGCTTGCCGCCCCGACGCACCGACAGGTCGCGCACCCGGATCGCGGGTCGGGTCGCGGGGTCTCGATGCGGGTCGTCGCTGCGCGCCGGCGCTACTCGACCAGCGGAGGGCCGCGGCGCCGGCAGCACCGCCTGCGCGTCGAGTGCCGCCCCGAGTTCGGCCGGGGTCAGCGGCAGCGGGTCGAGCACGACCCCGGCCTCCCGCAGTCGCAGCGCCGCGAGCGTCGAGACCGGCAGCCAGACGCCCAGCGCGAGCAGTTCATCCGTACGCCCGCGCAGGATGTCGCGCACCGGGCCGTCCATCGCGAGGCGCCCGTTCGCATCGAGCACGACGACCCGGTCGACCACGTCGACCGCCGCGTCGAGGTTGTGCTCGACGAGCACGATCGCGTGGTCGCGCTCGCTCGCGAGCTCGCGCAGCACCGCGTACACCTCGTCGATGCCGGCCGGGTCGAGGTTCGCCGTCGGCTCGTCGAGCACCAGGACGGGTGACGCCATCGCGAGCGCGCAGGCGATCGCGAGGCGCTGTCGGCCGCCGCCCGAAAGCCGGTCGGGGTTCTCGGTGCGCCGCTCCCATAGGCCGACGAGCTTCAGTGCGCGCTCGGCGCGGGCGAGCACCTCGTCGACCGGCAGGCGCAGGTTCTCGGGGCCGAACGCGACCTCGTCGAGCACGGATCCCGTGACGACCTGCGCGTCGGGATCCTGGAACACCATCGCGACGTGCTCGCTGAGCTCGCCGACATGGTGGTCGCGGGTGTCGAGCCCCGCGACGAGCACCCGTCCCTCGAGGTCGGCGGGCACCGCGTGCGGGATGAGCCCGTCGAGCGCGAGCGCGAGGGTCGACTTGCCGCATCCCGATGGCCCGAGGACCAGCACCACCTCACCCGGGCGGATCTCGAGCGTGACGCCGTCGGGCGTCGCGCGATCGGCGCCGTCGTGGCGGATGCGCACCTCGTGGAGCTCGATGAGCGGAACAGGGGTCATGGGCATCCAGTCATGGAGGGGCCGAAGCAGAACTCAGGCAAGCCTAACTTCTCTGCCCGTACCGGCGGCGGGCGCAGGCGTCGCGATCAGGGCCGAGCCGGGGGTTGCCCGCCGCCCGTGCCCGAGCCGCCGCGGGGCGCGCCGCCGCCGGGCGCGCCCCCGCCGCCGGGCCCGCCACCCGGCATCCCCGTCGAGACCTGCTCTCCCGCGACCGCCGAACCGATGCGGGCACCGTCGGCGGTGACCGAGTAGGTCTGGCCGTTCTCCAGCTCGGGCGACGAGAACGTCACCGAGCCGGCCTGCTTCGCGGTGGTCACGGTGCCGAGCGGGGTGCCGTCGGCCGCGGTGACCTGCAGCTCCGTACCGGCGGGCACGGACCGGTCGAGCGCGACGAGCACCGAGGCCTGCGAGGCATCCGCGCCCGGTGCCATCGCCATGCCCGCGCTGCCGACGGCCATCAGCGTGCCGCCCGTGATGTCGAACGTGCCGTCGTAGTCGAGCGCGGCGTTGTCGTTCGCGGTCGGACCCTGCACGGTGACGGTGCCGCCCGACATCGACACCGAGCCGTTCACGTCGATGCCGTCGCCGTCGGCGTCGACCTCGAGGGTGCCGCCCGTGATGGCGAGGGTCAGCGCGTCGGCGGTCGACGCGAGGTCGCCGGCCGACACGTTCACCCCGTCGTCGGATGCCGCGACCCGCGTGCGTCCGCCCGAGATCGAGATCGCCGAGCCCTCGAGGCCCTCGTACGACGAGATCACGTCGACCGTGCCGCCCGAGACGGTGAGCGCGACATCCGCATGCACGCCGTCGTCGCCGGCCGCGACCTCGATCACGCCCTCGGCGAGGTGTGCGCTGTTGTCGGTGTGGATCGCGTCCTCGGCGGCGTCGACGGTGACCGATCCGCCGTCGACGACGACGTAGACCCGACCCTTCAGGCCCTTGGCCGATGCGCCATCGGCGATCGACGCCTCGTGGCCGCCGCCCGAGGTGACGTCGAGCGAGCCGCCCCACACCACGACGTCGGTCGCGGCATCCAGGCCGTCGCCGCCCGCGTCGACCGAGACGTCGCCGCCGCCGATCGCGAGGTATCCGCGGTCGGCGTCCTCCTCGTTGTCGGCCTTCAGACCGTCTCCGCCGGCCGTCACCGTGATCGTTCCGGCGTCGACCTGCACCTCGTCTCTGCCACGGATGCCGTCGTCGACCGCATCGACCGTGATCGCGCCGCCGGTGATGCGCAGGCCGTCTTTGCTCGCGATGCCGTCGTTGCCGTTGCCGTGCACGGTGAGTTCGCCGGTGCCCGCCGACTCGGCCGCGATCACCAGGTCGGTCGCGCTGAACAACGCCGCGTTCACGTCGGCGCCGTCATCGTACGACGCCGTGTCGGCGAGGGTGTTCGAGCTGCCGTCGGCCAGCACGACCTGCACCCGCCCGGCCGCGGTCACCGCGATCGCCGCCGACGAGTCGCTCGAGATCTCGACACCGTCGAGCACGAGCCGCACGAGGTCGTCACCGGCGACGTCGACCACGACCTGCCCGTCGAGGTCGCCCGTGAGGCGGTAGGTGCCGGCGGCGCCGATGGTCACCGTGCCGTCCGCGACCGAGACCGCGTCGGCGTTCGCCCCCGAGCCCACCCGTGCCGTGGAGCCCGACAGCGTGATCGCCACCTCGTCGGCGGTCGACCAGGTGTCGTCGCCGTCCTCGCCGGGCGCGGCCTCGTTGTCGGCCATCACCTCGGCGGCGGTCGCGCCGGCGTCGACAGCGTCGACGGTCGCGAGTTCGACGGATGGCTCGGAACCGCCGCCTGCGGTCGCGCCGATGCCTGCGGTGCCGACGCCCGTGCAGCTCGCGAGCACGAGCGCGCCGATGAGGGTGAGCGGGGCCGCGACCGCGGCGGTGAGCCAGGGGCGGCGGATGCGTGGGGAGGTCATGGGGTCTCCTTCGTTCGGGGAGTCGTGGGGTTCGCGGATGTCGCGGGGCAGGTCGCCTGGTCGGGCCACCAGGTCGCGGGTGGTCCCGGCTCGCGCCGGGCGTCGGCGAAGTCGCGCGCGAGCACCCGGTGCCAGCGGTTCGACGGCAGGTCGGGGCGCAGGGCCGCGAGCCCCGTGGCGTACTTCGAGATGCGCGCGGGTCGGTGCCCGCACGCCCACAGCGCACGATCGACCTCGCCGGCCGAGGTACCCGACTTCGTCTCGACGATCACCCGGTCGGGCGTGGTCATCGTGGTCGGGAACGACCCGCCGCGACCCCGGTCGACCCAGGTCAGGTCGAGGTCGACCGTTGCCCGGCTCTCGGGCCGGCCCGCGGCCGCGGACACGAGCAGCGTGGCCCGCCGGTAGCGGGTCGTGAGCACCGCGCCGAGGTGCAGGTCGGCCGGGGCGCCGATACCCGAGTCGTCGAGCACCTCACGCGTGTAGGCGTGGCCGTCGCTGCCGAGGGCGGCCGCGGCATCCGGATCGACCGCGACGCGGTCCTTGACCGTCATCGCCCGGCCGCCGCGGGTCTTCACCTCGAGGAACGCGAGGTCCGAGCCGAGGTAGTTGCGCGTGCGCACTTTGAAGCGGCGGCGTCTGCCGCGGGCGGCGAGCGTGAAGCTGATCAGGTCGTCGGTGTCGAAGTACACCGACTCGTACGGCTGGGCGCGGGTGCCGTCGATCTCGAGCGCGAGGGTGCCGGCGGGCAGCCGGTCGAGCACTCGAGGCAGGTCGGCGAGCGGCAGGAGGTACTTGCGGTCGACCCGGGTGAGCAACTCGGCACGGGCGTTGAGCTCCTCGAGGCTCACAGCAGCCAGGGCGCCGAGCGAGGCGAGCGCCTGTTCGCGGGCACCGGGCGCGGTCATCGCGTGACCTCGGCCGCGGACGCGGTCTCGAACGCGGCGACGTCGCGGAGGTCACGGCGGCCCGCCGCGGCGCCGAGCTGCGACGTGATCGAGGCCGCGGCATCCGACCGTTTCGTACCCGGCCGCGGAGCCTCGTAGCGCACGTCGACCGTCGTGGTGTCGTCGACGAGGTCGAGCTGCTCGATGCGCACGCGCAGCACCCGGCCGCCGAGCACCTGCTCGAGGCGGGCCGTGAGTTCGCGCTCGTCGGCGATGGCCTGATCGAGCACGACCGTCTGCTGCCGCGAACGACGGAACAGCGCGGGGTGGTCGCCGATCGCGAGCACGGCGAGCACGAGCGTCATGAGCCCGATCGCGAGCCAGGTCGCAGTGCCCACCAGGCCGCCGATGAGGCCGAGCGCGAGCGCGGCGAAGTAGTACGCCACCTCGTGCTGCTCGATCTCGCGCGAGCGCAGCCGGATGATCGACAGCACCCCGAACAGGCCGAGGCCGAGCCCGGCGCCGACAGCGGTCTGCCCGAGCACGAGCGCGACGGCGAGCACGCCGACGTTGACGGTCAGGTAGGCGACGACGAGGTCGCGCCGGCGATGCCTCGGGAAGTAGAGGCCGAACACCAAGATGGCGATCGCCACGAGGTCGACGGCGATGAGCAGGAGGGACTGGTCCACGTTGGGCTCCGATCGGTTCGATGGGATGCCTCCATCCAGCCGGATCCCGCAAGCCGGGTGCTGTGGGTTCGCCATGCGGAACCTCTGCGTCCCCTGGCGGAGTGCCGAACGTCGATGCATCCGCATCGAGCCGCACCGCCGAGCCCCGGGAATGCCCCGATCAGCATCGGTGTTGTAGCACCTGCGGACGCATCCGAGCGTCCCGAAGGGAGGAGTCCGTGGGCATCAGCTACGTCGAGTTCGAGGACGAGAACGGGGTTCTGCGGCGCTACCGCAAGCACGTGAACGGGCGCGGCCTCGTGGCCACGACCGCGAAGGTCGACCCCACCGCCTTCGTCGACCCGACCGCCTACGTCGACCCCGGAGCCGAAGTCCAGCGCCACGCCGTCATCGGCCCCGGAGGCTGGGTGGACCGCGACGCCATCGTCGCCGAGCGCGCCGAGATCGGGGTGCGCGCCCACGTCGGGCGGGGCGCCGTCGTCGGCCGCAACGCCGTCGTCGGGCCGTACGCGTCGATCGGCGCTGCCGCGCGCGTGCAGAACGGCGCGCGAGTGCCGCGCGAGGCCAAGGTCGCCGAGGGCGACGAGTACCGCGCCTCGACCGAAGACCTGCGCCGGCTCGGCCTCGCGGCCTGAGCGAAGCCGCCGGTCGAGGAGCACGCAGGGCGTATCGAGACCCCGGAGGGCGCGTCACCCGCGCGGTGATCCGCTCGCCGGCGCTCGCTACTCGACCGGCGGGTGGAGCGCGCCCGCCAGCAGCTCGAGGGTCTGCACGCGCCCCGGCGAGGCATCCACCGCCTCGGTCGCGTAGGCGCCCGCCACCGGAACGACCATGACCTCGTCGACCCCGTGCCGCTCGGCGAGATCGCGCACGCGCGCGGCCGCGGCATCCGCATCGCCGATCACCCAGCGCGAGCGGATCGGGGCGATGAGCTCCTCGGCCAGCCCGTCGGCCGGCGCGGTGAGCGCCTCCTCGACGGTCTCGAGTTCGCGCAGCGGTTGGTTCATGCGCATGCGCGCGAACATCCGCAGCTGCGGCAGCGCGCGCTCCTGCGCCTCGGCGGCGGTGGGCGCGACGACCGCGTTCACCGTGAGGAAGGTCTCGGGCACCGGATGCCGCTCGCTCGGCGTGTACCCGTCGCGATACAGCGCCAGCGCGCGCTCGAGGCCCTCGCCCGAGAAGTGGTTGGCGAACACGTACGGCAGTCCGAGCTGCGCGGCGAGCTGGGCCGAGTAGTCGCTCGAGCCGAGCAGCCAGACGGTGGGCGACCCGGCCGCGGCGGGCGTCGCGGTGATCGGGTACTCGCGCCCGTTGGTGAGCCGCAGCGTCGCGCCGTCGGGGTCGAGCAGGCTGATGATGTCGGCGATGTGGTCGGGGAACCGATCGACGTCGGCCGTCGGCCCCGAGATGCGTAGCAACTGCGTGATCACCGGGTCGCTGCCCGGCGCCCGCCCGATGCCGAGGTCGATGCGCCCCGGCGCGATCGCCTCGAGCGCGGCGAACTGCTCGGCGACCACGAGCGGTGCGTGGTTCGGCAGCATGACCCCGCCCGACCCGACCCGGATGCGATCGGTGCGCGCCGCGATCGCGGCCGCGAGCACGGGCGGCGTGGTCGACGCGACCGCGCGCATGTTGTGGTGCTCGGCGAACCAGTAGCGGGTGTAGCCGAGCCGGTCGGCGGCCCGGGCGAGCGCGACCGAGGCGGTCACCGCCTCGGCGCTGGTCTGCCCCGATCGCACGGGTACGAGGTCGAGCACGGAAAGGCGAGGTGAAGCAGGCATCGGATGTCGCAACCGGCCCCGTGCGGCGGGTATTCCTCGTTCGGGGTTCTCCCTGAGCCGATCGGCGGGCTCGCTCTGATTCGAGGCCGGCGTCGGTCGAGTCGAATGGCTCCCGTTGTGCGTCGCGCCGCCCTGTCGGGGCATTCGATCGCGGCGAGACATCCCATCGGAAGGAACCATCCATGAACACCCCTGTGCCCGCCGCCGCTGCGCCCGCTGCCGAACTCTCCACCCCGCCGAGCCTGCGCGAGAGCCTCGCGCGGCTCGCCGCCCGGCTCGATGGCCGCCTGTCCATCCCTGGCGACACCGGCTGGGAGGCCGACCGTGCCGCCTGGAACCTCGCGATCGACCAGCGTCCCGCGGCGGTCGCGGTCGTCGCATCGGTCGCCGACGTCGTGCGCGTCGTCGAGACCGCCCGCGACCTCGGGCTCGCGGTCGTGCCGCAGAGCACCGGCCACAACGCCGGCCCGCTCGTCGACCGCAACGACCTCGCCGACGCGATCCTGCTGCGCACGCACGAACTGCGGGGCGTGACCGTCGACACGTTCGCCCGCACCGCGCGGGTCGAGGCGGGCGCGCAGTGGGGCGACGTCGTCGCCGCGACCGCACCGCACGGCCTCGCCGCGCTCGCCGGGTCGTCGCACGATGTCGGCGTCGTCGGCTACACGCTCGGCGGCGGATTCTCGTGGCTCGCCCGCGCGCACGGCCTCGCCGCGAACCAGGTGCTCGCGGTCGAGCTCGTCACCGCCGACGGTGTGCTGCGCAGGGTCGACGCCGAACACGACGCCGATCTGTTCTGGGCGGTACGCGGCGGCGGAGGCGACTTCGGCGTCGTGACGGCACTGGAGTTCCGCGTGTTCGAGGTGGCCGAGGTGGTCGCGGGCACCCTGTTCTTCCCGATCGAGCGCACCGAGGAGGTGCTGCAGGCGTGGGCGTCGTGGACGCAGGCCGTGCCCGTCAGCGTGACGAGCGTGGGCCGGGTGCTGCGGATCCCCCCGCTGCCCGACCTCCCGCCGTTCCTCTCGGGGCAGTCGTACGTGGTCGTCGAGGCCGCGATGCTCGAGTCCGTCGAGCGCGCCGACGAGCTGCTCGCGCCGCTGCGGGCGCTGGGCCCCGTGATCGACACCGTGCATCCGCAGCCCGCCGCGGAGCTGCTGCAGCTGCACATGGACCCGCCCGGGCCGACGCCCGGCATCGGCGACGGCATGATGCTGCGCGACCTCGACGCCGAGGACCTGGCCGCGGCGGTGCGAGCGTTCGCCCGGGCGGTCGGGCCGGACTCGGGCAGCGCGCTGCTCTCGGCCGAGATCCGTCACCTCGGCGGCACGGTGCGGCCCGAGGCGGCTCGGGCGCGCGCACGGGCGCTCGCCCTGCCCGAGCCGGGAGCGACCGCGGGCTTCGAGGGCGGATACCTCGTCTACGGCGTCGGCATCCCGACCACGGTGCCCGGTGCCGTCGAGGGGCTCATCGCGTCGGTCGGGCGCCTCCTCGCGCAGATCGAGCCGTGGCGCGCCGAGGTCGACTACCTGAACTTCGCCGAGCACGCGCGCCACCCCGAGCGACTCTTCGGCGACGCGATCGATCGGCTGCGTGCGATCAAGCGCACGGTCGACCCGACGGGCGTGATCCGCTCGAACCATCCGGTGCGCTGAGCGCGACGCGAGGGCACGAGATCAGGGGCGATCGGGGGATTCCCCCAGTGACGGGGAACGGCCGGGGGAGTATCGTGACCCGCCTGACCTGATCGGTCAGCTCGGCGGATCGGGGGGATCGATGAGCCGGCTCGGTGACACGCTCGTGACGCTCGGTGGTGCGCGACCCGACGTGATCGGTCGCGCGCCCGGTCAGCGGCAGCGCTACCTCTCGATGGGGCTCGTGCTCATCGCGACCGCGGTGGTCTCGGCTGCGGCCGCCTCGTTCGCGCTGCTCATGGCGCTGACCGCACCCCCATGGGTCGCGGTCGGGGTCGGCATCGCGTGGGGCCTCGTGATCCTCGCGATCGACCGCATGCTCGTCGTCGGGATGCCGCGCCAACCGCGCCCGTCCGCGAACGTGTGGCTCGCCCTGCCGCGAGTCGCGCTCGCACTCGTCATCGGCGTCGTGGTCGCCACCCCGCTCACGCTTCAGGTGTTCGAGCGCGAGATCGCCGCCGAGACCGAGGTCATGGCGCTCGAAGCGAAGCAGGCATTCGAGGAGGAGCTCGCGAACGACCCGCGGTACGCCGAGATCGACGCGCTCGCCGCAAGCGTCGCCGCGCAGCGCGCGCTCATCTCCGACGGCGGCCGCGACGCGCTCGCCGCCGACCCCGACTACGCCGCCGCGCAGGCCGCCACCGCCGCGGCGCAGGCCGCCTACGACGAGGCGAATCGAGTCTGGCTGGCAGAGCTCGACGGCACCGAGGGCACCGGCATCATCGGCGACGGCCCGATCACCCAGTCGAAGAAGCTCGACCGCGACGGCAAGCTCGCCGCGCTCGACGCCGCGAAGGCCGCCGAAGCGGACGCCAAGGCGCAGGCCGAGGCGCGCATCTCGGCAGGCGCAGCCGAGGCCGTCGCCCAGGCCGAGCAGACCCTCGCCGCCGACGAGCAGCGGCTCGACCGGCTCACCGCTGCGCGCGACGTCGAGCAGGCCAGATACGAGGCGGCGGCCGAGCAGGGCGACGGCATGCTCGCCCGGCTCGACGCGCTCTGGCGCATCGGCGAGCGCAACGGCCTGCTCGGGTTCGCGCACCTCATGATCGCGCTGCTGTTCGTGTGCATCGAGCTCATGCCCGTGCTCACGAAGACGCTGCAGAACCTCATGGCGCCGACCGCGTACGACGAGGTCGCCCAGCTCACCGACGACGCCATCGTGGCGTCCGAACGCGAGCGCGCCGATGAGCGACTGCGCGCCGCGCGCGACGAGGCGGCCCCGCGGCTCGATGTCGCCGAGTACCGCGCCGGGCTGCGGCGCGAGTCGGGCCGACGCGTCGCCGAGGCGTTCGTCGCGCGGGCCGAGGAGGCCGAGCTCGCCGCCATCGACGAGTGGGGCGAACAGCGGGCACCGTTCATCGCGACCCGTGCAGTGCGCGAATGGGAGCGCGACCTCGACGGCGCGCCGGTCGAGCCGTCGTCGGCGTGAGTGCCGACCGACCCGGTCGGGGGTGTCGCTCTCGCGTCGGCCTCCCTAGGCTGGGGTGATGCGACACCGCGGTCGCGGGTCGCGACGATTCCCAGGGGGAGGGACGCATGACCGTTCATCACGACATGCCCACCACGGCCGATTTCACCGCCCTCGCCGGTGCCCACCACCCGGCCATCTCGATCTACGCTTCGACGTCGCCGGTCGTCGCCGAGCGTGAGCGTGCCGAGGTCGCCGTGAAGAGCGCGTTCGACGCCGCCATCGAGCAGGTGAAGAGCGGCGGGGCATCCGCAGGCGAGCTCGACGCACTCCGCGCCCGACGCGCCGCGATCCTCGGCGACCAACAGCTCTGGGGCGCCCTCGCGCGGTCGATCGCGATCTTCGTCGCGCCCGACTTCGACGAGGTGTTCGTACTGCCGAACCGGCTCGACGACTCGTGGCATGTCGGCTCCCACTTCACGCTCGGGCAGTTGCTGCGCGCGCCCAGCCAAGACCAGGAGGCGTTCGCCATCACGATCTCGGCGCACGAATGGTCGCTCTGGCACGCGACGCCCGTCGCGCGGGCGGCGAAGCTCGAACTCGACGCGCAAGGCGTGGCGAACCTCGACGAGGCGACGAACCGCGAACCCGACGAGGACCGCCCGCGCGGCGCGCAGCGCGGCACCGCGAGCCAGGGCGGAGCGAGCCGGCTCACGGGCGACGAGGGCCGCAAGACGCTGCTCGACCTCTACGCGAAGCGCGTCGCCGATGTGGTGCGGCGGGCCCTGCACGAACTCGACCCGAACGAGCGTGTGCCGCTCTTCGTGTTCTCGGCCGAGCCGCTGCTCAGCCTCTTCATCGACCGCGCCCGCAATTCGCGCCGGGTCGTCGCGGTGCCCGGCGGCGCCGATCGGCTCACGCCCGCCGAGGTCGACGAGGCGGTGCGCCAGCAACTGGCGAAGCTCAACGTCCACGAGGCGGTGTCGCAGCTGCGCACCCTCGCCGAGGGCAGCGCCGGCCGGGTCGAACGAGATCTCGCCGCGATCGCACGTGAGGCCGCCGACGGCGCGGTCGAGACGCTGTGGTTCGACTTCACCACGTCGGTGAACGGCACCCTCGACCCCGAGTCGGGTGCGATCGAGTTCGCGAGCGGCAACGGCACCGGCGACGCGCTCGCCGACGGCACGCACGCCGGCGACCTGCTGCCCCAGCTCGCCCTGCTCGTGCTGGCCAAGGGCGGCAAGGTGGTCACGGTGCGCGGCGACGACCTCGACGGCGGCGTGTGGGCCGGCCCCGCGATGGCCGAGTTGCGGTACGCGCTGGCGTAGCCGGCCGGTTCAGCGGTCGGCCGGCGGCTCAGCACGTCGGCCGCCCGCTCGGCACGTCGGCCGCCCGCTCGGCGGGAAGGCTTCGGCAGCTTCAGCGAGCGTCGCGCCCGGTCCACCGACCGGGCGCGGAACTCGCGACGCCGACCTGCGCCGCCTCCATCACGGGCACCGTGATCGGCGCGCGATGCGCGAAGCGGATCAGCACCTCGTGTGCCGAGGAGTCCTCGATGAGCGTCTCGACGTCGACGTCGCTCAGCACGCTCGCCGCGGCATCCGACGGCGGGGTCTCGCGCAACTCGAGCCAGAGTTGATCGGGGTGGGGCACGATGCCGGGGTTCGCCGCGACGAGCGCGAGCGACCAGCCCGCAGTGGGGCAGAGCCCGGCGCCGGCGACGCGGATGATGCGCACCCCGCACGACGTCGACGCGGTCGCGGTGAAGTCGACGGCCGAGAACTCGCAGGCGGGCGCGGGCTGCGACGAGTGGATCCGGTGCACTGCCGGCACGAAGGGGATGCGAAGCGGGCGGGTGTTCAGGTCGATGTCCAGGTCGGTCATACCGGCCGACGCTACGGACGGCGCGAGCCCGATGCATCAGGGCTGGCGCTGAGATGCGGATGCCTCGGGGGCCGCGGCATCCGAATAGGCTCGACCCCATGCGATTCGGAATGTTCGTTCCCCAGGGTTGGCGTCACGATCTCGTCGGCATCGAGCCGGCCGAGCACTGGGCGGTGATGCACGGCATCGCCGCGCACGCCGACCGCGAAGACTCGCCGTGGGAGTCGATCTGGGTCTACGACCACTTCCACACCGTGCCGACCCCCTCGCTCACCGAGGCCACCCACGAGGCGTGGTCGCTCGTGAACGCCTACGCGGCGTCGACCTCGCGGGTCCGCATCGGCCAGATGTGCACCTGCATGTCGTATCGCAACCCCGCGTACCTCGCGAAGGTCGCCGCGACTGCCGACCTCGTCTCGGGCGGGCGCGTCGAGATGGGCATCGGCGGTGGATGGTACGAGCACGAGTGGCGCGCGTACGGGTACGGGTTCCCGCCTGTGCGCGAACGGCTGGGGCGGTTGCGCGAGGGCGTCGAGATCATGCGCCAGGCATGGACGACCGGAACCGCGACGCTCGACGGCGAGTACTACCAGGTCGACGGCGCGATCTTCCAGCCGCAGCCCCTGCAGCCCGGCGGCATCCCGTTCTGGATCGCCGGCGGCGGTGAGCAGGTGACGCTGCGCATCGCGGCGAAGTACGCGTCGTACACGAACTTCTTCGGCTCGCCCGAGGAGTTCACCCACAAGAGCGAGGTGCTGCGCGGGCACTGCGAGAAGCTCGGCCGCGACTTCTCGTCGATCACCCGGTCGGCGAACTTCAACACCGTCATCGGCAGCGACGCGGCCGACGTCGAGCGTCGGCTCGCCGCCCTCGAGGCCCGGGTCGCGCCCTACCTCGGCCCCGACGTCACGGCGCGCTTCATCGCCGACTACCGCGGCCCGAACTCGCTCGTCGGCACGCCCGCCGAGATCGTGGCGAAGCTGTCGAGCCTGCGCGAGCGCGGCCTCGAGTACGTCATCACCTATCAGCCCGAGCTGGCGTACGACCGCAGCGGGCTCGAGCTGTTCGAGCAGGAGGTCGTGCCGCAGCTGCGGTGAACGCCCCGACGCCCCGATCGGGAACACATTCGAGGATTGGGAGGACGAATCCACGGAAACGTGTTCCCGATCCTCGAATGTGTTCCCTTTGAGGGACGGTGTCGACTGAAGGACGGTGTCGACCTAGGGTGGGCGGGTGCGGTGGGAACCGGAGGTCTCGCGGGGTGCGTGGGTTGCACCTCGGCTGGATCATGCGTGGGGCACGATGCACCTCGTCGTTCCGCGGGGATTCGAGGCGTACGTGCGCGTCTTCCATCCGATCGCGGCGCAACGGCCGGTCGGGGCGACGTGGGCCGAGGTGCGCGACGGCGCCTCACCCGACGGCTGGCAGCACCGCGCCGCCACCTGGGCTGAGGTCGCTGCCGACGCCGGGCTCACGTGGCATCCGCTCGTCCAATGGGAGCGCGTGCGCGACACCGACCCGCGCCGCGGCTCGTGGAACGGCATCCCGGGTCGAGACCACTGGCGCTACCACTCGCCCGACCAGGGCTCGCTCGAGCCCGAACTGCTCGCGTCGATCGCGGAGGTGCTCGCTCGCCACACGGCCACGCCGGACTCGGGATGCGCCGCGATCTGGGAGGGCTGGGGCGGGCTGTTCGGCCACGGCGTCCGGCGCCTGACGCTGGTCGCCGCGGATGATTCGACGGATGCGTCGGGGCAGGTCTCGGTCGATACGCCGCCGGCGGTACTCGGGCCCGACGTCGAGTTCGGGCCGCGGCTGTCGTTGCCGATGCGGGAGCACCTGCTGTTCGACGCGGGCGTCGCCGAGTTCGCGGATGCCTCGTGGCCGACGCGTGCGCCATGGATCGCCGACCCCGCGCTGCGGGGCGAGTCGCCGAGCCTGCTCTGGCCCGACGACCTCGCCTGGGTGCTCGTCAGCGAGATCGACTTCGACTCGACCGTAATCGGCGGCACTGCGGCGTGCATCGCCGATCTGCTCGGGCTTCCGGGCGTCGAGGCGTCGCAGATCCCCGAGGGCGCCGACCTCTCGATCGACGGCGATCGGGTCAACCCGCGCGCCTGAGGCCCAGATCAGCAGGCGGCGCTCAGGCGGTGAGGGCGCCGACCTCGTCGAGCTTGGCGCCGAGCTCGGCGTCGCTCGGCTCGGTGAAGTGCGTGCCGTCGGGGAACACGACCACCGGGATGTTCGTGCGGCCCGAGATCGCCTTGGCACGGTCGGCGCCGTCTTCGACCACCAGCAGGTCGACGTAGTCGTATTCGACACCACGACGGTCGAGCAGCGCCTTCGAGCGGCGGCAGTCGATGCACCAGTCGGCGCCGTACATCGTGATGCGGGCAGGGGTCAGGTCAGAGGGGGAACTCATGCCATCAATCTACGCAGCGAACCTGTGCGGTATTCCCAGCCAGGGCGGGCAGGCGTCGGGGCTGCTGCGGGGGGCGAGCCCGGTGACGGAATCGGTGCACGCGATTCGAGCCGACGATGTTCCTCGACGGCCCCAACACGGGCATCGAGGTTCAGACCCGCGCCGGCGCCCCGCGCTCGGCGCCGACGAGCCGCATGAACGCGCTCAGCTGCGCGACGCCGTCGGCATAGCGTGGCAGGCCTTCGAGCAGCCCGGGTGAATAGACGAGGTACGCCGCCCACTTCGCCCGCGACACCGCGACGTTCAGCCGGTTCTTCAGCAGCAGGAACTCGAGCCCGCGCGGCACGTCGGCCGCCGACGACGCCGCGAGCGAGATGATCGCCACGACTGCCTCTTGGCCCTGGAACTTGTCGACCGTGCCGACCGGCACCCCGGTGTAGCCCGCGAGGTCGAGTGCGGTGCGCACGACCGCGAGCTGCGCGTTGTACGGCGTGACGACGATGAGGTCGGTCTGCTCGAGTGGCCGCCCGGCCTCGGTCACGATGCCGTCTGGCGTTTCGGATGCCTCGGACCAGTCGCGCCCGATGAGCGACGCGACGAGCTCGACGATCACCTGCGCCTCTTCGGGCGAGTAGGTGGCGTTGCCGACGTGCTCGATGGGTAGCGGCGTGAGCCCGGGCGCGACGCCGGCGAGCCGCCGCGCCGACGCGACGGGGTGCGAGCGCAACTCGCCCTCGTACGACAGTCGCGAGACGGGTGCGGCGATCTCGGGGTGCATGCGCCGGCTCTCGGCGAGGAAGTACCCGTACTCGGCGGGCAGCACGTCGTGCCCGTCGGCGATCCAGCCGAGTGCCGAGGTGTTGACGGGTTCGGGGTGCAGCGCCTGGCTCACCTGCGGCAGCTGCTGGGGGTCGCCGAGCAGCAGCAGGTTCTGCGTCGACACGGCGACCGCGATCGTGGAGGCGAGCGAGAACTGCCCGGCCTCGTCGATGACGAGCAGGTCGAGCGCGCCGCGCCCCACCCGGCGGGTGTTGCAGAAGTCCCAAGCGGTGCCGCCGATGACGAACCCCTCGGGGTGATCGCCGATGAAGTCGGCGAGCTTGTCTTTCTGCGTGAAGGCGGTGAACGGCGCGCGTTCGACCTCGTCGCCGCTGCGCACCGCCTTGCCGACGAGCGCGGGGTCGAGGCCGGCGTCGACCACGGCGCAGAGCACGTTCTCGACCACGGCGTGCGACTGGGCGACGACGCCCACCCGGTACCCGTGGTCGGCGACGAGCTTGGCGATCGCGTGCGACGCGAGGTAGGTCTTGCCGGTGCCGGGAGGGCCTTGCACGGCGAGGTACGACCGGTCGAGGCGGCGCACCGATTGGACCACCTCGGCGACCACGTCGCCGCCCTCGACGTGCGGGACGAGCCCGCCGCGGGCGCGCGGCGGAAGCCGCCGCAGGATGTCGATCGCCGGCCCATGCGGCAGGGCGGGCGCGACCTTCGGCGAGCCGCCGAGGCCCGCCACGATCGGCGATGCCCACTCGGCGATCGCCTCGCGCAGCTTGTCGGCGCGCGGCGGCCGGCCGGGCGTGACGGCGAACGGCAGCGGATGCCACGGGTCGGCGCCGGCGACCGACGACTCCTCGACGACGATGCCGAGTTCGGTGGCCTCGACCACGGTGGCGTCGGTCCACGCGCGCTGGCCCGGCCGGAACGTGTTCGACGGCATGGGTGCGGGCCACTCGTAGAGCAGGAAGACCTCGGTGCCCGGCGTGAACCGCGACCCGGGTGCCACCCGCCCCTCGAGACGCAGCACCCGGCGCGCCTTGCGCCAGTTCGGTTCTTCGTGCCACTGCTGGCCCACCGCCGAGCGCAGGGGGTCGACGACGAGCACGTCGCGCTGGTCTTCCCACGTCTCGACGGGCTGGTCGGTGCGCAGGAAGTGCGCCCACCAGAAGCTCTTGTCTTCGCGCTGGTGGTAGTCGATCGCCGCCGAGGCGAGTGCGATCGCGGTGTGATCGGCGTCGCGTTCGCGGCCGGGCTCGCGCGGGCCGGCCGCCTCGCGCAGCGCCGCGGCGAGCGGGCTCGGGTCATAGACCTTGGCGCCGCCGAGCTCGGCGAGGTAGCGGGGCGGAACGGGCTCGACGCCCTCGCGACGGGCGAGCGCGAGCAGCCAGTCTCGCAGCCGCCTGGTCGACACGCAGTCGTACCGGTTGTACTCGGCGAGGTCGTCGAGAATGGCCTGCGCTTGGTCGGTCGCGCCCGGCCGCCCCGACTCGGCGAGCTCGCGCGAGCGCACGTACTCGGTGATCGAGTCGCCGCCCGACTTCACGTCGGCCTCGCGCAGCTCGGCGCCCATGTAGAGCGGCTCGAGCTTCTTGATCGAGTACGACCGGCTGCCGACCCGCACCGCGCGTTTGACGATGGGGTAGAGGTCGACGAGCACGCCGTCGGCGAGCAGCTGGTCGACGTCGGCCTCGCCGACGCCGTGGCGCGCGGCGATGGAGGTGAGGTGCGTGCGCTCGTACGACGCGTAGTGGTAGATGTGCAGGTCGGGGTGCTGCGCCCGGCGCAGCTTGACGAACTCGAGGAACCGCACGAGCGCCTCGCGCTCTTCGGCGAACGAGTGCGCCCAGAACGCGGTGTACGCGTCGTGCACGTCGACCATGCCCCACAGGTAGTCGAGGTTCCACCGGGTGCCGTCGCCCTCGGTGTAGAGCGGATCGCCCTCGAAGTCGAAGAACAGGTCGCCGGGGTTCGGCTCGGGGATCGCCGCGAGCGCACCGGCCTCGCGCACCGCGACGGGCGGCGGAAGCGGCGGATCGTCGGGGCCGCGCAGCCCGGATGCCTCGGCGTCGCGTTCGGCCGCCTCGGCCGCGAGTTGCAGACGCGCCTGTTCGCGCAGGCCGTCGAGCGTGGCGTCCATGAGGTGCGGAACCGGGCCGGTGGACGCCGCGAGCGCGTCGATCGTGCGGATGCCGACCGCGGCGAGCGGGTCGCGCTGCGTGACGCGGAGGCCGCCGACCATGAGCACGTCGCGCGAGGCCTGCACCTCGAGCTCGCAGGTGGGGCAGCGCCCGTCGTGCGCGTAGCGCGGATCGCCCCACCGCACCGGGTCGGGATCGGCGAGGCGCTCGGCGACGATGGCGTGGAGGCGCGCGACCCGCTCGCGGTACACCGGGCGGATGTCGTCGAGCAGGTGCACGCTCGAGGTGCCGTCGCCGAGCAGCAGCTCGACGGTGTCGTCGCGGGGGATGCCGAGCCGGTCGAGCTGGTCGGCGTACGCTGCGAGCTGCAGCAGCGCGGTGACCCGGGCATGCCGGGCGAGCTTGGAGTCTTGCACGCGGTAGCGCCCGTCGGGCCGTCGCACCAGGAAGTCGGCGAACCCCACGAACCCGTCGTCGCGGAACATGGCCTGGTACACGACGGGTGCGCCGCCCTCGAGCGCGTCGATCGTCGCCGCGACCGCCGCCTCGACCGCGGGCAGGTCGCGAACGCTGGGCTGCTCGATCTCGACGACCGCGTCGCCGAACTCGTCGCGATACCGCTCGAGCACTCGCAGTTCGTGTTCGGTGCCCAGCTGCCCGGCGCGTCGCAGCATCTCGTCGTCGGGTGCCTCGAACAGCGTGTCGCGGCCGAGCTTGACGTCGAGCTCGCGCAGGAACGCGAACTCGCAGTCGGACGCCTTCTTCAGATCGCTCGCACTCGTGACGACTCGCCCGTCTTCGACGTACATGCGACCCCATCTCCTCGTGTGCTGCCCACGTTAGCCGCGGCATCCGACATCGAGGGGCGGGGCGTCCACCATGCGTCGGATGCCCCGCGGCCGCGCCGTGCGAAGCATCCGCCGTGACATCCGCCGTGACATCCGGCGGCGGATCCGATCGACCGCCACGCCCGTGACTGCCTAGGCTGGGCGCGTGAGCACTCGTGTGCGACTTCTCGTCGCGGCCGCCACCGCGGCCGCGCTGGCACTCGTCGCGCCCGCTGCCGCCGGCGCGACCGAACCGACCTCTCGCGTGGCGTCCGCCCCCGCCGCGCCCGTCCTCGCCGCGCCCGTCGCGACCGGTGTCGACGACTTCACCTTCGCCTCGTTCCACGCCGATTACGACCTCGGCCGCGACGCCGAGGGGCGCTCGACGCTCACGACCGTCGAGACGCTGGTGGCGCTGTTCCCCGACTTCGACCAGAACCGCGGCATCGTGCGCCAGCTCGTCGACGTCTACGACGGGCACCCCACCGACCTGCAGGTGGTGTCGGTGACGGATGCCTCGGGTGCACCTGTGCACTGGGAGATCGAGTCCGAGGAGGACGGCATCATCTTCCTCGCGCTCGGCACCGACGAGTACGTCCACGGCGAGCAGACCTATGTGATCACCTATACGCAGCGCAACGTCACCCGCCACTACGCCGACACGAACGCCGACGAGTTCTACTGGGACGTCAACGGCGAAGGGTGGGCGCAGCCGTTCGGCGAGGTGACCGCCGACGTGCACGTCGACGACGAACTGCTCGCCGCGGCGACCGGCGGCACCGACGCGGTGGCCGGCTCGTTCGGGTCCGACAACCCGGCGACGATCACGCCGACCGACGACGGCTGGACGGTCGCGGCGTCGAACGTCGGCCCGTACCAGACGCTCACCTTCGCGATCGGGTTCGAGCCGGGCACGTTCACGCCGCGCGACGACGGGTTCTTCGCCGGGCCGTGGCCCACGCTGTCGGCGGTCGCGGCGCTCCTCGCGGTGCTCGCCGCGATCGGCGCGGCGGTCGTGCGCGTCACGAGGCTGCGCGACGCGCCCGGGCGGCCCACGATCATCGCCGAGTACCTGCCGCCGCCCGGCCTCAGCATCCCGGTGGCCGCGGCGCTGCTGCGCTCGCCGCACGACCCGATCACCGCCGAACTGCTGCAGCTCGCGGTCATCGGCCGCATGCGCGTCGTCGAGCAGCCCGCGCAGGGATGGTTCTCACGCAAGCCGGTCTACGTGCTGCAGTACCTCGCGGGCCCCGCGCCCGAGGCGCCGGTGCGGCGGCTGCGCCGGCCCGAGGCGACCCCCGACGACGAGCGCGCGCTGCACGCCGTGTTCGGTCGCAACCTGGTGCACGGCGAGTACCGCTCGCTGGGCGAGCGCAACGAGTCGATCGGCAACTCGCTGCGCGCGCTGATCCAGTCGGGTCGCAGCGCCGCGACCGCGCAGGGGCTGCGACGCAAGCGGTCGTTCGGCGCCTCGGCACTCGCGTGGGGGCTGGGCGGGCTGGGCGCGGTGCTCGCGTTCGTGTTCGCCGTGCTCGCGGCCGAGCATGTCGTGGGCGGTTGGTGGCCGTGGATCGGCGTCACGGTGGCGATCGCCGCGGCGCTGGCCGCGGTCGGTCTGGTGTCGAAGTGGCCGTACGAGGCGCAGGGCGCCGAGCTGCGCGACCACCTCGCCGGGCTCGACCTCTACATCCGCCTCGCCGAGGCCGATCGCATCCGCGTGCTGCAGTCGCCGCAGGGCGCGCTGCGCGAACCGATCGCGGCCGACGACCCGGGCCAAGTGCTCGAGCTCACCGAGCGGCTGCTGCCGTGGGCGGTGCTGCTCGGCCACGAGCGCGAGTGGGCCGACGTGCTCGGTCGCGCCTACGAGCAGGCCGGCCGCGAACCCGACTGGTACGTCGGATCGCACCCCTTCTCGACGGCGGTGTTCGTCTCGTCGCTCAGCAGCATGTCGCAGAGCACGACGGCGTCGTTCGCGAGCTCGAGCTCGAGCGGCGGGTCGGGCGGCGGGGCGTCGGCCGGCGGCGGAGGCGGGGGAGGCGGCGGAGGCGGTCGCTGAGCGGATGCCTCGGGCGCGTGCCTGGGCGGATGCCCCGCGGCGGCCGCCCCGAGCGGAGGCCTCGGCCGCGCGCCTGCCTGCTCATCCCACCGTGACGTCGATCGTGTGCCACCCGGTCGCACCGTCGGGCACGACGGGCGCGATCTCGTCGGTCTGCACCTCGCCGTCGCGGCCGGTCGCGCGTACCCGCAGGGCGTGCGATCCGGCGGCGGCGTCCCACGTCCATCGCCACTGCACCCAGGTGTCGTCCGAGATCGCGGTGGCGAGCTCGGCGTCGTGCCACGGCCCGTCGTCGACCTGCACCTCGACCCGCCCGACGCCGACGTGCTGATGCCAGGCGACCCCGGCGACCACGATCGGGCCGGTCGCGACCGTCGACCCGCGCCGCGGCACGTCGATGCGGCTCGAGAGCTTCACGGGCCCCTCGGCGCTCCAGCCGCGATCGGTCCAGTAGGCGGATGCCGCACTGAATCTCGTGACCTCGAGTTCGGTGACCCACTTCGTGGCGGACACGTAGCCGAACAGGCCCGGCACCACCATGCGCACGGGGAACCCGTGCTCGAGCGGCAGCGGTTCGCCGTTCATCCCGATCGCGAGGATCGCGTCGAGGTCGGGATCCTGCAGCGCCGACAGCGGCGTGCCCGCCGTGAAGCCGTCGATGCTGCGGCTCAGCACCATGTCGGCACCGGCCGTCGGTTGCGCGCGTGCGAGCAGGTCGCGGATCGGCGTGCCGAGCCAGACGGCGTTGCCGATCAGGTCGCCGCCGACCTCGTTCGACACGCACGCGAGGGTGATGATGCGCTCGGCCATCGGCAGCGCGAGCAGGTCGTCCCAGGTCAGCACGACCTCGTCGGCGACCTCGCCGTGGATCCGCAGCGACCACTCGGCGGGGTCGACCTCGGGCACGCGCAGCGCCGTGTCGATGCGGTAGAAGTCGGCGTTCGGCGTGACGAGCGGCGTGAGGCCGTCGACGTCGAACGCGGCGCCCGCCGGGATCGCGGCGGTCGTGGCGGGCGTCGGAAGGCGCACGGCTTCGCGCACCGCCTGCACCGCGCGGCGCCCCGCCTGCGCCGCGTATCCGCCGAGCGCGGCGAGTACGCCGATCGCCGCCGCGCCACTCGCCCAGGTGAGGAAGCGTCGGCGGTCGGGGGCCGCGGTCGCGAGGTCGTCGGATGCCCCGGTGTCGACGTGCGACGCGCCGACTCCGTCGATGCGACGCACGAGCAGCATGACCGCGATCGCCCCGGCGGCACCCGCCACGAGCGATGGGCCGATCGCGAGCGGGCTCGCGCCCGTGCGGGTCGCCGCGGCGACCGCACCCGCGACGCCGAGCGCGCCGAACACCACGCGCCCCCAGGGCGGCCGCACGTGTTCGAGCAGGCCCGCACCGGCCGCGACCGCGGCGAGCACGAGTGCGATGCCGATGAGCAGGGCGATCTTGTCGGCCGTGCCGAACAGGGTGATCGCGGCATCCTTCGCCCACGGCGGCGCCAGGTCGATGATGGCCGAGCCGACGACCACGAACGGACCCGAGCCCGGTGCGATGAGCGCCGCGGTGAGCTCGCCGACGCCGGCCGCGAACGCGGCCGCGGCGACGCCGGCGATCGCGGCGAGCCATCCGTGCCGTGCTCGGGCCGTGGCGGACATGGCCGCAGCGTACTCCGCGAACCCGAACCCGACCCCTCGCCCGGCCTAGGGTGGAGACAGCCCGATCGAGGAGGTTCCGTGCCGCACGCCATCGAATACGACCGTTTCGGCGGCCCCGAAGTGCTCGAGTTCCGCGAGATCCCGTACGCCGTCGCCGGGCCCGGCCAGGTCGTCGTCGAGGTGCGCGCGGCCGGAGTGAACCCGATCGACTGGAAGGTGCGCGCCCGCCTGCGGCCGAGCGGCGAGATCTCCGCTCCGCGGCGGTTGGGCTTGGATGCCTCGGGCGTGATCACCGAGGTCGGTGCCGGTCTCGAGGGCTGGGCGGTCGGCGACCCCGTGATCGTGCGGCGCGCGTCGGGCACCTACGCGACCGAGATCGCCGTGACCGCGGCGCAGTTGCTGCGCAAGCCCGACGCGTTGAGCTTCGAGCAGGGCGCCGCCATCGGGGTCCCCGCCGGCACCGCGCACCAGGTGCTGCGGTCGCTCGGCGTCGGCGAGGGCGACACCCTGCTGTTGCACGGCGGCGCGGGGGCGGTGGGGCAGGCCGCGATCCAGTTCGCGCGCCGGTTCGGAGCCCGGGTCGTCGCGACCGCGAGCGAGCGGAACCACGCCCACCTGCGTGAGCTGGGAGCCGAGCCCGTCGAGTACGGGCCGGGCCTCGCCGACCGCGTGCGGGCCGTCGCGCCCGACGGCATCACGGTCGCCGTCGATGCGGTCGGCACCGACGAGGCGATCGAGGTGTCGAACGAGCTCGTCGCCGACCACGACCGGGTCGCGACCATCGTGCGCGGCGCCGACGCGGCGGAGCTCGGCATTCGCGCCTGGGGCGGCGGCAGCCCCGTGCCCCTCACCGACGAGGAGGAGCAGAGCCGGTTCGACGGCATTGCGCTCGCCGCGGAACTCGCCGCGCAGGGCGAGTTCGTGATCGAGATCGCGCACCGCTATCCGCTCGCCGACGCCGCCGAGGCGCACCGACAGAGCCAGACCGGGCACGTGCGCGGAAAGATCGTGCTCATTCCGTAGAGAGCCTCCTCGCGCTCATCGCGCGAGTCGCCCCGCCCGGGCGTTCCGCGAAGGGCGCCGACGGCGCTGGAGCACCGCGAGCAGCCCGGTGAATGCGAGCAGCGTCGCCGCGGCGAGGGCCGGGAGGGGATCGGGGCCCGAGGCGGGCAGCTGCACGGGTGCAGCGGGAGCCGTGGGTGCAGCGGGTGGTGTCGGCGCCGCGGTGTGCGGCGCCGGGAGCGCGGCGAGCAGCGCGTAGGCGTCGGCGAGGCCGGTTCCGATGACATTCGCGTCCTCGAAGCCGAACTGCGCGTACGGGTTGGTCATGGGAGTCGCGGTCTCGAGCAGCAACCGGCGGAGTTCCTCGCGCGAGGTCGCCGGCGAGTAGGACTTCGCGAGCGCCATGATCGCGGCCACATGCGGTGCCGATGCGGAGGTCCCGGAGAAGCGGCGAGCGCTCTGGTCGTCTCGCGACCCGAAGAAGGAGGTCTGGGTGCCGTCGACGCCGGTGATCTGCGGCGCCGTCGTCACGATCGGCTCGGGCAGCGGCGCCGCGGTGAAGACGGCGGCCGCCGATCGGACCGCCGGGATGACGGGTACCGGCGTGTCGGCGACCTCTGCCGGCAACGGTTCGTCGAATGGGGTGAACAGCTCGATGCCCGGTCCGATCGAGCTGAAGACCTCGGGCACGTCGGGCGTCGTCCAATCGGCCGCGCCGACGCCGATCGCGGTGCCCTGCGCCGGGTGCCCGTAGGTGGTCGGCCCGACCAGGTCGGGGCCCGCGCTCACGCCGTACTCGGGGGCCATGGTGAACGCGCGGTGCCGGAGGAAGGGCATCATCCAGATCGCCGGACGCGCGGACTCGTCGGCGGCGGCGGTACGGGCCACGACGATCTCGTAGTCGCCCGCAGGCAGGATCGGGCCGTCAGCGGCTTCGAAGCTCGCCACGGGCAGGAAGGTGCGATGCTGCGGGGCCTCGCCGACCAGCGCGTGCTGGGCGTCGTAGACCCGGAGCTCGAAGGACGACGGCGTCGGCGGCCCGGTGGTCATCGGCTCAGCCCAGTGCAGCAGGGTGGAGAGGAGTTGCGTCTCGGCGCCGGTCGTCACGCCGTAGGTGGCGTCGCCATCGCCCGTCGGGCTGAAGTCCAGGCAGTCCAATTCGGTGCCGTCGACGGCCCACTCGGGGCACTCCACGGGCCGGTAGGCCGGGGTCTGCCACGAGCCGACCGGTCGGCCGGCGACGGACGTGCCCGGGGTTCCGAGCACGTTGTCGTTGCCGGCCGAGCTGAAGAACATGAGTGAGGGATCCGCAGCGGCGGCCGCCCGCATCATCGCCGAGGTGATGCCCTGCTGGAAGTACAGGTCGAGCTCCTCGCCGATGTCGTCGACGATGATGTCCGCGCCCGCCGCAACGAGCAACTCGACGGCGTGGAAGATGTGAAGAGGGGTCGTCCGGCCCAGCGAGTCGATGCCGGTCGTCGCGAACAGCAGCCTCGCGCCCGGTGCGATGCCGTGCACGAGTTGGGCCATCGCGCGGCCCTCGTCCGAGCCGGGTCCGTCGGCGAGGACCTCGACGGGTGTCTCGTACCCGCAGGGGTTCCCGGGGCCGGGCAGGGATCCGATCGAGACATCCTGCTCGGGTGTCGTCAACAGGCCGGGCGCGGTCGCGAACGAATCCGAGATGATGCCCACCGTCACGCCGGTGCCGTCGACGCCGAACGCCGCGCGGGCTTCCGCCGACCGGTGCGGTCCGTCGGCTTCGACGGGGATGATGCGGCACGACGCATCCTCGGGCGTCGCGGCCGCGCTCGCGCCGGTCGGTCCGGGCGCCGTCGCGGTCGCGACGGACAGCAGGGCAACCGCGATCGTGCAAGGGACGAATGCCCGTCGTGTCATGCGGCCCCCCAGCCGGTCCATCCCATGGACGGTCACAAGCTAGCAGGCCGCCGAGGCCGACGTCACCCGCGGCCGGGGGGGGGGGGCAGGCCGTGGTGGGCGCGGCGTCAGTGGGCGCGCACGAACGCGGCGACGCGCGGGGCGAGGTCGGCGGCGACCTCGGCGGGCGGGCGCTTGCGGCCCCTCACCTCGAACGAGTGTCCGCCGCCCTCGATCCAGTCGACCACCGCGTTCGGACCGATCCGCGAGGCGAGTTCGTCGAGCTGCTCGTTCGGCGTCGCGAACGGGTCGTTCGCGCCCTGCACGAACAGCATCGGCAGGGTGAGCCCCGGCAGGTGCGCGTCGCGCAGTTGCGCCGGCTTGCCCGGCGGGTGCAACGGATAGCCGAGGAACACGAGCCCGGCGGCCGGCATGCCCTCGGCGACCGCCATCGACGCCATCCGCCCGCCGTACGACTTTCCCGCGGCCCACACCGGGCCCGCGGCATCCGCCTGCAGGTACTGCATGACGGCGCGCCACGCGGCGATCGCGGCCGGCGGGCGGCCGGGCATCCGTCGGCCCTGCTCGATGTAGGCGAAGTTGAACCGCAGCGTGGCCAGGCCGAGCGCGTTCAACGCACGCGTGAACCCCGACAGGAACGGATGCTCCATGCCCGCGCCTGCGCCATGCGCCACGACGACCGTGGCGGTCGCCCCGCCGGGTCGTGCGGCGATCGCGCCGATCGGCGTTCCGTCGACGTCGATGGTGAGGCGGGTCTCGTCGGTCACTGGTCCAGGATGCCGGGCCCGCTCGCGTGCCGCGGAGCATCCGCTCTGTCGTCGAGGATCGGACCGAGCCTGCGCTGCCGACCGGCGACGAACCGGATCGCGAGCGTGGTGCCCGCGACGATGACCGCCGCGACGATCGCCGCGATGCCCACGGCGAACGACGCCGGTTCGCCGGCGAGGCGACCCACCGCGATCCACACGAGGCCCCACGTCGCCGACAGCATCGGGGCGAGGCCGCCGCGACTGAACGCGGCGAGCGCGATCATCACGAGCGTCAGCAGCGCGAGCACCGCGATCGCCCAGGCGGCGGACGGGATGCCCCAGCCGTCGAAGCCCGCGGCGACGAGCGCGGCGGTGAGGTTCGCCGCGGTCGCCACGCTCACCCAGCCGAGGTACAGCCCGATCACGCCGTCGGTGAGGAGCGCGTCGGCCAGTCGACGCGGTGGGTTGCGCACGCATGACGCGTACGCGATGCCGAGCACGACGAGCAGCACCGCGATGACCACGACGCTGAGCCAGAGCAGACCGGCCTGCACGACCAGGATCCACGCCGCGTTCAACAGCAGGGATGCCGCGACGAGGTAGCCGACCCGCCGGTGACGTGCCGACGCCCACTGCGACGGCAGCGCCTGCCACACCGCGTACGCGACGAGGCCGACGTAGATGAGCGACCAGATCGAGAACGCCGCTCCGGCGGGAGCGATGAGCGTGGCATCCGCGTCGAGGGCTCCGCCCGCGGCATCCTGCACCGGCGTGCCGCCGAACGCGCCCGAACCGAGCACCGCGCCCGCGATCGCGACCACCGCGGTGACCGCGACGATGAAGACCCTCGCGATGTCGGCGCCGGTCGCGGGCGCCGCAGTCGGCGGCGGGGTCGCCGCGACCACCCCCTCGGTGTCGCCCGCCCCGTCGCTCACGCCGCCCGGCGATCGGGGTCGTTGCAGATCGTCGCCGCGAACAGCCGCTCGAGGCCCTCGGTGCCGCCGCGCCGGAACGCCGCGCGCTGGCGGATGGCCCCGGTGCCCGCCTGCAGCAGCCGCGCGACCAGATCGGCCACCCGTGGGGCGTCGCCCGAGCGTTCGAGGTACGGCCCGATACGTTCGAGCAGGCGCTCGAGCACGACCCGCGCGTCGGCCAGGTCGCGGGTCGCCGGGTCGTACATCAGACCGCGCAGGCCCGTGTGTGCGGCGTGCATGACCGCCGCGCTCAACAGCTCGGCCGGCATGTCCGCCTCGCGAGGCGGGCCGCCGGCGGTGTCGATCGCGTACTCGACGAGGCCGCGGCACACCGCGGCGATGAGCAGTGTGTCCTCGGCGGTGAGCTGCGCGTCGGCCATGCGGAACTCGATGGTCGGCAGCTGCTCGCTGAGCCGCACGTTCCACATGATGAGGTGCACGTCGCTGATGCCCGCCATGCCCAGCAGCGCCTGGATGCGCCGGTCGTAGTCGTTCGCGTCGCGGAACCGGGGCGGGGACCCCGCCGTCGGCCAGCGTCGCAACTGGATGGTGCGCCAGCTCTCGTACCCCGTGTCGAAGCCGCGGAAGAAGGGCGAGTTGCCCGACATCGCGGTCAGCAGCGGCAGCCACGGCCGTACGGTGTTCAGCGCGACCACCCCGGCCTCGCGGTCGGGAACGCCGACGTGCACGTGCAGGCCGCTGAACTGGTGATCGGCGATGAGGCCGGCCATATCGCGCACGATGCGCTCGTACCGCTCGAGGTGTGCGACCGCCGGGAACGCGTGCGCGTCGGGGGTCGTGCCGGTGCTCGCGACGAGCGTGCCGAGCCGGGTCGCCTCGTCGGCGATGCGGCGGCGGAAGGCGCCCAGCGCGGACTCGGCGTCGTCGAGCTCGGTGAACACGCGCGAAGCGTGCTCGACCTGCGAGGCGAGGAACTCGCGGTGGGTGTACTGCGCCCAGGCGGGTTCGGATGCCAGCTGCGCGAACGCCTGCTCGGCCACGTCGGCCGGACGCAGGGTGACGGGGTCGAGGAAGATGAACTCCTCCTCGATGCCGAACGTGGTCGCCATGGCGCCTCCCGTCACTCTGTACGAGCCTGCGGGGCTTCGGATGGGGTGTCAACCGTTTGCGCCGGTTCGTCCGGTGTGGCAGACATCCGGCGACACGGGCCGACGCGACCGGATGCTCCGACCGGATGCCTCGACGCGCGTCGCTCGTCGCGGCGATGTCGGCGGCCCGGCGTACCGTTGGCGCCATGAGCGAGCAGATGCAGCAGAACGTCCTCCCCGAGGGCACCGCCGTGCTCGACGACCCGTGCCCGCGCTGCGGCTCGACCGGCGTGCGGGTCATCCTCTACGGCCCTCTCGACCTCGAGGTCGAGGCGGTGCCCGGCTTCGCCGGCCCCGACGACTCGCCCATCTTCGACTGCCGCGACTGCGGCTTCGAGTGGGGGCTCTCGGTGCACGACCTGCTCGTGTAGCGCCGCGCGTCACCCCGAGCGCCGTCTCAGTCGCCCGGATGCTCCTCGAGCAGTTCGTCGTGGATGCGGCGCAGGTCCTCGACGAGCGATCCGATCACGACCCAGTGGGTCGACTGCGGCGGTTTCACGACGAGCGTCGAGGTGAGCGCCGGGATCGCCGAGGTCGGCGGGTCGGGCACCACATCGGCGAGGTGCACGGCGAGTCGCACGTCGTGCGCCGCCCGACGCAGCTGCTCGATGATCGCGGGCACCGTCGACTCCGCCGAGAGCTCGTCGTCGTAGTGATCGACGAACGCGCGCGTCATGCCGATCACCTGCGTGACGATCGGGCCGAGTCGTTCGAGCAGGGTGCGCAGGTGCGCGAGCTCCTCGCGGTGCGCCGAGCGGCGCGGGTTGAACGTCAGCGACTCCTCGCCCGCGCGGATCGAGGCGTCGGCGGCGTCGCGCATCGGGCGCATGAGCCGCGCCTGCAGCATCAGCTCCTCGCGCGCCGCGGGCGGCTGCGCCGTCTCGAGCGCGGCGGCGAGCCGGTCGAGCGAGGCGGCGAGCTCGCCGCCCAGCAGCGCCAGGTCGCGACGCGCCGGCGCGATCGCCACCGGCGGCACGACGAGCGCGTTCACGACGATGCCGATCGCCGCGCCGATGAGCGTCTCGAGCACACGGGCGAGCGCGTACTCGGGTGACGACGCGCCGAGCGCGAGCACGAGCATCGCGCTGATCGCGACCTGGTTCGCGGTGCCCGGGGTCATCTTCAGCACCCACGCGAGCACCATCGCGACGACCACGGCGAGCAGCACGATCCAGCTCGACTGCCCCAGCACGAGCGAGATGGCGGTCGCCACGAGCACGCCGATGATGACGCCGATCGACCGTTCGATCGCCTTGCCGAACGACTGGTTCACGCTCGGCTGCACCACCAGCAGTGCGGCGATCGCGGCGAACACCGGCAGCTGACCCGGCACGAGCCATCCGGCCAGCAACCAGGCAGCGATCGTCGCGACCGCGGCCTTGCCCACCTGGATGATCGGCGGGCGCTTCGCCGCGCGCAGCGTGTCGGCGAATCCCATGCGATCCACGCTAGTCAGCGCGCCCGGCCGGGGCATAGCATCTGGCCATGGCGCGGAGGCCCACCCTGACCCGCATCGGCGGACCGACCCTGCTCATCGAACTCGCGGGCTGGCGCATCCTCGTCGACCCGACCTTCGATCCACCCGGCCGAACCTACTCGTTCGGATGGGGCACCTCGTCGAGGAAGACCGAGGGGCCGGCCGTGCCCTCGACCGACCTGCCGCCTGTCGACGTGGTGCTGCTCAGCCACGACCAGCACGCCGACAACCTCGACGAAGCGGGCCGAGCGCTGCTGCCGGGCGCCGGCGAGGTGATCACGACCGTCGCCGGGGCACGGCGGCTGAAGCGGCAGGGCCTGCGGCGTGCGCACGGTCTGCACGCGTGGGAGACCGCGGTCATCCCGCCCAATGACGGCGAGTCGTCCGACGACGGCGGCGCGCGCGCCTCGCTCACCGTCACCGCGACGCCCGCCCGCCACGGGCCGGCGTGGGCGCGACCGATCGTCGGCAGCGTGATCGGCTTCGCGCTGTCGGTCGGCGACGCACCCGAGACCGCGGTGTGGATCTCGGGCGACAGCGTGCTGCACGAGGGCCTGCGCGACGCCGCTGCGCGGCTCGACGTCGATGTCGCGGTCGTGCATCTCGGAGGCGTGCAGTTCCCCGTGACCGGGTCGGCGCGCTACACGATGACCGCGTCGAGTGCGATCGAGCTGATCGGTTCGCTGCAGCCGCGCGCGGTCGTCCCCGTGCACTTCGACCAGTGGACCCACTTCCGTGAGCCGGGCGAATCGGCCCGCCGGGTGCTCGACGAGGCGTCCGTCGCGGTGCGGGACAAGGTCGTCTGGCTCGAGCGGGGGCTGCCGACGGTGGTCTGAGCGGCGCGGGCATGACAGGATCGGCCCGTGGCCGACCGACTCATGCTGCTCGACACCGCTTCGCTGTACTTCCGCGCGTTCTACGGCGTGCCCGACTCGATCCGGCGGGCCGACGGCACGCCCGTGAACGCGGTGCGGGGGCTGCTCGACATGATCGCTCGGCTCGTCGTCGACTTCGAGGCGACTCACCTCATCGCCTGCTGGGACGACGATTGGCGCCCCGCGTGGCGGGTCGAACTCATCCCGAGCTACAAGGCGCACCGGGTCGCGCAGGTCGTGCCTGGCCCCGCGCCCGACGTCGAGGAGGTGCCCGACCCGCTCGAGGCGCAGGTGCCGCTCATCCTCGAGACGCTTGCGCTCGCCGGCATCACGGTGATCGGCGCGCCCGAGCACGAGGCCGACGATGTCATCGGCACGCTGGCGACGGATGCGGGGCTCCCCGTCGACGTCGTGACCGGCGACCGCGACCTGTTCCAGCTCGTCTCCGACGCCGATGGGGTGCGGGTGATCTACACCGCTCGCGGCATGAGCAAGCTCGAGGTGCTCACCGACGCCGTCGTCGTGCAGAAGTACGGCGTGCTGCCCGAGCAGTACGCCGACTTCGCGGTGCTGCGCGGCGATGCGTCCGACGGGCTGCCGGGCGTGGCCGGCGTCGGAGAGAAGACCGCGGCCGGGCTCCTGCAGAAATTCGTCGACCTCGACGGGATTCGCGAGGCCGCGGCGTCGGGGGCGCCCGGCATGGCGGCGGGCGTGCGCGCGAAGGTGCTCGGGGCATCCGACTACCTGGATGTCGCGCCCACCGTCGTTCGCGTCGTGCGCGATCTCGACCTGCCGCCCTTCGACGCACGGCTCAGACCCGTGGCGGGCGACGCGCGCGCACGGCTCGAGCAGCTCGCGACCGAGTGGAACCTCGGCGGGTCGGTCGCGCGGGTGCTCGCGGCGCTGGATGCGGTGGGCGAGCGGGCGTAGGAGCGTCGCCGGCGGGGGTCGGTCGCCGGGCCGGTAGGGTCGCAGCGTGGTCGAACGGCTCTTCTCCTATGGCACCCTTCGCCTGCCCCACGTGCAGCGCGAGACGTTCGGCGGCCAGCTGCCGACGCGTGCCGACGCGCTCGTCGGCTGGCGGCTGCGGATGCTTCGCATCGCCGATCCCGCGGTCGTGGCGCTCAGCGGTGAGGCGGAGCATCCGATCCTCGAACGCACCGGCGACCCGGCCGATCGGGTCGAGGGCGCGGTGCTCGAGCTGACGGCCGCCCAGCTCGCTGCCGCCGACGCGTACGAGGTCGATGACTACGCACGGGTGCCGGTGACACTCGCGTCGGGCCTCGACGCGTGGGTGTACGCGGCGCGCTGATCCGCACGAGCTGACGAGACCTCGCGCCCCGGGCGCGCACCCGCTTCCTGCGGGGAGAACACAGGATCAACCGCGCGTTCCCCGCCCCAGGCGAGCCATGGGACGGCTGATCCTGTTTTCTCACGTTACGGCGCCGCAGGCCGGCGGCCCGCCCCGGATCGTCGGGGTGGGTCGGCGCCAGCTCAGCGGCGGGGGATCGTGGAACCGCGGATGACGAGGCGCACGGGCAGGTACTGCACGCCCGTGGCGGGCTCGGCGCCGTCGATGGCGTCGAAGATACGCATCGCGGCGGCGCGGCCGAGCTGCTTGAGGTTGGCGTCGATGCTCGTGAGCTCGGGGCGGGAGTTCGTAGCCAGCACCTCCCAGTTGTCGTAGCCGATCACGGCGACGTCTTCGGGCACGCGCTTGTCGAGATCGCGCAGCGTGTCGAGCACGCCGCGCGCGATCTGGTCGCTGCCGCAGACGATGCCGTCGACGTCGGGGTGGCTCGCGAGCAGCAGGGCGGATGCATCGCGGCCCCAGTGCTCGGTCCACTCGGAGTACAGCACGTCGCCGACGAGTTCGAGCCCCGCGTCGGCGAGTGCGGCCTGCACGCCGACGGTGCGGTCTTGGGCCGCGGCGTAGGCCGGGTCGCCGCTGATGTGCGCGATACGGCGGCGGCCGGTGGCGATGAGGTGCTCGGCCGCGAGCCGACCGCCGGTGACGTTGTCCGGGGTGACCGAGACGTCCGTGTCGTCGTCGCTCGGCGCGTACGCGTACACGACGGGCACGGGCAGATCGTGCCCGAGCGACGGCCGCGGATCGGTCTGCCGGCCGACGACGATGATGCCGTCGACGCGTCGGTTGAGCAGCGCCTTGAGGTGATGCTGCTCGCGAATCGCGTCGCCGCGGGCGTCGCACAGGAACACGTTCACCTGGCCCGCGCCGAACGCGTCCTCGGCGCCCATCAGGATCGGGATGACGAACCGGCCCTCGAGGTCGCTCGTGAGCAGGCCGACGGTGCCCGTTCGCCCCGCGGTCAGGCTGCGGGCGAGGGCGTTCGGCGTGAACGAGAGCGACTCGGCCGCCTCGATGACGCGCCGGCGGGTCGCGGCGGCGACCTGGTCGCGGCCGTTGATGGCCTTCGACGCGGTGGCGAGCGAGACGCCGGCCAACCGGGCGACATCGCTCAGTGTGGCGGTTCGACTGCTGCCGCCCGACTCCGATCGCGCCATGGCACCTCCCTGCTGAAACGCTACCGGTACACGGCTCTTGACGGCCGCACAGCGCCCAGAGTAGCGTGCCGAAAGGCATTTCGGTGTTTTCGTTCGTGCGGCGCCAGGTCTTCGGCAGACGCCGCTCGCGAGGCATCCGGGCCGCCGATGCGATCACAGATTCCGGGTCCGGTGCGGATCCGCTCAACGACGAGCTAGGAGAACACAGATGAGACGATCCATCCGCCGCGGCACGCGCGTGATCGCGCTGCTCGCCGCAGGCGCCCTGACCGTCGGCCTCGCCGCCTGCTCGGGCGGCGACGACGGCGACAGCACGAGCCTGGCCGACGCCGGCGTCGACGGCGTCGACGACGGCTCGACCCTCACGCTCTGGACTCGCGCGCCGCTCGAGAAGCAGGCGAAGCTCCTGGTCGAGGCCTACAACGACAGCCACGAGAACCAGGTCGAGCTCACCGTCGTGCCGAACGACGACTACGTCGCCAAGGTCGGTGCGGCGGCCGGCTCCAACGGCCTGCCCGACCTGTTCGCGGCCGACATCGTGTACGTGCCGAACTGGGTGCAGCAGGGCCTGTTCCAGGACATCACCGCGAACATCGACGGCTTCGACTTCAAGGACGAGATCAACCAGGGCCACCTCTCGGCCGGCACCCTCGACGGCAAGGAGCACGTGCTGCCGTTCGTGCTCGACCTGTCGATGCTGTTCTGGAACAAAGACCTCGCGACCGAGGCCGGCCTCGACGCCGAATCGGGCCCCGCGAACCTCGAGGAGTACGCCGAGTGGGCCAAGGCCATCCAGGCGCTGAACAAGCCCGACACCTACGGCACGGCGACGGGCCTCAACTGCGGCGGATGCCTCGTGTTCACCTGGTTCCCGAGCATCTGGGCCGACGGCGACGAGGTGCTGAGCGACGACGGCACCGAGTCGCTGCTCGCCGGCGACACCGCCAAGGCGGTCTACGACACGTGGCGCGACCTCTGGGAGTCGGGTGCGGTGCTGCCGAGCTCGAAGGATGAGGCCGGCCCCACCTGGACGGCCGGGTTCACCGAGGGCAAGGTCGGGCTCATGTTCTACCCCGCGACGCTGCTCTCGTCGACGCCGTTCGACGTCGGCGTGGCCGGCATCCCCGGGCCGGGCGGCGGCGGGTCGACGTTCGTCGGCGGTGACGGCATCGGCGTGTCGAAGGACTCGACGAAGGCCGCGCAGGCGTGGAACTTCCTCAGCTGGATGATGTCGGAGGACGCCCAGGTCGGCGTGCTCGCGAAGGACAACGACGTGGTGTCGCGCAGCGACCTCGCCGACAACGAGTACTCGCAGAAGGACCCGCGCCTGATCACGATCAACGAGGTCGCCGGCAACGGCGACACCCCCGTCGCGATCAACTTCCAGCAGGCGTTCAACGCGCCGAACAGCCCGTGGCTGACGCTGGTGCGCAACGCCGTGCTCGAGGGCACCGACACCGTCGACGCCGACAACGACGAGATCACGGCGGTGCTGCAGCAGTGAGCACCCTCAGCCAGCCGGCAGCGCTCCGGCAACGTCGACGTGGCCGTCGCGCCACCGGGGCGCTCGCCGGCTGGCTGTACGCCCTGCCCACCGCGCTGTTCGTGCTCGGGCTGTTCCTCATCCCGCTCGCGCTCGTCGTGCAGATGTCGGCCAGCGACTGGCCGCTGCTCGGCGGCAACCAGGGGTGGAACCTCCCGCAGAACTACTCCGACGCGGTGAGCAACCGGTTCTTCTGGGACTCGGTCGGGTTCACCCTGAAGTACACCGTGCTCACCACGGTGATCCTGCTCGCGCTGAGCCTCGGCCTCGCGTTGCTGGTACAGGAGTCGACGAGGTGGAAGGGCCTGCTGCGCACGTCGTTCCTGGTGCCCAGCGCACTCGGCCTGGCATCCGCATCGCTGCTGTTCTACGTGCTGTACTCGCCGATCGCCGGGCCCTTCGCCGGGCTGATGAAGTCGTGGGGGTTCACCTTCCTCGGCACCCCCGAGGGTGCGCTCTGGTCGACGATCTTCCTCATCGTCTGGCGGTACGCGGGGTTCTACATGCTGCTCATGCTCGTGGGCCTGCAGGGCATCCCCGACGACGTGTACGAGGCGGCGCGCATCGACGGGGCATCCCGGTGGCAGACGTTCCGCACCATCACCCTCCCGCTGCTGCGCCCGACCCTCGCGCTGACCACCGTGCTGTGCGTGACGGGGTCGCTGCTCGCGTTCGAGCAGTTCTACATCCTCACCAAGGGCGGGCCCGACAACTCGACCATCACCATCGTGCAGCTCATCTACAACGTGGCGTTCCAGGGCCAGAACGACCTGGGCATCGCGGGCGCGCTCAGCGTGATCGTGCTGCTCGCCCTCATCGTGATCAACGTCGCGCAGATCCGCGCGTTCAACCGGAAGGCCGAGGACTGATGAGCCTGACTCGCACCGGCGCGGCCCGCGCCGCCGCCGCCGACCCGGCTCGTGACGACTCGACGCGCGCGATCGTCGCGCCGCATCATGCCCGCCGGGGCGGCGGGCCCGGCCGCCGGAAGCATCCGACCACCATCGCGGGCATCGCGCTGCGCACGCCCTATTGGGTGCTGACTGCCGCGCTCGCCCTGCTGTTCCTCTACCCGCTGATCTGGACGGCCGTATCGAGCGTGTCGCCGCTGGCCGGCACGAACCAGACCGACGGCTGGGGCTTCGGCAACTACATCACGCTCGCGAACTACCAGGCGGGCGTCTGGGTGTACCTGTTCAACTCGGTCTTCGTGTCGCTGCTGACCGTGGCGCTCACGCTCGGGGTGTCGCTGCTCGGCGGGTACGCGTTCGCCAGGTTCCGGTTCCCCGGCAAGGATCTGCTGTTCCTCGCGACGCTCGCGATCCTGATGGTGCCGTACGCGACGCTGCTCATCCCGCTGTACGTGCTGCTCAACACCGTGGGCCTGTCGAACTCGCTCGTCGGGGTGTCGCTCGTGCTCGCGATGTTCCAGCTGCCGTTCTCGATGTTCATGATGCGGATCTCGTTCGAGTCGATCCCCCGCGAGATGGACGAGGCGGCGATGGTCGACGGCTGCAGCTCGTGGACCGTGCTCTGGCGGGTGCTCGTGCCCGCGGTGAAGCCGGGGCTCATCACGGTGGGCCTGTTCGCGTTCCTCGCGGCGTGGAACGACTTCATGGCCCCGCTCATCCTCATCAACGACTCGAACCGCATGACCCTGCCGCTGGCGATCTCGAACCTGCGCGGCCAGGTGCAGGGCGTCGTCGACTACGGCGCCACCGAGGCCGGCGTGGTCGTGCTTGCGCTGCCGTGCATCCTGCTCTTCCTGATCCTCCAACGTCACTACGTGCGCGGCTTCATGTCGGGCGCCTTCAAGGGATGAACATGACCCTCACCGCAACCACCGCCCACCTCGTGCCGGTCGCGCCGAGCTCGGGGGCGCTGCGCCCCCTCGGCCTCGACGAGGTGCGCATCACCGGTGGCTTCTGGCATCGCCGGCAGGAGGTCAACGGCACGAACACCCTCGACCACATCGAAGGATGGCTCGAGCGAGAAGGATGGCTCGGCAACTTCGACCTCGCGGCGGCCGGGACCCTGCCCGCAGGGCGGCGCGGCCGCGAGTTCAGCGACTCCGAGGTGTACAAGTACCTCGAGGCGGTCGCGTGGGAGCTCGGGCGGCTGGGTGCGCTCACCGACCCGCATGCCTCGGAGCGCGCCTCCGCCCTCGAAGCCCGGTTCCACGCGATCGTCGCGCGGGTCGCCGCGGCGCAGGAGCCCGACGGCTACCTGAACACGCGCTTCGGCCGACCCGGCCAGGGCGCACGCTGGAGCGACCTCGAGTGGGGGCACGAGCTGTACTGCCTCGGGCACCTGTTCCAGGCGGCCGTGGCGCGGCACCGCACCCGCCCCGGCGCCGACGACGGACTCGTCGACGTCGCCCGCCGCGCGGCCGACCTCGTCTGCGAGGTGTTCGGCGACGGCGGCATCGAGCGCATCTGCGGGCACGCCGAGGTCGAGGTCGGCCTCGCCGAACTCGGCCGCGCCCTGGGGGAGCCGCGATACCTCACGCAGGCCGCGCTGTTCGTCGAACGGCACGGGCGCGGCACGCTCGCCGACATCGAGTGGGGCCGGTCGTACTACCAGGACGACATCTCGGTGCGTGACGCGACCGCGCTGCGCGGCCACTCGGTTCGGGCGAACTACCTCGCGGCGGGCGCGGCGGATGTCGCGATCGAGACCGGCGACGACGAGCTGCTCGATGCGCTCGCGCGCCAGTGGGATGCCACGGTCGAGCGCCGCACGTACGTCACGGGCGGGCAGGGGTCGCACCACCAGGACGAGGCGTTCGGCGACGACTGGGAGCTGCCGGCCGATCGTGCCTACTCCGAGACGTGTGCGGGCGTGGCATCCGTCATGTTCTCGTGGCGCCTGCTGCTCGCGACCGGCGACGCGAAGTACGCCGACCTGGTCGAGCGCACCCTGTTCAACGTGGTCGAGACCTCGCCCGCCGCGGACGGCCGTGCGTTCTACTACGCCAACACGCTGCACCAGCGCGTGCCCGGTGCTGCGGCCGACCCCGATGCGGTCTCGCCTCGGGCGCACTCGTCGCTGCGGGCGCCGTGGTTCGACGTGTCGTGCTGCCCGCCGAACACGGCGCGCACGTTCGCGAGCCTCGCCGGGTACCTGGCGACCGCGGATGCCTCGGGCGTTCAGCTGCACCAGTACGCGCCGGCGCGCATCCGCACGACGCTCGACGACGGGCACGAGGTCGCGCTCGCCGTGTCGACCGACTACCCGGCCGACGGCATCGTGCGGGTCGAGGTGCTCGCCTCCGGCGGGGACGCACCATGGACGCTGTCGCTGCGTGTGCCGGCCTGGGCGGCCGGGGCTTCGCTCTCGGTGCGGCCGGCCGGCGGCGGTGGGGTCGAGACGCGCGCGGCGGCACCGGGTACGGCGGCGGTCGAGCGCGCGTTCGCCGCGGGCGACGTCGTCGAGCTGTCGCTGCCCGTGGCACCCCGGTTCACCGCACCCGACCCGCGGGTCGACGCGGTGCGCGGATGCCTGGTGGTCGAGCGCGGCCCCGAGGTCTTCGCGCTCGAGACCGTCGACCTCGTGGGAACGCCGCTCGAGGGGGCCGACTTCGCCGACCTGCACGTCGACGCGACCGCTCCGCCGCGCGACCTGCCCGACGGCGGAGTCGCGGCGGCCATCGTCGATCGACGCACGGGCGCTCGTACCGAGGCGCCGCTCGTGCCCTACCACGCGTGGGCCGAGCGCGGTCCCTCGCAGATGCGCGTGTGGGTGCCGGTCGCGGAGCGCCTTCCGCTGGGCGAGTAGCGCTGCGATCGCTACCCGACCAGCGGAGGGGTGGTCTCGCGCTCGCGCAGGGCCTGCTCGACGGCGGCCTGCACGCGTGCCTCCTCGCGCTCGGCGCGGAGGCGGCGCGCCCGGCGGCCGAGCAGGGAGGCCGCGACGGCGGCGGCGGCCACGAGCAGCACGAGCCCGAGCAGCGCCCACGGCACGGCCCAGGTGCCGGACTCCGACGTGACCGGTGCCACGGCGGGCGGCACGGTGGTCTCGTCGATCGCCGGAATCCGGGGTGAGAGCGTGGCGCTCGCGGTCACCCAGAAAGCGGGGAACACGCCGTCGACCGGCACCGTCACCGGCCACGTCTCGCCCGGCAGCAGTTCGGGCAGCTCGGGGACGCCGATCGCGTCGGTGCGCAGCATCCCGAACGGCCCGGCGATCGCGACCGCCTGCCCGGCCGCGAGTCGCACGTTGCCGCTGTTGCGCACCGTGAACTCCACGGTCGCCGACCCGGTGCCGAACGGGTTGAACGTGCCGGCGTAGTCGACGTGCAGGCCCTCGATCGACAGGCTCGGGTCGAGCACGCCGCCGACCCTGAGCTGCACGCGGATGCCGAGGCGGCGGTCGACCGTGATGCCGGCCGCATCGGCGGGGCGGTCGAGCGAGGTGATGATGCCGGCAGCGTAGTCGCCGGGCGTCGCATCGTCGGGCACGGCCACGGTGAACGGCACCTCGGCCGATTCGCCGGGTGCCAGCTCGAGCGACTCGCGGTCGAGCGAGATCCAGGTGCCCGCGTCGTTCGACGCGGTGTCGCGCGCGAGCACGTCGAGCTGGCCGGCCGTCGTCGTGAACGCGTCGGCGGCGTAGAGATCGAGAGCGAGGGGGACATCGTCGTGGTTCGTGACCACCAGTGCGTCGTCGACCGCGACCCCCGGGTCGACCGCATAGGCGAAATTGTCGCGGGCGGTGCCCAGCGCGTTCGACGCGGTGCGCACCCCCCACGTCACGGCGCCCTCAGGTGCTGCCTCATCGGCGGACGCCGCGGTCGCGCCGGCGAGGCTTCCGGCGGCGAGCAGGGCCGCGAAGAGTGCCGAGAACGCGATGGCGGCGGCGCGCGAGGGGCGGCCGGCGGTGCGAAGCAGGGGCGCGGTGTGCACGGGTGACTCCGATCGGTGGTGCTGGTGGTGCAAGGGAGTGAAGGCGGGGTGGGGCGAGCTGGCTGCCCGCCCCACCCCTGGGTCGACTCAGCTCAGCTCAGCGCGGTGAGCGTGAGCGTGGCCCGGTAGGTGCCGTCGGTGACGTCGACCGGGATCTTCAGCTCCAGGTCGGCGCCGAGCTTGGCCGAGCCGCGCGAGTGCCCGACGTCGGCGCGACCCAGGGTCGACGACGACGAGAGGCCCTCGCCGGCGTCGAAGCCCGAGCCAACGCGGTCGCCCGCGATCGCACCGGCGCCCTGCTCGACGACCTTCGGCGTCCACCCGAGGTACTTGCCCGAGAACGACGTGCCGCCCGCGGCGAAGTCGCCGACCTGCGCCGAGACCGCCCAGTTCGGGCCCGAGCGGCGCGTGTCGGTCACCCGGATCGGGTTGATCGAGCCGGCGGCCGCGAAGTGGTCGCCCTGCTCGGTCGCGGTGCCGAGGTCGACGATGCCGTTCGTGCCGTCGATCGACCACACGAACTCGCCGGGCGCGCCCTCGGGCACGGTGACCTGCAGGCGCTGCGCGTTCGGGTCGGTCGCGCGCTGCAGCGTGACCTGGTCGACGACCGAATTGACCGGCAGGGCATCGCCGTTCGCCTGCGAACGCAGGGTCTTCACGGTCACGGCGTCGGCGGTGACCTCGACGGCGGTGTAGTTGCGCACCTTCTCCTGGTTCGCCACGCTCAGCCACGGGAAGCCCTGCGGCTGCAGGTCGTAGTACTTCGAACCCGACGCCGAGTTCGAGGTCACGTACAGCACGCCGCCGGGGCCCGCGGTCACGGTGTCGGCGCCCGCCTGCTCGTCGGGGTTCGCGATGTCGCCGTTGTGCAGCAGGTACGTGCGGGCGTAGCTGTGGTCGTGGCCCTGCAGCACCAGGTCGATGCCGAGCTCGGAGAACAGCGTCGGCCAGGTGGAGCGGCGGTCCTTCACGTCGCTGTCGGTCGCGTGGGGGCCGGCGGAGTAGATCGAGTGGTGGAACGCCACGACCTTCCACGACGCCTCGTCGCCGTGCTCGGCGACGACGTTCCGCACGAACGCCTCGTGCGACGCGTAGTCGCGGCTGTTCGAGTTCAGGTCGATGAACAGCACGCCCTTGTGGACGAACCAGTAGTCGCCGCCCGAGCTGGCTCCCGAGCCGGGGCCGGCCGCGCGGTCGGTGTTCGGGGTGCCGAAGTGCTGCTCGTACGCCTTCGATCCGACGTCGTGGTTGCCGTTGGTCGCCACGAAGGGGATCTCGCGCAGCGCGTCGGGGGCGAGGAAGGCCGCGTACTCCTCCTCGTTCGCCGCGTGCTCGACCTGGTCGCCCGCCGAGAACAGCAGCTCGGCGTCGGGGTACGTCGAGGTCGCCACGTCGAGCGTGTCGGCCCAGCCGTCGCCGTCGCGGCCGATGTTGCCCGACGAACCGATCTGCGGGTCGCCGAAGAACAGGAAGTCGAAGTCGCCCTCGAACGCCCGGGTGCGGAACGAGTGCACCGTCGACCAGTCGCCGTCGGTGCCCACGCGGTACACGTAGGCGGTGTTCTCGGCGAGGCCCGTCAGCGTCGCGACGCGGTTGAACTCACCGCTCGTCGTCGCGCCGCCGGTGGCCGGCACCGTGACCGCCGAGACCGGGAACTTCCCGTCGACGACGGCCGCTGCGGGCGCGAACTGCGCGACCTGCGCGGTGTCCTTCGAGGTGTACCAGGTGAGCATGCGCTGCGACTCGTCACCGCCGACGCCGAGGACGACGTCGGTGATGGCGGTCGAGCCCGTCTCCCGTTCCACCGGCGCGAGCGAGGTGAGTGCGAGGTACGCGTCGCTCGAAGTGGGGCGGTCCTGGTACAGCGCGATGGCGATCGTGTTGGTGCCGGCCTGCAGGGCGGCCGCCGGCACCTGGAACGTCGAGGTCGCCGGGTCGCTGAGGCCCTCACCCGCGTAGGTGAGGTTCTGCTGGGCGGGCGGCACCTCGTTCACGCGGTCGTCGGCGAGCCCTGCGACCTTCGTGCCGTTGACGAACACCTGCACGGCGTCGTCGTAGACGACGGTGCCGGCGAGGCCCGAGATCTCGCTGAGCTGCGCCGAGGTGACGTCGAACGTGGTGCGGAAGTGGAACGTCGGCACGTCGACCTTCGACGCCGCGTTCGGGTCGATGTACTGGTTCAGCACCGTCGAGACCGGGAACGCCGAGCCGAGGTTCGGCGTGGGCGAGCCGTTCTTGGCGCCGAAGGCGCCGGTGCCGCTCTTCCACGCCGAGTCGTCGTAGCCGGCACGGGTCCACACGATCCGGTCGGCGTCGCCGCCGGCGGGGTCGACGTTCGTGTCCGAGTACTTCCACGTCGAGCCGGTGCTCAGGAAGGTCGCGGGCAGGTCGTCGGCCGCGCTCGCCGACACCGCGGAGAGGGCGACCGATCCCGCGACGAGCGAGACCAGGCCGACCGCCGCGATGGCGGCGCGCGGGGCGCGGCGGAGCCGGCCTGACGCGAGGGCTGGGGTTGTCATGATGTGCGGTTCACCTTTCGAGTGAGTTCGCGGAGGGAGCACGCGCGCCCGGAGAGGCGCGCGCTGCGCACATGCGCGCCCTCACGGTTTCGACGCCGGATGAATCGGGGATGAACGGCCGGCACCGGCGGGGTGGCCCGCCCGATAATTGACCGTGCTCGACCGAGTCGGCTCACTCGAGACCCAGCACGCGCTGCGTGAACCACACCAGCGCCGTGCCCGTGATGCCGGTCGCGAGGGCGACCGACGCCCACAGGGCGGTGCGCGGCATCCGGCGGCGCAACAGCGTGAGGGCCGGGAAGACCAGCGCGATGATGCCCAGCTGCACCGCCTCGATGCCGATGTTGAAGACGAGCAGCGACCACAGCAGCGTCCACGACCACGGTTCGTCGATGCCGAGCGCACCCGCGAACCCGAGGCCGTGCACCAGGCCGAAGGCGAACACGACCCCGAGCCGCGACCAGTCGGCGCGGTTCAGTCCGAGCGGGCCCCGGTGCGGCGGTTCGGGCAGGTACAGCCGGTCGCGGCGGCGCCACAGGCCGCGCAGGTACCAGATCGCGACGACCGCGATGGACCCGGCGATCACCGGCTCGACGACCGCCGGCGGAGCGTCGACCACCCCGAGCGCGGCGAGCAGGAAGGTCACCGAGTGGGCCACGGTGAACGTGGTCGCGGCGAGCACCACGTCGCGCAGCCGTCGCGAGCCGATGATCAGGGCGAGCAGGAACAGGATGTGGTCGATGCCGCTCAGCAGGTGCTCGGCACCCAGCAGGAAGAACTCGCCGAAGCGTTCGCCGAGCGACTGACCGGTCGAGAACGAGGGATGCGAGGCATCCAGTGCCGCGCTGCCGTTCGCGCCGTCCAGCTCGTAGGTGACGATCGTCTTCGTGTCCCGCACATAGCCCTCCTCGTCGGGAAACAGGCTGCTTCGCACCTCGTGCGCGGCGTGCGCCGCGTGCTCGCCGTCGGCCGCCGGGCAGGTGAAGTCGAGCACGAGCTGCGCGTAGGGCACGTCGTCGCGGATGCGCGAACCGAACCCGCCCGTCTGCTCGGACTCGCACGCGACGCCGTCGGCGGTCACCGTGAATCGCTGCGACACGTAGGCGAGCACGGTGTCGGCATGCGCATCGAGCGCCCGGGCCTCGTCACCCGTCTCGAACAGGGCCATGCCCTCGTCGAAGAGTGCGGGGTCGTGCTCGTATTCGGCGGCCGAGACGACGAGCAGGTCGTACTCGAGTTCGAGCGCGGCGCGCACGCGGTCGGGAGCGGGGGCGGTGACTTCGACGTAGACGGTCGAGGTGAAGCCGTGGGCGGTCGCCGCCGCGGTCGGCAGCAGGGCGCCGACGAGGGCGAGCCCGGCGGCGGCGAGCCCGGCGGCGGCGCTCGCGATGCGTCCGAGGGCGAACGGATGCCTCGGGCGGCGCGGGTGTCGTGAGCTGCGGGCTGGGGCGGGGGACATCGGGCTCCTCGGGGTCGGCGGGGCGTCGCCCGGGCACCATGCCCGAGGCGGATGAACGGCAGGCGACGCCCGGGCGAACCCGGGGCGACGGCGCATCACCGCGTCCGAGCCCATGCGGCGCGACGCACGGCGCGACGCGTGACGTGACGCGCTGCGTCGGGGTGCGTCGCTCGATGCCGGACGTTCGCGTCGCGTTCACCCGTCGGTCGCGCGGGCTCCACGTGCGGGCTGCGCGCCGTTGCGACGCTGCGGTGCCGAACCACCTGAGGAGGCCTCGCCGTGACCGATCGCCGTGCGATCCCCCCGCGCACTCGAGTGCGCCTGGCCGTGTTCGTCGCCGCCCTGCTCGCGCCGGGCGTGGCGCTGGCCGGGTGCGCGCTCGCCGCGTCCACGCACGGCGCGCCGACCGCGATCGGTTCGCCGGTGCCCGGGGTCGCCCCGCTCGGCCACGGGTTCCTGGGCGATTCGGGCCCCACCCCGACCCCCGAGGCGACCGTCGAACCCGAACCCGGTTCATGGGCGGGCGTCGTGCCGCCGTCCGGCTACCGGGTCGTGCTCATCACCGCGGGCGACGACCCCGCGAGCACGGCCGTCGCGGACGGGGTGCGGGTCTGGGCCGCTCGCACCGGTGTCGCCCTCGATGAGCGCACGGCGGTCGACGACGACGGCGTCGAGGCGCGCATCGAGGAAGCCGTCGCCCTCGCTCCCGACCTCGTGGTCGGTGCCGGTGCCGGCGTCGTCGACGTGTTCGCGCTGCTGACGGCCCAGCACCTCGGGCAGCAGTTCCTCGTGGTGGGCGCCCAGCTCGCCGAGCCCACCGAGAACGTCACCTCGGTGATCTGGGACGGCGCGGCGTTCCGCGGCACGGGGCTGGCCGCGGCATCCGAGCCGACCGCCGAGGCGATCACGCCCGCCCGCGCGAGCGACGCGATCGAGGCCGGCGTTGCGAGCGTGCTGCACGGGCACACCGGCATCGTGCTGCACCTGTCGACTCGGTGAGCGTGATCGCAGGTCTCGATACGGGCCGCGTGGCTGCCTACGCGACCGGCGCGGAAGTGCGAGGGCCGCGCAGCAACCCCAGGATGAGCAGCACGAGGCCGAGCTCGATCGCCCCGGCCGCGAAGTAGATCGCCTGCAGGAAGCTGAACGGGATGAACACCATCTGCACGAAGATCCAGATCAGTGCGGCGTACCCGGCCGCAGTCGACCAGAACAGCGCCGCCGGGCTCCGACGCAGCAGCGACCCGAACGCGAGCAGGTGGATGCCGCCCAGCACGAGCGCGAGCACCAGCCCCGGCACGAGGTAGCTCGAGAACGGTGACCCCTCGAGGTACTCGAGGGGCGGCCTGATGACCATCGCGACGTCGGGATTCAGCGAACCGGCGGTCAGCGCGACGCCGCCGGCGAACGCGGTGACGGCGACGATCGCCTGCACGACGAGCAGCACGACTCTCGATGTGGTGTGCATGAGGTCAGTATCCTCGCCGCGAACGCTTGCCGCGAGGCATCCGCTCTGCTGGACTCGACGCATGACCGCGCTGCTGCCGCCCGTTCCCGAGTCCGTGAGCGAGGAGCTCGTCGAGCTGGGCGAGGACGTCATCCTTCGGGTGCTGCGCGGGGGCTCGGGCACGCCGATCGTGATGCTGCCCGGCTGGACGTGCACGGCCGACTTCTTCGTGCACCAGCTCGCCGACTTCCCCGACCGCGGATTCGAGGTGATCGCCGTCGACCCGCGTGGGCACGGCGGTTCGTCCAAGCCGCTCACCGGCAATACCTTCGCGCAGCGCGGCCTCGATCTCGACGCGCTGCTGAACGCGCTCGACCTCGACCGGGTGGTGCTGTTCGGCTGGTCGTTCGGTGTGCTCGACGTGCTGTCGTACCTGCAGCAGTTCGGCACCGGCCGGGTCTCGAAGCTCGTGCTCGTCGACGAGACCCCGAAGGTGCCCGCGATGCCCGGCACCGAGGAGTGGGGCGAGGCCGAGCTCAGCCACGACGGCATCGTCGCGTTCCTGCGAGCCATGATCGACGACCGGGTCGGGTTCTGGACCGCGTACGCCGCCTACATGATCGGCCGCGACGAGGGCGCCCCGCTCGACGATCCCGACATCGCGCGCATCGTCGAGCTCGGGCTGCAGACGCCCGAGCACATCGCGGTCGCCACCGGCGCCGACGGGCTCACCAGCGACTACGCAGAGGTCGCATCGGATGCCTCGGAGCAGGTGCCGACCCTCTTCATCGCGCGCGACGACTGGGCCGAGGCCGCCGCGCACTGGGTCACGGTGAACATGCCCGACGCCGAGTTCGCGACCATGCCCGTGCACCTGGGGTTCGCCACCGACCCGGTGTCGTTCGACCGCACCGTCGCGGAGTTCCTCGAGCGCGACGAGTAGGGCGCCTCCGGCGGCTCCGGCGCGACGACCGGGCGATGGGGTCGGTTCGGTGTGGCGGTATCCTTGCGACCGCAAGCAGTCGGTATCGAGGAGAGCGGATGTCACGACGGAACCACCGCGTCGCGGTGCTCGTGCTCGAGGGCGCGAAGCCGCTCGACGTCGGCATTCCGGCGCAGATCTTCACGACCCGGGCGAGCATGCCCTACGAGGTGCGCGTGTGCGGGGCGACCCCCGGCATGGTGACGGGCGGCGACGGACTCTCGTACCACGTCGCCGAGGGACTGGAGGCCCTCGAGTGGGCGCAGACGATCTTCGTCCCGGGCTACCGGCACCCCGATCGAGAGGACCCGCCTGGCGCCGTGGTCGACGCCCTCCGTGCGGCGCATTCCCGCGGCATCCGGCTCGCAGCGATCTCGACCGGCGCGTTCGCGCTCGCCGCGACCGGCCTGCTCGACGGCCGCCGCGCCACGACCCACTGGCACTACACGAGGCAGTTGCAGGCGAAGCATCCGCTCGTCCGTGTCGATGAGAACGTGCTGTTCGTCGACGAGGGCGCGCTGCTCACCTCGGCCGGTGCGGCCTCGGGCATCGACCTCTGCCTGCATCTCGTGCGTCGCGACCACGGAGTCGCACTGTCGAACCACGTTGCGAGGCGGCTCGTCGCCGCCCCCTACCGCAGCGGCGGGCAGGCGCAGTACGTGCCGCGGGCACTGCCCGACCCGCTCGGCGAACGGTTCGCCGCGACGCGCGAGTGGGCGATCGCCCGACTCGGCGACCCGATCACGCTCGACGACCTCGCCCGGCACGCGAACGTGTCGGCCCGCACCTTCTCGCGGCGGTTCCGTGACGACACCGGATACACGCCGATGCAGTGGGTGCTGCGCGCGCGCATCGACCTGGCCCGCGAACTGCTCGAGCGCAGCGACCTCGGCGTCGAGCAGATCGCCGCGCAGGCCGGGCTCGGCACGGGCGCGAACCTGCGGTTGCACTTCCAGCGCATCCTCGGCACGTCGCCGATGGAGTACCGGCACACCTTCCAGCGCTGAGCGGGGCGGCGGGCAGGCCCGGCCGGCCCCGGGCTGCGTCGGCGTCGCTGGTGCGGTTGCCGCCCTGCGAAAACAGGATGAGGCGGGTTATGCGGGTCGGGTGAGGGGGATGGCTCGGCTGGTCCTGTTTTCGTCGGAGGGTGGGCGGGTGCGACCGGCTGCCTCGGCGTCGCTGGTGCGGTTGCCGCCCTGCGAAAACAGGATGAGGCGGGTTATGCGGGTCGGGTGAGGGGGATGGCTCGGCTGGTCCTGTTTTCGTCGGAGGTCACGCGTGCCGCGTCGTCGAGGAGCGCGGCGTGCTCGGTGCGCGCGAGGAAGTCGCGAATCGTGTCGCGACTGCGGGTGAGGCAGGCGAGGCGCTCCTCGATGCCGGCGAGCTCTGCGGCGAGCATCTCGGCGACGCCGCGGGCGCAGGTGGGGCGGCTGTCGGATGCCACGCCCTCGAGCACGAGCACCTCCTTGACGAGCCGGGTCGGCAGGCCCGACTGCACGAGGCCGGCGATGCGCCGCACGCGATCGACGTCGGCCTCGTCGTAGGCGCGGTAGCCGTTCGGCTGCCGCTCGGGCGCGAGCAGGTCCTGTTGCTCGTAATAGCGCACGAGGCGCGGCGAGACACCGGCACGCTCGGCTACTTCACCGATCTTCATGAGCCCTCCGGATGGTCGGATCGATGCAGGCGCATCAACACCTTGACATTGACATCAATGTCAGAGTTTAGCGTCGAACCATGCACCGCACCAGCCAACCCACCAGCCGACGCGCGGGTGAACGTGACGCCGTTCGCACGCACGGCCCCTCGCGACTCCCTTGGCCGTCGCTGCTCGTCCTCGGCGCTGCCGCATTCGTCATGGTCACCGCCGAGATGCTGCCGACCGCGGTATTGCCGTGGATGAGCGCCGGCCTCGGCGTGACCGAACCGCAGATCGGCCTGCTCGTCTCGATCTGGGCCGGTGTGGTCGTGGTCGGATGCCTGCCGCTCGCGCACCTCACCCGTCGCTTCGATCGCCGCGCCGTCATCGTGTGGAGCCTCGTCGCGCTCGCCGGCTCGACCGCCGCGACCGCGCTCGTGCACACCTACCCCGACGTGATCGCCGCACGGCTCATCGGCGCGCTCGCCGTCGGCCTGCTCTGGGCCACCAGCAACGCGCACACCGCCGACCTCGTCGCCGACCGCGACCTCGGCCGAGCGGTCTCGGTCGTGCTCGGCGGCGCCACGCTCGGCACGGTGCTCGGCACGCCGGTCGGTGCGGTCGTCGCGGATGCGATCGGCTGGCGGGCCGCCTTCGGCGGGCTCGCCGTTGCCGCGCTGATCGCGGCGGTGCTCGTGCGGTTCGTCGTGCGTCGGACTCCTCGGGTCGCGGATGTCGCGGAGCGCGCGGCGGCGAACGGTTCCGTCGCGGTCGGCGGCGACACGGATGCCTCGGAGCGCGGCGTCCCCTCGGCCGCCGACGCCGGGCGTGGCATCCGCCCGATCGTCGTGGTGATCTCGCTCGTCGCCGTGCTGCTCGTCGGGCATTACGGCGCGTACACCTTCGTCACCCGGCTCGTCGATGTGCCCGGCGTTCCGGGCGGCATCGGTGCGATGCTGTTCGCGTTCGGCGTCGCCTCGGCGATCGGCGTGTTCGTCGCAGGCCGGTTCGCCGACACCCGTCGTGCGCTCGTCGGGGCGACGTTCGTCACAGCTGCGGCGATCGCGGCGCTGGTGTTCGTCGGCGCGAGCCCCGGGTTCGCGGTGGGCGTGGTACTGCTGTGGGGCGTGGCATCCGGGGCGGTGCCGCCGCTCGCCCAGACCCTGGTGCTGCGCCTCGCCGGTCCGTCGCGCCGCGATCTGGCCGGGGCGCTCATCCCCGTGGTGTTCAACCTCGGCATCGCGATCGGGGCGGCCCTCTCGTCGGCCGTGGTGAACGGGTTCGGCATCGGCACGCTGCCCGTGCTCGCCGCCGGCGTGGTCGTGCTGTCTGGGGCGGCGCTCGCCGCCTCGGGGTGGTCGGCCCGGTCGTCGGGCGCCCGTTCCGCTGTGAGCGGATCGGAGCAGACGGCGACGGGCGCGCAGGGTTAGCCTCGTGCCATGGCGAGCATCACGTGGCATCCGTCGGCCGAGCGCCCGCGCCGCCGTGCGCTCTGGCGCGAGGCCGTCGGAGCCCTGCTGCGGCAGGAGCGCCTCGAACAGCAGCGCACCCTCGCCGACGTCGCCCGCGAGGCGGGCGTCTCGGTCCAGCACCTGTCCGAGGTCGAGCGCGGCCGCAAGGAGGCATCGAGCGAGGTGCTCGGCGCCGTCGGCGAAGCGCTCGGGCTCGACCTCGCCGATCTCGCGGCGGGAGTCGCGCGCATGCTCACGACCGACCGCCGCATGGCCGAGGCCCGGGGGCGCGTGATCGTGCTGCCGACGAGCGTCGATCTCGGCGTGCTGCCGTCGCAGATCTCGCCCGGCACCCCCTCGGCGCTGCTCGCCGCCTGACCTGCCCCCTCCCCCCTGCCCCCCTGCCCCCCTGCCCCCCTGCCCCCCTGCCCCCCTGCCCCCCTGCCCCCCTGCCCCCTGCCCCCTGCCCCCCTGCCTACCCTCCCCCTGCCCCCGGGCCCGCCTGGGAACACATTCGAGGATTCGGAACACGTTTCCAGGGATTCGTCCTCCCAATCCTCGAATGTGTTCCCGGTCCGCGGGGCCACGCACGGATCCCGATCGGTCAGACCAGCGGAAGCGCGAGGCCGTCGCGCCGCACCGGGACCAGGTGATCGGCGATGCCGTACTCGACGGCCGCAGCCGCCGGCAGGATCAGGTCGCGGTCGGTGTCGCGCCGCACCTGCTCGATCGGGCGGCCCGTGTCGTGCGCGAGCACGGTCTCGAGCTCGGCACGCACCCGCACCACCTCGTCAGCATGGATGATCAGGTCGGGGATCGCGCCCTGCCCCTGGATCGACGGCTGATGCAGGATGACCCGCCCGTGCCGCAGGATCGACCGCAGTCCCGGCGTTCCGCCCGCCAGCAGAACCGCGGCCGGGCCCGCGGCCTGCCCGACACAGGTGGTCGCGACATCCGGCCTGATGTGCTGCATCGTGTCGTAGACCGCGAGTGCCGCCTGCGGGGATCCGCCGGGCGAGTTCAGGTACAGGCTCACGGGCGTGTCGGGGCTGTCGGACTCGAGGTGCAGCAGCTGCGCGATGAGCACATTGGCCACGCCGTCGTCGAGCTCGGTGCCGAGGTAGACGATGCGCTCCGAGAGCAGGCGGCTGTACACGTCCATCGAGCGTTCGACGCCGGCGCGGCGTTCGACGACGTAGGGGATCGAGTAGGTGCTCATGCGCGTACTCCTTCGGTTCGCGGGGCGAGCGGATGCCTCGCTGCGGCGCCGTCGGCGGCGTCGGGCAGCCCGATGCCGACGGTGCGGGCGGGCGGCGCCGGGTAGATGTGGGCGGCGTCTCGCACGACCCGGTCGATGAATCCGTACTCGACGGCGGCCTGAGCCGTCCACCAGCGGTCGCGCTGCGAGTCCTCGGTGATGCGGTCGAGCGACTGCCCGGTGTGCTCGGCGATGAGTGCGAGCACGGTGTCGCGCGTGTACCGCAGGTCTTCGGCCTGCAGTTCGACGTCGATGGCGGTGCCGCCGATGCCGGCCGAGCCCTGGTGCATGAGGATGCGCGCGTGCGGCAGCGCGGCGCGCTTGCCCGGGGTGCCCGCCGAGAGCAGGAACTGCCCCGCGCTGGCCGCCATGCCGATCGCGAGGGTCGACACGTCGTTCGGGATCGCGCGCATCACGTCCATGATGGCGAGCATCGCGGGCACCGAGCCGCCGGGGGAGTTGATCCAGAACGCGATGTCCTCGCGAGGATCGTCAGCGCTCAGCATCAGCAGCTGGCTGATGAGCCGGTTGCCGATCGCCTGGTCGAGCGAGTCGCCGAGTACGACGATGCGGCGGTCGAAGAGACGCGCGGCGAGGTCGGCGTCGATGGGGTGCAGTGGAGCGGTCGGTTCGGTCATGCCCTCAGCGTGCGCGCCCGGATGCCCCGCATGCCACGCTTTCCCCCGTGGGCGGATCCCCCGTCGGCGGAATCCCCATCCCGCCCCGTCGGCGGATGCCCCATCCCGCCCCTGGGCGGTGCTTTTCTCAGGAGCTTCTGCGTATCCGGGCGCCGAAACGTACCGAATCGCCTGAGAAGGGATCCCAATCCGCCCGCGGCTCCTGAAAAGGGGTGGGTGCGGCGGCGGCCGCGAACCATCCGTTGCAAGATGCAACGGATAGGCGTAGCGTTGCATTGTGCAACATAACGATCAGGGTGAGCGTGCGGAAGATCCGCGATCGACGGATGCCTCGGGCATCCTGCATGCGCTCATGCTGATCTCGCGCCGCGGCGTCGCCGACGCGCGTACCGCGCCGACCAGCCTGTCGATGACCGCGCAGTCGATCGTGGCCTTCATCGTCGACCACCCGGGCACCCGGTCGGTCGACCTGGCCCGCGAGTTCCGGCTCAACCGCTCGACCGTCTCGCGCCAGCTCGGCGACCTCGTCGCGCTCGGGCTCGTGCGCGAGGCTTCCGGCACCGGTCGCGGTCGCCCGCTCGAGCTCACCGAGGCGGGCCGACGCGCCTACGACGAGACCGTCGCGATCCTGCAGGCGGTCGTCGATGCGAGCCTCGCCGGCTGGAGCGACGCCGAGGTCGCGCGCTTCGCCCGCGACCTGGCCCGGTTCAACGCCGCGACCACCGGCAGCGCCGGCGGCCGCGTCGAGCCGGTCGGCTCCTCCCCAGACCCGGATGCCTCGGGTGAAGAACCACCACGTGGCATCCGCCCATGAAAGAACACCCCGACCAAGAACTCCACGAGAGGACAGGGACCCCCTGATGAAGCACATCACCGTGCTCGGCACCGGCGTGCTGGGCTCGCAGATCGCGTACCAGACCGCCTTCAGCGGCTACGACGTGGTCGCCTACGACATCGACGACGCCGCGCTCGACGCGGCCCGCGAGCGATTCGCCAAGCTCGCCGTGACCTACTCGCAGCAGGTCGCGGGCGCTGCGGGCGGCAAGGCCGACGACGCGCTCGCGCGCATCCGGTACAGCGCCGACCTCACCGACGCCGTGCGCGACGCCGACCTCGTGATCGAGGCCGTGCCCGAGGCGCTCGAGCTGAAGCGCGACGTGTACACGAAGCTCGCCGCGGTCGCGCCCGAGCACACCGTCTTCGCGACGAACTCGTCGACCCTGCTGCCGAGCGCGCTGGCCGAGTTCACCGGTCGGCCCGCGAAGTTCCTCGCGCTGCACTTCGCGAACCAGATCTGGCTGCACAACACCGCCGAGGTCATGGGCACCCCGCAGACCGACCCGGCCGTGTTCGAGCAGGTCGTCGAGTTCGCGGCATCCATCGACATGGTGCCGATCGTGATCAAGAAGGAGAAGGCCGGCTATCTGCTGAACTCGCTGCTCGTGCCGCTGCTGAACGCGGCCGGCGACCTGCTCGTCGACGGCATCGCCGAGCCCGACGCGGTCGACAAGACCTGGCGTATCGGCACCGGCGCGCCGATGGGCCCGTTCCAGATCTTCGACGTGATCGGCCTGACCACTGCGTACAACGTGTCGATCGCCGGCGGCGAGAAGCAGCAGGCGTTCGCGAAGTTGCTCAAGGAGCAGTACCTCGACCAGGGCAAGCTCGGCGTCGCGACGGGCGAGGGGTTCTACTCCTACCGCTGAGCGCGCGGTGCGCGGACGAGGGCGGGGCGGATGTCTCGCGCGTGGCGCGATCCTTTCGGATGATGTCGCCTGCGCCACTGCCGCGGGCGGGCGGGTTCGGCGAACATCGTCACGTCGATTCGAAAGGAACCACACCGACATGACCCGCATCGCCATCAATGGATTCGGCCGCATCGGACGCAACACGCTCCGAGCCCTGCTCGAGCGCGACGTCGACCTCGAGGTCGTCGCCGTCAACGACCTGACCGAACCCAAGGCGCTCGCCCAACTGCTGAAGTTCGACAGCACCCTCGGCCGGCTCGGGCGCACCGTGACCGTCGAGGGCGACGAGATCGTCGTCGACGGCCGTCGCATCACGGTGCTCGCCGAGCGAGACCCCGCGAACCTGCCCTGGGCCGAGCTCGGCGTCGACATCGTGCTCGAGTCGACCGGTCGCTTCACCTCCAAGGACGCCGCGTCGGCGCACTTGGTCGCCGGAGCGAAGAAGGTGCTCGTGAGCGCCCCCGCCGACGGCGCCGACGTCACCCTCGCCTACGGCGTGAACACCGACGCGTACGACCCGGCCGTGCACACCATCGTGTCGAACGCGTCGTGCACGACGAACGCGCTCGCGCCGCTCGCCGCGGTGCTCGACGACCTCGCCGGCATCGAGCACGGCTTCATGACGACCGTGCACGCCTACACGCAGGAGCAGAACCTGCAGGACGGCCCGCACCGCGACCCGCGCCGCGCCCGCGCCGCCGGCATCAACATCGTGCCCACGACGACCGGTGCCGCGAAGGCGATCGGCCTCGTGCTGCCGCAGCTCGACGGCAAGCTGTCGGGCGACTCGATCCGGGTGCCCGTGCCCGTCGGCTCGATCGTCGAGCTGAACACGACGGTCGCGCGCGACGTGACTCGCGAGGACGTGCTCGCCGCCTACCGCGCGGCCGCCGAGGGGCCGCTCGCAGGTGTGCTCGAGTACTCGGAGGACCCGCTGGTGTCGAGCGACATCACCGGCAACCCGCACTCGTCGATCTTCGACGCCGCGCTGACGCGCGTCGACGGCCGCCACGTCAAGGTCGTCGCCTGGTACGACAACGAGTGGGGCTTCTCGAACCGCGTCATCGACACGCTGCTGCTGCTCGCGGCCTGATCGCCACGCCGGGCGGGTCCCGCCCGTCCCGCCCCGCCCCGCCCGGTGCCCCCTTCGTCGGGGACGCTTGTGGTCGCCCGCACCCGACGTGAGCGACCACGAGCGTCCCCGCAGGGGTGCGTCGGCCCCGTGCGCCGGCCGCGCCGGGTTAACGTGGACGGATGCTGGTCACGAGGCTGCGGGTGCACCCGGTGAAGTCGCTCGCGGGATACGACGTCGGCATGGCGCGAGTCGAGACCTGGGGGCTCGCCGGCGACCGACGCTGGGCGGTGGTCGACCGCGACGGCGCGACCGTGACAGCGCGCGAACGCAACCGCATGCTCGGGCTCACCGCCGAGGCACTCGCCGACGGCGGGGTGCTGCTCGGCGATGCCGGGGCATCCGGCAGCGACCTGCTGCGCGTCGATCCGCCTACCGACGCAACACCCATCCCCGTCGGCATCTCACGCCAGCGCGAGGCGCTGCCCGCGGGCGACGAGGCCGACGAGTGGCTGAGCACCAGGATCGGGCAGCCGGTACGGCTCGTGTGGCAGCCCGACCCGCGCGTGCGTCCGGTGAACCCGACGCACGGCGGCCTCGCGGGCGAGCACGTGAGCCTCGCCGACGTGGGGCCGCTGCTGCTCACGACGCAGGCTTCGCTCGCGCAACTCGACCGGTGGACCGACGACGAGACGCCACCCCTCGACATGCTGCGGTTCCGCCCGAACGTGGTGATCGACGGCGATGAGCCGTTCGCCGAGGAGGCGTGGTCGCACGTCGACATCGGATCGATGCGGTTCCGCGTGGTCGGCGTGTGCGACCGATGCGTGATGACCACGATCGACCCGACGACGCTCGTACGCGGCAAGGAACCGATCCGCACACTCGCCCGGCATCGCCGTCGCAACGGCAAGACCTACTTCGGCATCTGGCTCGCACCCGAGACGACGGGCGAGATCGCCGTCGCCGAGGAGGTCGTGCCGAGGCTCGGTTGATCGCTCGGCTTCGAGGCCTCCGCGCGAGCGATGAGCCTCGACGACGCGACGCCGCCCAGACGATCTCGCCCGCCAGCACCCTCGGAGTTCGGCTGCGCGAGCGGCGAGGTGCGCACGGGCCGGGCGACCGCGGTGCCGACGATGCCGAGCGCGGCGCCGGCGATCATCATCGCTGCGACCGGCCACCAGTGGCCGGTCGCAGCGAGCATCGCGGTCGCGGCGATCGGAGCGAGCGCTCCGCCGAGGATGCCTCCGGCCTCCCGGCCGATCGAGATGCCCGAATAGCGGATGTTCGCGGGGAACATCGCGGTGAACCAGGCGGGCTGCATGCCATCGGCGGCGGAGTTGACGATGCCGATCAGCAGCGCCACGAACCCGACCACGAGCGCCGCGTTGCCGGTGTCGAGCACCACGAACAGCGGTACGGCGAGTAGGCCCAGGCCGGCGAGCGCCCACGCGGTCAGCTGCCGGGCGCCGATCCGGTCGCCGACCGCGCCCCACAGCGGGCACAGCACCGCGGCGAGCGTTGCGCCGACGAGCAGTGCGGTCAGCGTGACCCAGCGGGGCATGCCGGTCGTGGCCGCGTAGCTCAGGCAGAACACCGTCACGACGTAGAACGTCGCGTTCTGTCCGCCGCGGATGAGCAGGATCGCGAGCACGTTCCGCGGTCGACGCAGCACCACGGCGATCGGTCGGTGCACGCGTTCGTGCCGCGCGACCACGTCGAGGAACTCCGGCGATTCGCCGACGCGACGGCGCAGCACGAGGCCGATCGCGACGAGCACGAGACTCGCCAGGAACGGCACGCGCCACCCCCACGACAGCAGCGCCTGTTCGTCGAGCGTCGCGACGAGCACCACGAATGCCAGGTTGCCGAGGATCAGCCCGACGTAGACCCCGCTGGTCACGAACGCTCCGCGGAATCCCGGTCGCACGCGCGAGTGCTCGAGCGCGAGCAGCACGGCGCCACTCCACTCACCGCCGGTGGCAGCCCCTTGGATGAAGCGCAGCACGACGAGCAGCGTGGGTGCCGCCGCGCCGATCTGGGAATGCGTGGGCTGGAGCCCGATGAGCGCGGATGCGATGCCCATGACGAGCAGCGTGCCGAGCAGCGTGCGTCGCCGGCCGATGCGGTCGCCGAGGGCCCCCGACAGGAGGCCGCCGAGCGGGCGGGCGACGAAGCCGGTGGCGTAGACGGCGAACGACAGCAGTACGCCGGTGAGCGGGTCTTCGTCGGGGAAGAACAGCGTCGGGAACACGAGCGCGGCTGCGGTGCCGTAGAGGAAGAAGTCGTACCACTCGAGCACGGTTCCGGCGGTCGCCCCGACCAGGGCGCGGCGGGCGGGGGCGCGGTTCGCGCCGTTCACGAGGACGCACCTGCGGTCAACGCGTCGGCCCGGCCGGCGTCGGCCACGAGCGGGGCCGCGAAGAACGCGAGTTCCAGCTCGGACGAGCGGCGGAACGCACGTCGCATCCGCTCGCGCACCTCAGGCGGGGCCGCGGCCGCCGTCTCGATGACGATGCGGATCGCCTCGCGGTTCGCGACGGCGAACTCGGCATCGCCGTAGGTCGCGAGCCACGACGCGTACGGGTGCTCGGGATCGCGCGGGGCCGCCCCGAAGCCGCCGTCGGCGAGCCGGTCGCCGAGGTCGGCGTAGATCCAGTAGCAGGGCAGTACGGCGGCCACGAGCTCGGCGTAGCTCCCGCGCGCCGCGGTGGCGTGCAGATGGTCGAGGTAGGCGACGCTCGTCGCGTCGGGTTCCGGGGCGGCGCCCGGGTCGGATGTCCCGCCCAGCCACTCGGCGTGCAGCGCGAGTTCGCCGTCGAGGGCGCCGACCGATGACCGCGCCCAGAAGGCCTGCTCCGAGGCATCCGACGCGAGCCTGGATGCCTCGGCCAGCACCCGCGCGTACTCGCCCAGGTAGATCGCGTCCTGTGCGAGGTAGCCCGAGAACACGTCGCGCGGGAGCGTACCGTCGGCCAGTCCGCGCACGAACGGGAGGTCGTCGATCGCGCTCCGCACGTCGACGATGTGCGTCCACCACTCTGCCTCGACCTCGGCGGCAGTCGGGGCGGTCGTCGTACCGCCGCGCGACCAGAGGCCGGCGAAGTGATGTACAGGCCCGTGGCCGCCGCCCACGGCGAGCTCCTCGCCGTGCCGCAGCGACTCGCGCAGCCATCGGCGCGACTCGGCGATGGCGGGTTCCCATTCGCCGTGCGAGGCGCGCAGCGTGGCGACCGCCGATGAGAGCGAGCAGCCCGTGCCGTGGGTCGCCGTGGTGGCGATGCGGTCGCCGTCGAACTCGACGATGGTGGCGGTCGCCGCATCGACGAGCGCGTCGGGTGCCGTCGCCCCCGCGAGGTGTCCGCCCTTCGCGAGCACCCGCACGCCGAAACCGGCTGAGACGGTCTCGGCCTGGGCGATGACACCGGCCCAGGTGGTTGCAGATTCGGCGTCGGCGAGCACCGCGAGCTCGGCCACGTTGGGCGTCACCACGTCGGCCAGCGGCAGCAGGTCGCGCAACGCGCGCTCGGCGGCCGGGTCGAGCAGCCGGTCGCCGCTGGTCGCGACCATCACGGGGTCGAGCACGACGACCGGCGGGCGGATGCGACGCAGCCACGCGGCGACCGTGTCGATCACCTCGGCATTCGCGAGCATGCCGATCTTCACCGCATCGATCTCGATGTCATCGGCGATCGCGTCGAGCTGGTCGGCCAGGAACGTCGCAGGCGGCACGTGCACGCCCCGGACCCCGCGCGTGTTCTGCGCGGTGAGCGCCGTGATCGCAGCCATGCCGTACCCGCCGACCGCCGCGATCGACTTGAGATCGGCCTGGATGCCCGCGCCGCCAGACGGGTCGCTGCCCGCGATGCTCAGCACCCGCGGCACGCGTGCCGCGGGGTCGCCCTTGCCCGCTGGTCGAGGATCGCCCGACGCAGTCGGACGCATCTCGAGACCCCGCGACCGTGCCTCCCACCGCACCGGCTCGATTCCCGCGCTCTCCGCCCACCGCGCGACGAACTCCGCGGCCGCTGCACGCGGATCACGTGCCGCGCAGATCGCCGACACCACCGCGACGCCCGCGGCCCCCGCGCGGCGCAGCGCCGTGACATCCGCGACGCCCACGCCGCCGATCGCGACGCAGGGCAGCTCGGTCGCTGCGGCGATCGCCGCGAATCCGTCGATGCCGAGGGCCGGCGGGTGATCGGGTTTGGTGGTCGTCGGTCGAATCACGCCGACGCCCAGGTAGTCGACCGTGCCGCGGGGCAGGCGCGCGACCGCCTCGAGATGCGCCGGCGTGTTCGCGGTGAGGCCCACGATCGCGTCGGGTCCGAGGGCTCGGCGTGCGGCGAGCACCGCCGCGTCGCCCTGCCCGAGGTGCACGCCGTCGACGCGGATGCCGCGTTCACGCGCCGCGACCACGACGTCGAGCCGGTCGTTCACGACGAGCGCTGCGCGCCCGCCGATCACCCGTGCGAGCTCGGCGACCTGGTCGAGCAACTCCTCGGTGGTCGCCTGCTTGTCGCGCAATTGCACGACGCGCACGCCGCCCGCGACCGCCTCGGCCACGACGTCGGTCACGCCACGCTCGCCGCAGAGGGCGGCATCGGTCACGAGGTAGGTCGACAGGTCGAGCGGATGCCGCGGGCTCACGCCGGCACCACCGCGGCCGGTGCCGTGGCATCCGCGTCGCCCGCAGCGCCCGCTGCGACCCGCGCTCGCTCGGTGACCCGCGCGCCGTCGACCGCGGCGAGCGCGTCGAGGAACCGCACCGCGAAGGTGCCCGGCCCGACCGCCCGGCCCGTCTCGTCGGTCGCGGCGAGCTCGGCCGCGACGGTGTAGACGAGGGTCGCCGCAGCCGTCGCGGTGAACGCGTCGTGCTCGGTGCCGAGCGCCGCCGCCAGAAACGCCGCCGTCACCGCGCCGAGCGCGCAGCCTCCGCCGGTCACCCGGGTGAGCAGCGCGTCTCCGTTGGCGAGCCGCGCCGTGCGCACGCCGTCGGTGACAAGGTCGACCGGGCCCGACACGGCGACGACCGAGCCGAACGTCGCCGCGAGGTGCGTTGCGGCGTCGGCGGCGGCCTCCGTCGTGTCGGCCGCGTCGACGCCGCGTCCGCCGGCACCTGCGCCGGTGAGCGCGAGCACCTCCGACGCGTTGCCGCGGATGGCCGTGGGCCGGCCGGCGACGAGCTCGTGGGCGAGCGCGGTGCGCACCGGCAGTGCGCCGATCGCGACGGGGTCGAGCACCCACGGCGTGCCCGCCGCGTTCGCGCCCGCGACCGCTTCGCGGGCGGCCGCACGCTGCTCGGGCGTCGGAGTGCCGAGGTTGACGAGCAGACCGCCGGCGACGCCGGCGAACAGGCCCGACTCGTCGGTGATGTCGACCATCGCCGGAGCGGCGCCGAGCGCGAGCAGCACGTTCGCGGTGAAATTCGTCACCACGCTGTTCGTGATGCAGTGCACCAGTGGGGTCGTGGATCGCACGCGGTCGAGCAGCTCGACGCTCGCGGCGGTCAGGTGGGCAGGGTCGGTGAGTGCGCGCGTCTGCATCGCGACATCCCTTCGCTAGTACGAGCTAGATCAGGTTCGACGGGTGTGATCTCAGCCGCGCGGTCGCGGCACCCCGTGTCACTGCGTGCGAGCCTAGCGGACGTGTTCGGAGACCCGGTGAGATGCGTTGCGGGCGGCGTCAGATCGCCCGCGTGAACGCGACGCGATGCTCGCCCGGCCCGTCGTAGTCGCGCCACGCGAGGACGCCGTCGACCTCCATGTCGCCGGTCGCAGTGAACCCCATCGCGGCGTGGAACTCCTGCGATCGGCGGTTGCCCGGCCCGGTGATCGCGTCGACGCGGTGGCCGCCCGCGGCGCGCGCCTCGGCGAAGAACGTCTCGTAGAGCGTGCGCGCGAGCCCGGCCCCGCGCAGGTCGGGCCGCACGCCGACGAAGTGGATGTACGCGACCCCCGGTTGCGCGCTCGAACGGAATCCGATGAGGAACCCCGCCAGCCCCGAGGCATCCGTCGCGATGAAGCTCGTGTCCGAGAAGTGCTGGAAGAACAGCCGCGGCATCAGCAACGGCAGGTGGCTGGTGCCCGGCAGCCCCCACCACTCGGTGATGACGCCGACGACCGCCGCGTGGTCGCGCTCGGTCGGGCGGCGCAGCGCGACCCCGGCGGGCAGGTCGCCGACGGGCGCGATCACGGATGCTTCGGGAGCGCCGGATGCCTCGGGAGCGCCGGATGCCTCGGGAGCGCCGGATGCCTCGGATGCCTCGTCCATGCGCCGATCCTCCCAGACCGGCCGTGCTGCGGCATCGGGCAGGATGGAACGATGCCGTCGTTCCGTCGAACCATGCTGAAGTCGAAGATCCACCGGGCGACCGTGACGCACGCCGACCTGCACTACGTCGGCTCGATCACCGTCGACCAGGATCTGCTCGACGCGGCCGACATCCTGCCGGGCGAGCTCGTCTCGGTCGTGAACATCGCGAACGGCGCCCGATTCGACACCTACACGATCGCGGGCGAGCGCGGCTCGGGCGTCATCGGCGTGAACGGCGCGGCCGCGCGGCTGGTCGCGGTGGGCGACCTGGTCATCCTGATCTCGTGGGCGTCGCTCGACGCGGCGGATGCCGCGGAATTCGCGCCGGCGATCGTGCACGTCGACGCGGCGAACCGCATCGTCGAACTCGGCACCGACCCGGCCGAGGCGATCGTCGGCGACGTGGCGACCCCGCCCCACGCGGTGCTCGCGTAGGGGCCGAGTCCGCCGGTCCCGTCGTGCTGGGCTCCCGACCCGTCCGAGAAAACAGGATGAGCCGGGTCATCCGTCTTCTGTGCGACCCTTGGCGCGTCTGATCCTGTTTTCGCGCGAGACGAGCGCCCCGCGCGCCCGGCCGCAGGGTGGACGCTGGGTCGCCTACCATGGCGGCATGGCACTGCCTCAGGTGTGCGTGGTGTACCTCCTCCGCGAACGCGGCGGCGCGACCGAGGTGCTGCTCGGGGTGAAGCGGGTCGGGCTGGGGGTCGGCAAGCACGTCGGCCCGGGCGGCAAGATCGAGCCCGGTGAGACCCCCCGGCAGGCCGCGGTGCGCGAGGTGCGCGAAGAGGTCGGGCTGATCGTCGACGAACGCGATCTGGAGCACGTCGGCACGCTCGACTACCTGTTCCCCGCGAAGCCGGCGTGGAGCCAGCAGTCGCTCGTGTTCCGCTGCCGACGGTTCGCCGGTGAGCCGCGCGAATCGCGCGAGCTCATCCCTCGCTGGATCACCCTCGACGACGTGCCCTTCGACCTGATGTGGGATGACGCGCAGCACTGGCTGCCGGGGGTACTGCGCGGTGGCGGCATCGAGGCGACCTTCGTGTTCGGCGACGACCTCGATTCGGTGGTCGAGCGGCGCCAGCTGGGGGACTGGGCGGCGGCATGAGCGGCGCGACGTAGGCGCGGCTGCGCTGCGCTGTGCTCGGCATTCGCCCAGACATCCTCAAGGGTTCACGCAGTCCACGCCCAGTCGACACCCACCCCCCGTCGATAGTCTGGCTGCAGGCCGCGACGTCGACACCAACACCCTGCGATGGCGAATCCGGCCGATTCCGACCCCGATGCATCCACCGCCGGATGCGGCGCCGTGGCACTTCCTTTCGGCATCCCCTTCCGCCCGGCGCCCGGGGTCCCTCTCAGCCGTCCGGCGGCCGCAGTTCCCCCGCGGCCGTCGGACCCTTCCGGCAGGCGATGTCGGAGGGGGTGCGTACGGTCGTGATCTTCGGGATGTCCCGGAGTCCCCGAGGAGTCGACATGAGTTCCGACCCCATCACCATCCCCGCCCGGTCCCACGTCGCGATGCGTTCGGTCGCCGGTGCGGCGCGTCCGCCGGCCGACCCGATCCTCGCCGCCGAGCGGCGGCGCCTGCTCGCCGACGTGCTGGCGCTCGAGCTGCGCCTCGCGATCATCGACGACCGCTTCGACCGGCTCGCCTGCCGCCCCGAGGCGCCGTACCGCGAGTGGCGGCGCGACACCGTCGACCGGGCCGAGGCGCTCGCGGCGCGCGCGTCGCGGCTCGCCGCGGCCGGTGCGCTCACCGTGGGCGACCGCTCGCGTGCCGGTGCGCTGCTCGTCGGGCTGCGCGAGCGCATCGCGCGACTCGACGCCCGGCACGCCGCCTACCAGCGCCGCCTGCGCACGGCGTGACGCGCCGCCGGCTCGGCTGGTCGAGCAGGCCGCCGGCGCCCGTCTCGAGACCCGGTGAGGTGCGCCGCGTCTCGAGACGCGCTCGCTAGGCTCGCCGCGGAGAGGAGCATCCTGATGGAGCATCCGTACACGACGGCCGAGGCGACGCTTCCCGACGATGCCGCGGCAGCCCTGCTCGTCGGGCGCGTCTGGGACCCGGCCGCGGGCGGCCCGAGCGTGGTCGCGGTGCGCGGCACCGACCTGGTCGACGTGACCGAGACGTTCCCCACGGTTCGCGAGCTCACCGAGCATGACGACCCCGCCGCCGCGCTCGCGGCCGCCGACGGGCCTGTCGTCGCCGCGCTCGCCGAGACCCTCGCGAACACCGCTCCGAGTCAGCGCGATCGGGGGCAGCCGTGGCTGCTCTCCCCGATCGACCTGCACGTGGTGAAGGCCGCGGGCGTCACGTTCCCGGTGTCGATGATCGAGCGCGTGATCGAGGAGCGCGCGGGCGGAGACCAGGATCAGGCCGCGGCGATCCGCGCCGACGTGATCGCCGCCGTCGGCGGCAGCCTCGCCGACCTCGTGCCCGGCTCGCCCGAGGCGATGCGCCTGAAAGAGCTGCTCGTCGCCCGCGGCCTGTGGAGCCAGTACCTCGAGGTCGGAATCGGTCCCGACGCCGAGCTGTTCACGAAAGCGCCCGTGCTCTCGTCGGTCGGCACGGGCGTCGACGTCGGCGTCGCGTCGGCGTCGAGCTGGAACAACCCCGAACCCGAGCTCGTGCTCGCGGTCAGCTCGCGTGGTGCGATCGTGGGCGCGACGCTCGGCAACGACGTCAACCTGCGCGACGTCGAGGGGCGGTCGGCGCTGCTGCTCGGCAAGGCGAAGGACAACAATGCGTCGGCGGCGGTGGGGCCGTTCCTGCGGCTGTTCGACGACGCGTACTCGCTCGACGACGTGCGTGGTGCCGTAGTCACCCTCGACCTCGACGGCCCCGACGGGTTCGCGCTGTCGGCGACCAGCCCGCTCGCTGAGATCAGCCGCGACCCGACCGAGCTCGTCGGGCAGGCGATCGGCGCCCATCACCGGTATCCCGATGGATTCGTGCTCTATCTCGGCACCCTGTTCGCCCCGGTCGTCGATCGCGGCGAGGCCGGGCACGGCTTCACCCACGAGGTCGGCGACGTCGTGCGCATCTCGGAACCGCGGCTCGGATGCCTCGCCAACCGCGTCGACCGCAGCGAGGTCGTCGAGCCGTGGGAGTTCGGCATCGCCGACCTCTTCGCGAGCCTCGCGCGGCGGGGGCTGCTCGGGGGCTGACGACGAGAGCCGCCGACGGCGCTCGCGGCGGGCGACCGCCACGGGCGATGCATGCACACGCATGGCCCGCGAAGAGGGGCCACAGTTCGTCCGAATCGGCCGGTCGCCCGCTGTTAGCGTGAGTCGAGATCGGCAACGGTCGCCGCGTCCGGGGGGAAACGCTGCTCGAGTCGCACGGCATCCCGCAGTGCGCACATGAACCCCGAGGAACTCCCCATGACCCGACGCACCACCGGTGCCCTCACCGCCGCGGCTGCAGCGACGCTCGTCGCGTGCACCCTCACCCCGGCCGCGGCCTTCGCCGACACGACCGACACCACCCGCCCCTCGCTGTCGATCGACTCGCCCACTGCCGGCTCGGCGTTCCGGCCGGCGAACGTCGGCTCGGTCGAGCTGTCGGCGAGCGACAACGTCGGGCTCACGTCGGTCGCCGTGAACCTGTACGACGCGGGCAACTCGCAGCTCCTCAAGAACCTGGGCTCGGCGTCGAAGATCGGCGGCGACCGCTCGTGGAACGGTTCGTTCGCGTTGCCGAAGACCCTGGAACCCGGCGTGTACACGCTGCGGGCCAGCGCGAAGGATGTCTCGGGCCTCTCGCAGACCGCGACGCTCACGTTCACCATCGATGTCACGCGCCCGGTGCTGTCGATCGACACGCCCGACGAGGAATCGGTTTTCCGTTCGGCGTACGTCGGCTCGGTCATGCTGTCGGCGACCGACACCGTGGGTCTCGAGTCCGTGGCCGCGAACCTCTACGACGCGGCCAACTCGACGATGGTGAAGAACCTCGGTTCGGCGAAGATCGCGGGCGGCACCACGTGGTCGGGCTCGTTCGCCCTGCCGACGAACCTGGCCGAGGGCGTGTACACCGTGCGCGCAAGCCTTAAGGACCTCGCGGGCAACTCGCACACCGTGACCCGCCGGTTCACGGTCGACAACACCCGTCCCGTGCTCTCGATCGACACGCCGACCGAAGGGTCGACGTTCAAGCCGGCGAACGTCGGCTCGGTCGCGCTGTCGGCGACCGACAACGCAGGTCTCGCGTCGGTGGGCGTGAACCTGTACGACGCGGCCAACTCGACGATGGTGAAGAACCTCGGTTCGGCGAAGATCGGCGGCACGACGTCGTGGAACGACGCGTTCACCCTGCCGACCGGCCTCGCCGACGGGGTGTACACGATCCGCGCCAGCGTGAAGGACCTCGCCGGCCTGTCGCACACCGTGACCCGCCAGCTCACGGTCGACACCGCCAAGCCGGGCGTTTCGGCGAGCCTCTCGGAAGACGGCACCACCGTGCTCGTCGAGGGCACCGACAACCACGGGCTGAACTACCTGGCCGCCAACGTGTACGGCGCCGACGGCACGCTGCTCACCCCGCAGACGAGTCCGCGCGGGCTCGGCGTGACCTCGTACGCGCACACATTCGCGCTGCCGACCGACTACGCCCCCGGTGACTACACGATCAAGGCGGGCGCCGAGGATGCCGCGGGCAACGTGACGGTCGTCGTGCTGAACTTCGCCGTGGCCGAGCAGACGGGCGAGGTCGAGGGGCCGGGTGCGCCGGTCGTCATCGAACCTGAGAACCCCGGTTCCGGTTCGGGCGAGAACGGCGAGTCGGGCACCGGCGATGAGGGCGGCGACGTCGACGACACCCTGCCGGTCGAGCAGGCGGATGACTCGGGCGAGACGGACGGCTCGGGCGAGGGTGCCGGCGGCGACGAGCCGCAGCTCGGCGACTCCGGCCCCGCTGCCGAGAATGCCGGCACGCAGGGCGGCAACTCGACGCCGGCCGCGACGACCTCGACCCCCGTCGCGAGGGCCGCCACGGCGGCTGAGCGCACCGCCGAGCTCGCGAGCACCGGCGCCGAGATCGCCGCGCCCGTGGCGGCGGGCGGCATCGCCCTGCTGCTCGGCGCGCTCGCGATGGCCGTCGCCGCGCTCCGCGGTCGCCGCGCGCAGGGCTAGGCACCCCGCACGAACGACGGCCCGGGCGATGCGCCCGGGCCGTCGTCGCGTGTCGGACGGGATTCCCGCCCGACCCTGGCGGGTCAGTCGGCGAGCGTTGCACCCAGCAGGTCGAGCAGCTCGGCGGTTCCGCGTTCGCGTTCGGCCGGGTCGTCGACATCGTCGAAGTACGCGCCCTGCTCGGTGAGGGTCAGGTGCGTTCCGCCGTCGTCGGTCGGCGAGAGCTCGAAGGTGGCGAGCGACGCCGACAGGCGGGTGCCGTCGATCACCATGGTGTAGCTGTAGACGACGCGCTCGTCGTCGACGATGTCGTGGTAGATCGCGTCGTAGGTCGACATGCGCCCTTCGAACGGCCCGTGCTGGAGCTCGCGTCCGCCCTCGCGGAAGTCGAACTCCCAGGTCGTGTCGGGGTCGCCGGCGCCGCCGAACCACTTCGCCTTCTGGTCGCGATCGGCGAGCGCGGCGAAGACTCGGGCGGGCGGGTGCGGGTAGGTGCGCTCGAGCGTGAAGGACGAGTGCAGTACGGCGTGGTCGGTCATCGGAGTTCTCCTTCGGTGGTGGGTCGGGTCTCGACGGTCTGCGAGTCGGGGGTTTCGGATGCCTCACCGGCTCGCCGCTCGCGCAGCATGATCGCTGCGAGCGTCGCGAGCGCGAGGAACACGAGTGCCGCGAATCCGGCGGTGATGGCGAGCCCGCTGGTGAAGGCGGCGCGCGCGAGTTCGAGGAGCAGCTCGGAAGCCTCGCCGGGCAGGCTCGCCGCGGTGTCGACGGCTGCGGTGATGCCGGTGCCTGCTGCCTCGGCAGCGTGCTCTGGCACCGGAACCGGCACGTACGGCGCGAGCGAGGTGGCGAGCTCACCGCGGGAGATGACGGCGGCGAGACTGCCGAGGCTCGCGATGCCGAGCGCGATGCCGAACTCGCTGCTGGTCTCGTTCACGGCGGACGCGGCGCCGGCCTTGTCGGGCGGAACGGATCCGAGCATGAGCGTGGTGAGCACGGTCATCGGCAGCGAGATGCCGAAGCATCCGATCACGAAGCCGGTGATCGCCAGGCCCGGACCATCCACCTGACCGGCCTGGGTCAGCACCGCGAACCCGACTGCCGCGATCGCGAGCCCCAGTGTGACGATGACCGGCGGCGCGAACCAGCGGGCGAGCACGCCGGGCACCTGGAAGCCGATGATCATGGCCACCGCCTGGGGCAGCAGCCAGAGCCCGGCGGTCAGCGGTGAGAGCCCGAGCGCCGACTGCAGGAACAGCGCCAGCAGCAGCGAGACGCCCGACATGATCACCGCGGTCACGAGCAGCAGCACGAGCGAGGTGCCGAACACCCGGTTGCGGAACAGCGTCAGGTCGAGCAGCGGGTCGGCGAGGCGCGACTGACGTCGCACGAAGAGCGCGGCCATCGCACCGCCGATCGCGATCGCGGCGACGGGCGTGCCCTCCCATCCGGTGCGGGCGAGCTCCTTCAGCCCCCACACGACCGGCAGGATCGCGGCGAGCGACAGCGCCACGCTGACGAGGTCGATGCGGCCGGGGTCGGCGGCCCGGTACTCGGGCAGGAAGATCGGCCCGAGCACGACGAGCAGCACCATGAACGGCACGCCGAGCAGGAACGTCGAACCCCACCAGAAGTGCTCGAGCAGCAGGCCGCCGACGATCGGCCCCAGCAGCATGCCGCCCATGAAGCACGTGAACCAGACGCCGATCGCGATGGCCATCTGCCGGGGGTCGCGGAACATGTTGCGGATGAGCGCCATCGTCGAGGGCGCGAGCGTCGCGCCCGCGATGCCGAGCAGCGCACGTGCGACGATCAGCATCTCGACGCTCACCGAGAAGGCGGCGATGACGGATGCCGCGGCGAACGCCGACCCGCCGATGAGCAGCAGGCGGCGGCGCCCGATGCGGTCGCCGAGGGTGCCCATCGTGACGAGCAGGCCGGCGATCAGGAACGAGTAGATGTCGAGGATCCAGAGCTGCTGGGTCGCGTCGACGTCGAGGTCGGCGCTGAGGGTCGGCAGCGCGAGGAACAGCACGCTCCCGTCGATCGCGAGCAGCAGCGTCGGCAGCGCGAGCACGGCGAGCCCGATCCATTCGCGGCGGGTCGCAAGCGGCGGTGCGGTCGTGGCCTGGGCCGTCTCGGTCATGACTCCCACCCCCTGACGAGGTCGGTCACCTGCTGCATCAGGCTCGCGTCGACCGGGTTGAACCGGGTCTTCGTGACCGCGACGGCGACGCGTGTGACCGGGTCGGCCCACCCGCCGCTGCCGCCGATTCCGCCCATGCCGAAGGAGGTCGGATGCCCCGGAGCGACGTCGCGGAGGACACCCGCGTCGCCCGAGGCATCCGACCCGCTCGCGGGCGGCCATGCGGCCGCGTACCCGACCGACCAGATCGCGGGAGCCCCCGTGACCTCGTCGATGGCGCCCGGCAGGGCGGGCGCCGCGAGCGCGGCGAGCCGGTCGGGGGAGACCAGCCGCACGCCGTCGACCTCGCCGACCAGCGCCGCGTACATGCGCGCGAGCGCGCGGGCGGTCATCGTGCCCTGGTAGGGCAGGTCGCTCGTGAGCACGTCGGCCCGGTTGCCGAACACCGCATCGGGCACGACCTGACGCGGTGCCGCCTGGAACAGTGGGAACTGGTCGGGCAGCGAGGTGAAGATCGCGTGGCCCTGCGGGTCGTTCTCGAGCGTCGCGACGCGGGGGAGTTCGCGATCGGGGACGCCGAAGTAGAGCTCGTCGGCGATGCCGAGCGGGCCGGCGACCTCGTCGGCGAGCACCTGCGAGATCGGGCGGCCCGTCGCACGCCGCACGAACTCGCCGACCAGGTGCCCGAACGTGCCGGCGTGGTAGCCGACCCGCTCGCCGGGCGCCCAGCGGGGTTCGGCGCCGGCGAGCATGGCCGACATCCACTCCCAGTCGGTGAGCTGTTCGACGGTGATGTCGAGCGGCAGCGCGGGCAGCCCCGCCGAGTGCGTGAGCACGTGCCGCAGCGTGATGCCCTGCTTGCCGTGCGCGCCGAACTCGGGCCAGAACTCGACGAGCGGCGTGTCGAGCTCGAACAGCCCGCGCTCGACGAGCACGTGCGCGACCGTCGAGGCCACGGCCTTGCCGGTCGAGGCCGAGTAGACGAGCGTGTCGGGGGTCACGGGCCGGGCGCCGCGCGGTTCGGCGGTGCCGGCGGCGACATCGGCGACGAGTCGCCCGTCGCGGAAGACGGTGAGCTGCACGCCGGTCTCGGTGCCCGCGGCGATCGCGGTCTCGGCGAGCGAGTGGAGGGCGTGGTGCAGGCGCGCATCGGTGTCCTGCTGCAGGTCGGTCATGATGGCTCCTTCGGAGCGGTGGGGTCGGTGGGGTCGGTGGGGCCCGTGGGGTCCGTGGTCGGTCGGCGGCCGTTGTCGCCGTCGCCGTCGAGCAGTTCGCCGAGGCGGTCGAGCCGGCGCACCCAGTCGGTGCGTCGCTCGTGGATCCACGCTTCGGCGGCGCTCAGCACGTCGGACTCGAGCGTGCAGGTGCGCACGCGGCCGAGCTTCTCGGTGCGGACGAGTCCGCTCGCCTCGAGCACCGCGAGGTGCTGCATGACGGCGGGCAGGGACATGTCGAGCGGTTCGGCGAGCTGTGAGACCGAGGCCGGTCCGCGGCTCAACCGGTCGACGATGGTGCGCCGACTCGGATCGGCCAGGGCGTGGAACACCCGGTCGAGTCGCTCGAAATGGTTAACCATGTGCTTAAGTATTCGCGCGAACGGATGTTTGTCAAGTGCGGATGTCTCTCGCGAACACTCGACGCCCGCTACGCCACCATCGCGGCAACAGCCTCGACTCCGACGGCCGCCGCACCCGCCAGCACGGCGCCGACGATGACGACGACGAGACCGCGCGCGAAACCGATCGCGTGGAAGACCCAATCGCGGTACTCGGGCATGCCCTCGGTGCCGGGCAGCACGACCAGTGCAGGCGTCCACAGCATGAAGACGAGGACGTCGAGGACGACGAAGTCCCAGACGTTGTATGTGAGCAGCGCGATCCCGGCACTGAGCGAGGCGACGACGAAGTCCAGTGGTGCGCCGCTGATCCATCGTGTCGTGAGCAGGCAGCCGACGAGGCATCCGATCAGCACGGTCCCGATGAGTATGACCGCCACTCTCGCGACGCGCCTTCCACGTGCGCTCCGCGGACGGCCATACCTTTCGCGGATCGCCGGAGGATAGTCGTGCAGCGCGAAGTCCTGGGCGACGAGCCCCGCACCGACGACGACCGCAGAGAGCAGCAGCCCCAGGGCCAGGCCCCAGAGGACGGATGCGAGGAATATCGTCAACTGGAGGCCTTGCCAGACCTCGCCGCCTCCCGCCGGGCGCGCATGGTGGCGCGCTGGCAGCGGACGAGATAGCCGATCGTCGGCGGTATCCAGCCGAGTTGCATGGCCATGCCCTGGTCGTCCCGCACCGCCCAGTGCTCGACGACGAGTCCGTCGAGCACGCGCTGGAAATGAGCCTGCCGCACACTGAAGATGCGCCCGGTGGGGGCGAAGGCCCGCTCGACGGTCCCATCCGGGGTCCAGACGACGAAATCGCCGGTGTGGCGGCCGGACAGGCGGCCAGAGGTGACGACCAGGTCCCCCTCGATGACGTGCTCTTCCGTCGCCCACGTGAGCTCATCGAATGCCGCCGCGAGCCAGGATCCCGTCGCCGCGAAGGCTCGCGGGCCACGGCCTCGGGCCGCGGGCGGTTCGGTGCGCGCTTCGCGGTTCACCGCTCGGGGATGAACAACAGCGTGCAGCTCGTCGCTGTCGTTCCCGATGACTCCCTGGATGGAGCGCTCGGCGATATCGAGCACGGCGGCTCTCTCTGCGGTTGCAGTCATTTCTGCGTCTCTTCCTTTCTCGTGACGGGCAGAGCGGTTGGGGTGCTCGTTGTCCCTAGATCAGGTATTCGGGCAGCGCGTCGTCTTCGGGCAGCATCACCACCGCAGCGAGGAAACCCTCGGCGGATTCGGCGGAGTGGCCGCTGCCGGTCGTATCCTCGATGAGCAGGACCGTGCCCGGTCCGAAATCGCGTACCTCACCGGACGCGGTGATCCGCACCGAACCCGCCAGGCCTATGGCGAGCTGGCGCCCCTTCTCGGGCCGCTCCTCGTGGCCGGTGTCGGCGCCCGCTCGAGCGAACAAGACGGCCGAGGCGGCAATCGGCATCGACGTGGCGGTGCCGTCGGGCGGGGGCGGGTCGGGAAGCATCGTCAGCTCGACATCCTCGAAGCGTGCGCGTCCCGTGTCATCCGTGAACAGGCGCGTCGCGCGAAGGACGGCTCCCCGGTCGCTCGGCGAGTTCGCCGGCGCGAGGTGGTGCTCCGTCGTGATGGTCATGGTGTCCTCTCGGTTCATCGGGTCCAGTCGGCGATCAGCGTGGCTCGCCCACGATTCCCGCGAGTACGCGCGGGTCTTCGAAGTACACGTTGTGCCGGGCGGCGACCTGCACGAGCTTGAGATCGCCCAAGGCCTGGAGCGAGTCGGATGCTGCGGCCACAATGCCGTTCGGCTGGTCTCCGATGGCGAGCGTGATATCGCGGCCCACGAAGGATCCGGCGTCGAAAGGCTGGAGCGTGATCGTCGGGTCGTCGCGGATCATCGACTCGGCGTTCCTTCGAGCGGGCTCGAACGCGGGATCGTCTGTCGTGACCGGGAACCCGAGGACGTAGGTCAGCAGGATCGCCTGTGCTCCGATGTAGTCGCCGGGATGCTCGGCCAAGTGTGCTTCGATCGGCGCCATGACCTCCGCGGTCATCGCGGCACCCCCGAAGACCACTCCAACCGCCGGCGGCTCCCACGCGATCAACCGTGCGACCGTCTCGGGGTGGCGCTCCGCGAGCGAGAGCCCGATGACGCCGCCCGAGCTGAGTCCGACGACGGTCGTGGGCCCGAGGTCCAGTGCGCCGAGGAGCGCGTGCGCGTCGTCGGCATGCTGGGCCGCGCCGGCTTCGGGCCAATCCTCGCGACCGGATGCACCGGTTCCGCGGCGATCGTAGGTGACGACGTCGTAGCCGACTGCGGCGAATCCGGCGGCCTGGTCGGCGAGCATGCCCGCATCCTCTCCCGCGCCGTGGACGAGAAGGAGGGGAGCCCCGTTTCCCCGTCGTTCGTAGTACAGCGTCGTGCCGTTCACGGTGACCGTTCCGGACGTCGGCCGCTCCGGCGCGGCGAGTGTCGATCGGCTCTTCATGGTTGCTCCTGTGCTTGAATTCGAACATTCGCTTGAGTCAAACGATCGAGTTTGTAGTGTTACTCAAGTCAAAATAGCATGACCCTAAGAGGAGTGATATGTCAACGCAGGGCTACCGGAGCACGTTGCGGGCCGATCAGGCAGCCCTCGGCAAGGCGCGGATCGTGCGGGCGGCGCTCGACGCCTTCAGTGAGCTCGGCTACTCGGGAACCACCGTCACGGCGATCGCCGAGCGCGCCGGAGTCAGCGCGCAGACCGTCTACAACGGCTTCGGGAACAAGCGGGCGTTGCTCGCGGCGGCCTACACCCTCGCCATCCGCGGGGACGACGAACAGCCGCTCCGTGACAGCCCGGCGTACCTGGCGATGCTCGATGCGCCGACCGCGGCCGAAATGCTCGCGCGCTACGCAGCGATCGGCGCGGCGACCGTCTCGCGGACGGCTCCGATCGTCGCGGTCATCCTCGGGGAGTCGGGCATCCCCGACGTCGGCAAGCTGGCCCGGATCATCGAGCGCCAGCGGTTCGCGGGCGCCGAATACCTCGTCGGCAGGCTGACCGACCGATTCGAATTGCGCCCCGGGCTGAACACCGAGGACGCGACAGATACCCTCTGGTCGATCATGAGCTGGGAGATCGGCTTCAAACTCACCGGACAGCGCAAGTGGTCGTGGGATCGTTACGAGCAATGGCTGGCGGAGATGCTCATCCGGGCGCTGCTGCCCGTGCAGGACCGTCCCGCGACGCCTTCACGCGACTCATGAACGACGATCGGCGCCCGCACCGCGATCTGGGCCGGTCGCGAAACCGATAGCGCCCTCGCTTCCTGGCAACCTTCGACGAGTGCGGGTGATCGGGTTCGCCCAGAGCACGATCTCGCCTCGGTGCCGAACGTTTCGGAGGGTCTCGACGCCGTGCTCGGTCCCGGCCGTGACACGGTCGCGCACGATCTCCGCGACGCCGAGTCGTCGCAGTTCCCTTTCGATCCGCCGACTCGCGGCAGGACGCCAGGCCGGCAGCACTCCTCGCGGAGCGATGAGCGTGACCTGCGTTCGGGGATACGCCTCGGCGAGCTCCGCGGCAGCCTCGACGCCTACCGGCCCTCCGGCGCGCCCCCTTCCGGGGTACGGAGTTGCCCGACATCGGGGTGCCGACACTGATCGTGCACGGCACGGAGCGAGCCGAGTGGACGAGCGAAGGTGCAGATGCCGCTGCCACCCTCATCGCCGAAGCGAAACGGGCGGACATCGCCGGGGCGAGCACGCTCGTCTCGCTGGAACAGCCGGAGGCGGTCGCCGAGCTGATCGTCGGGTTCTGGACCGAGGGCTGATCCTGGGTCGGGAAGCGGCGGGCGCGTGTCTGCTTCTGCCCGCCGGCTGCTCGGTGGACACTGTGCTCCAGGGGGAGACGGCGCCCGCGTCGCGTCAACCTCGAGGGCCGACCGGGCGAGCTCACTCCCGACAAGACCGCGCCGACTGATGTGTGCTCTCGGGAAGCCGGTGACGGTCTCCGGACTTTCCGCAGTGGGCTCGCAGGCCGCTACGTGACGTGGAGCCGCAGCGGCGACAGGCCGCCCACGATGAGCGTCGTGGCGAGAGACGCCAGGATTCCTGCGAGGAACAGGGCGGCCTGCGTCGCCGTCGTCCAGGCCTGCGGCGTGAACTCGACCGCCACCCGGCGCAGTTGCTGCCCGGCCTCGCCCGCCTCGGTGCCGTTCGAACTCGTGTCGAGGTAGAGCTGGCCGTTGTCCCGTGCCGACTGCCCGAGTTCGGATCGCACAGCGAACTCCCCGATCTTCCGGTCGAACAGGTGCTGGCTCGAAACCTCGACGTAGGTGCGGTCGGCGACGCCCTCGGATCGTGCGCTGATCGCGGGGAACTGGTAGTAGATGCGCCGGTCGGGCAGCGGCCAGAAGCCGTCCACCGACCACGCGATCTCAGCGGCGAGGTCGCAGGAGTAGCGCTGACGAACGACCTGTTTCTCGCCCCCGTCGGCGGTCACGGTGGCTGCGACGGGGGTTCCCGTGACCTTCACGATGCTCGCTCGCCGGGCCGCCTTCTTGGCGTCGTCATCTGAGATGGACTCCCCGGCATCCCATGACGGCGAGTCGATGACGTCGCCGTGCCGTTCGGGATCGGTGAAGTAGTCGAGCACCGCGCGCTGGGCGACCGGCTCGATGAGATCGAACTCCGTCTGGGTGTACACGGGCGCGGGCGTATTCTCGTCGGCGTCTCCGCAACGGAACACCTGGTCCGACGTGATGCCGACGAGGTAGAGGCTGCTCGCGATCGGCGGCTCGCCCACCGGAGACTGGGAGACCACGACGTGGAGTCGGAACACCCGCTCGGCCTCGGGGTCCACGTCGCGCGCGTTGTGTCGCCTGATCGGGTCGAGGTGCTCACCCCAGACGAACAGCTGAGAGACCGCGCTGCCCACCGGAAAACCAGCCGCGATGACGCGTGAGTTGGTGGGAGGTGGTGCACTCGGGCTGATGGCGAAACCGAAGAGGACGAGAGCGAACACGAACAGGAGCGCACCGATGGCGGCCTTGCCGGGGCTTCGAACGCCTCTGATCTCCATCCGACCCCCAATCGAATCACAGACTATTCAGCGGATCCGCCTCAGGGCTACGCGCCGGCGCGCCCCCTTCCGGGGTACGGGTCCCGCGCAACGCCAGGTCAGGGAGTCGGAGTCGCGCCGCCGCCAGGTGTCGCCAGCGATGCGCAGTCGTGCGGCACTCGACGGGTCATCCGGCCGATGCGAACGACCGACCCATGGCGCGCCGCGTCTCCGACCGCGAGACTGGTGCGGTGCCGTTCGGCACGGCTCCACCCGATGACGACGAACCGGGGTTCGCCATGCAACGACACGTCTCCGCCGAACTCGTGCTGCGCGTGGCCGAGCCCGCGCGGCTCGCCTTCATGGTCGCGGTCTCAGGCGAGGCATCCGTCGAGCGTCTCGAGCTGCGGTCGGCAGGTCGGCCGGTCGCCGCGACCGAACTGACGGATGCCACGGGCAGCCGCATCCACGTCGTCGACGCGTCACCCGGGGAGCTGACCGTCTCGTACACGGCGACCGTCGACGGCCGAGCGGCGCCGGCCGTGGCATCCGAGGTCGACCTGCTCGCCTACCTGCGCCCGAGTCGATACTGCGAATCCGACACGCTGGCCGCGACCGCCGCCGCCGAGTTCGGCGGACTCGAGGGTGCCGCGCTGCTCGACGGCGTCTCGTCGTGGGTCGGCACGCGCCTCGCGTACGTGCCCGGATCGAGCGGGCCCACCGACGGCGCCGTGCAGACCCTGCTCTCACGGCAGGGCGTGTGCCGCGACTACGCGCACCTCGTGATCGCGCTGCTGCGCGCGCTCGGCGTACCGGCCCGGCTCGCCGCGGTGTACGCGCCCGGGCTCGACCCGATGGACTTCCACGCGGTGGCCGAGGCCCACGTCGACGGCGCCTGGCGCGTCGTGGATGCCACGGCGCTCGCACCGCGCTCGACGCTGGTGCGCATCTCGACCGGGCGCGACGCGGCCGACACGGCGTTCCTGAGCTCCTACGGCGGTGCCGTGGTGCTCGACTCGGTCGAGGTGTCGGCCGTGGCCGACGTGCTGCCCGACGACGACCTCACCGAGTTCGTCGAGCTGGGGTGAGCGACCATCCGTCGTCGTGCACACGACGGAAACCGCTCGGAAACACGGCCTGCCTACGCTGCCGACATGGAGGCCCGGTCGCGACGCATGGACATCGAGACGGCGCGGCTGCGGTTCGCGCCCGACAGCACCGAGCACGCGATGCTGGGGTCGCTCTCGGCATCGCTCGGCTCCGCGCTCGTGCCCGTCACGATCACGATCGAGGGCGGCACCCGCTTCGAGGTCGAGGCGGCTGATCCCGGAGGCCGCTTCTTCGCGCAGTTCGTCGCCAACCAGGGCGAGTTCAAGTCGGTGCACCGCAATCGGGTGAGCGCGAACCTGTTCAAGCTCGCCTGGCTCGGTCGACTGCTGCCCGACGCGCGGCTCGCGCTGTGCGTGAGCGGCACTGCGACCCAGGCGTTCACCCCGTCGAACTGGGTCACCCTTGCGTGTGCCGACCTCGGCATCGACGTGGTCGTCTTCCACGACGACGCGTCCCTCAGCGGTCTGTTCGGGTCGACGATGCCCGACTGGGCGGTCGCGGGGCATCCGGCCGGGAGTTCACAGGAATGAAACGCGTCGGGGATGCTCCTGAAACGTCGCCTTCCTACGCTCGAGGCCAGTTGGAATTCCGTGAGGCACATCGTCACCGATTCGCCTCGCACGCTCTCCAGACATCGATTCGCTGTTCGAGATCGTGGAGGATTCCATGCCATCACTCGTGGTCCTGTCGGGCAACCCGAGAACCCCGTCGAAGACGAGCGCCGCGGCCGTCGACCTGGCCGAGCGCATCGCGGATGCCTCGGGCCTCGCGGCGATCGCCGAGCCGGTCGTCGTCGAACTCGCCGAGCTCGGCGGCGCCGTGCTCGACCCGAGCGACCCGCGCACCGTCGCGGCCCGCGCGACCGTGGCCGCCGCGAGCGTGCTCGTCGTCGCGACGCCCGCATACAAGGGCTCGTACACGGGCCTGCTGAAGGCGTTCCTCGACGGCTACGGGCCGAGTTCCCTCGAGGGCGTCGCCGCGATCCCCTTCGTGGTCGCGGGCTCGCCCGCCCACACGACGCTCGTCGCCGACATCCACCTCCGGCCCCTCTTGCACGAGGTCGGCGCCGAGACGCCGTTCGGCCGGCTCGCGATGCTCGAGTCCGAGGTCGCCGACGCGATCGCGCGCGGCGAGCGGTTCGGCGCCTGGGTCGACGCACGCCGGCGACTCATCGCGGCGACCCTCGCCGAGGGGGTGATCGCGTGAGCGTGGTCGAGGACCGTCAGGTCGCGGTGCCAGCGACTTCGGGATCGACCTCGAGCGAGCCCGACAACCCGCTGCGCCGCGCGCTCGGGCACATGGCGACCTCGGTGACGCTCGTGACGACCACGCACGACGGCGGCCACCACGGGTTCACCGCCAACAGCTTCGCCGCCGTGTCGAGCGATCCGCCGCTCGTGACGGTGTTCCTCGCGAACTCGGCGACCTGCTACGGCGCCTTCGCCGAGACCGAGCACGTCGCCGTGAACGTGCTCGCCGACGGTCAAGGGGAGCTCGCGCGCCGGTTCGCGACCAAGGGCGCCGATAAGTTCGCCGGCATCGACCTCGACCCGCGACATCCCCACCTCCCCGTCGTCGCAGGCGCGATGGCCTCGCTCATCGGGCGGATCGACCAACGGTGGCCCGCGGGCGATCACCTCATGCTGCTGATCGCGGTCGACGACGTCGTCTTCGACCGCAAGGAACCGCTCGTCTACCACAACCGAACATTCAGGAGGCTGCTGTGAGCACACCCGCCACCACCGAGCCCGCCATCCGCCTCGCAGGTGCCCGCAAGGTCTACGGCACCGGGCCGGGTGCGCTGGTCGCACTCGACGGGGTCGACCTCGAGATCCCGGCCGGGCGGTTCGTCAGCGTCATCGGCCCGTCGGGGTGCGGCAAGTCCACCCTGCTGCGGCTCGTCGCGAGTCTCGAACGCGCCGACTCCGGCACGGTCGAGATCCGCGGGACATCGCCCGAGGAGGCCTGCGCGCAGAAGCTCGTCGGGTTCGTGCCGCAAACGCCCGCCCTGCTGCCCTGGCTCGACGTGCTGCAGAACGTCACGCTTCCGCAGCGCGTCAACCGCGGTGCCGGTCGGCGGCGGCTCCGCCATGCTCCCGACGGGCGTACCGCCCCCGACCTGCCGCGGCTGCTGCGCGAGGTCGGCCTCGGCGAGGCGATGCACCGGCTTCCGGCGCAGTTGTCGGGCGGGATGCAGCAGCGCGTCGCGATCGTGCGCGCGCTCGGGCTGCAACCCGAGGTGCTGTTGATGGACGAGCCGTTCTCGGCCCTCGACGAGTTCACCCGCGAGAGCCTGCAGGAGCAGCTGCTCGACCTGTGGGACGAGATCACGACCACCGTGATGTTCGTCACCCACTCGGTGACCGAGGCCGTGCGCCTGTCCGACACCGTCGTGGTCATGGCCCCGAAGCCCGGGCGGATCGTCGACGTCATCGACATCGACCTGCCGCGTCCGCGCGGCGCGGCGCAGCTCAAGACCGCCGACTTCCACCACTTCGAAGACCTGATCCGCGACCGCCTGCAGTCCGCATGGCGCGATCGCCCGACCGCCCACGCCGCCTAGGAGCCGCAGATGACCACGCTCGATGCCACCCCCGGCCTCTCCGATCCGGTCACCGTCGCGGACCGCGCCGCATCGGCACCCGCGACGACGGCGGCGCGGACCCGCCGCCGCTCGCTTCCCGCCGCACTCCGCCCGAGCCGATGGCTGCCGATCACCGTCATGCTCATCGCGCTCGGCGCCCTCTGGGAGCTCGGCGCGACGCAGATGCCCTACCTGCTTCCGCACCTCGGATCGATCGCCGCCACCCTCACGGGCAATCCGCTGTTCTACCTCGAGAACGCGTGGATCACCCTGCAGGAGGCACTGCTCGGCCTGGTGATCGCCTTCGTCGCGTCATCGGTGCTCGCCGTGCTCGTCAGCGAGCTGCCCCTCGTGAAACGGGCCATCATGCCCGTCGCGGTCGTGCTCAACGTCACGCCGCTCGTCGCGATCGCGCCGGCGCTGGTCGTCGCGTTCGGCTTCGGCCCCGAACCGAAGCTGATCGTGACCGCTCTGATCTGCTTCTTCCCGATCCTGATCAACCTGTCGGTCGGACTCCGGTCGGTGCCGCAGCCCGTGCTGCAGTTCTACCGCACCGTCCACGCGTCGCGGATCGAACTGCTCCGGCACCTGCGCGTTCCGAACGCGCTGCCGTACCTGTTCGCCGCCCTGCGCATCGTCTTCCCGCTCTCGGTCGTCGGCGCGGTCGTGGCCGAGATGTTCGCACCCGGGGCTTCCAAGGGCCTCGGCACGACCATCAGCCTCGCCAGCAGCAACAACCAGCTGTCCGTCATCTACGCGTCGATCTTCATCCTCGCGCTCATGGGCACGGCGTTGCTCGCGATCGTGACCGCGGTCGAGCGGCGCGCGTTGCACTGGCACGACACGCACGCCGATCGCGCCGACTGACTCGCCCCACCTCGCCTCCAGCCCGACCTCGTTCCTCGTCCGCGCACCAACCTCCCCCGCAACACCGCACCCATCACCGCACCGCACTCACAGCCCCGCAGCATCCACCCCGAGGCATCGCGCCTGCGGGTGATCGCCGCACCCTTCCGAGTCCCCCAGGAGGACCCATGTCCCAGCGTTCCGCCCTTCGATCGGCCGTCGCCCTCGCCGGCCTCGGCGCCACCCTCGCCGCACTGACCGGATGCGCCGCCGCCGCGGAACCGGCCACCGCCGTCGGCGGTGCGATCTCCGCCGAGCGCTGCGCCGAGAACCAGGCCGCAGGCACCATCACCTACCTCACGGGGTACCAGTACCAGGCATCCGCGTCCATCCTCGAGATCCTGGCGGCCGAACAGCTCGGCTACTTCGACGACGTCTGCATCGACCTCGAGATCCAGCCCGGCACCGGTGACACCGGCCAGAACACGCAGCTCGTCGCGAGCGACCAGGTGCAGTTCACGGCCGTGAGCCAGCAGGACCTGCTGGCCGCGCAGGACAACGGCATCGAGCTGGTCGGCATCTCGTCGTATTCCAATGTGGGACTCGAGATCCTCATGACCGGGCCCGAGATCACCGACCTCACCCAACTCGACGGCACCATCCTGGGCCAGAAGGGCGCGCTGCCTTCGGGTGTCCACGCCATGCTCGACAACGCAGGCGTCGACGTCGACAGCATCCAGCAGGTCACGGTCGGCTACGACCCGAGCGTGCTGCCCCGCGGACAGGTCGACTCGCTGACCGGGTTCATCTCGAACGAGCCGAACCTGCTTGCGGCATCCGGCGACGAGGTGACCGTGTGGCGTCCGTATGACTACGGCGTGCCCGGATCGCTCGGCGCGCTCGCCGCGAACCCCGAGTTCGCCGCGGAGCACCCCACCGTGGTCGAGGACTTCCTGCGTGCGGCGTTCCACGCGTTCGAGTACTGCGCCGACAACGCCGAGGAGTGCGTCGGCTACGCCGCCGAGATCTCGGGCGAGGGGTACGACGTCGATCACAACGTCGCGATCTGGAACACCGAGGTCGGCATCATCGCCGACACCCGGCCCGCCGGGGCCGACCTGGGCGCGATCGACCCCGACAACATCGCCGCACTTGCCGAGATGCTCGACACCTACGGCCTGCTCACGACGCCGCTGACCGCCGACGAGGCCAACGCGTTCTTCGACCCGTCGTACGTCGAGGCGATCTCGGCCGACGGCGAGGTCGTCTGGCCCGCGCCGTAGACGGCCGCACCCGCGGCTCCCATGCCGGCCGGGCGGCGGGCCCCCAGCCCCGACCCACCGCCGCCCGGCCACCCAGCACCACCCCGAACCGAAGGAACGGACCCATGCAGCACAAGGACTACGGCGTGTTCCTGCCCAACGCGGCAGGCGGCTGGCTCATCTCGACCACGGCCCCGTACCCGCCGGCGAGCTACGACTACAACCGCTCGGTCGCACTCGTCGCCGAGCGGATCGGACTCGACTTCGTCATGGCGATGGCGAAGTGGCGCGGTTTCGGCGGCTCGACCGACCACTGGGGCGAGACCATCGAGTCGATGACGATGATGGCCGGCATCGCCGAGGCCACCGAGCGCGTGAAGATCTGGGCCACCGTGCACGCGAACATGCAGCACCCCGCGTTCGCGGCGAAGGTCTTCACCACGCTCCAGCAGATCAGCCGCGGGCGCGCGGGCATGAACATCGTGAACGGCGCGTACGCGGACGAGTTCGAGCAGATGGGGATCTGGGACGCCGAGATGTCGAAGGACGCTCGCTACCGGATGACCGAGGAATGGACGCGCGCCGTGCTGCGCCTGTGGAGCGAGCCGTCGGTGACGATGCACGGTGAGTTCTTCACGCTCGAGGACTGCGAGTCGCGACCGCACCCCGACCCGCGGCCGACGATCATCAGCGCCGGCAGGTCGCCCCAGGGCCGCGCCTTCCAGGCCGCGTTCGCGGACGGCGCCTTCCTCGGCGCCGAGAGCCTCGATGAGATGCGCGACCTGTCGCGCGACGTCCACGAGAAGGCCGCAGCGGCCGGGCGCGAGGTGCGCACCTACTCGATGCTCACGATCGTGCAGGACGAGACGGATGCCGCGGCGGAGGCACGAGTCATCCGCTACGGCGAAGGCCTCGACCGCACCGCGCTCGGCAACATGCGCCGCTCGTGGGGATGGGACGACAAACGCGCTCTGTCGTGGGCCGAGGGCGCCAAGGGTGAGGAGGCGTTCCAGACGCCGTACGTGGCCGGCGACGCCGCGACCGTCGCCGAGCGCATCCAGTCCGTGCTCGAGACCGCCGAGCTCGACGGGCTCATGCTCATCTTCCCCGACTATCTCGAGGACATGCCCGTGTTCGGGGAGTCGGTGCTGCCGGTGCTGCGAGCGGCCGAGTCCGAGAGCATCGCCGCATGAGCGCCCTGCGCGAACGACAGCTCGGCGGGCTCACCGCCGACGGCGCCGCGCTGCTCGTCGTCGACGTGCAGCGATCGTTCGGCGACCCCGAGTTCCTCGCGCCCTACGAACTCGACGATGCCGCAGGGCGGTCCGTCGCGGCGGCCGTCGACGCATCGGCGCGTCTCGTCGATACCGCGCGTGCAGCCGGCGTGCCGGTGTTCTGGGTCGAACTCGGCACCGATCCCGGCTCGCCATGGCGGGCGAGCGCGTGGCTCCGCGCCGGCGACCTCGATGCGCCGCTCTCGGCCGACGAGCCCTGCGTGATCGGCACGCCCGGCGCGGAGTGGTATCGGCTTCGCCCGAGCGAGGGCGAAGCGCGCATCGTCAAGCGCGGGTACAGCGGGTTCCTCGGCACCGACCTCGGCGCTCGACTCGAGGCATCCGGCGTCCGCTGGGTGACCGTCGCGGGCCTCACGACCGAGTGCTGCGTCGCCGCCACCGCGACCGACGCGATCCAGCTCGGTTGGCCGGTCGTCGTCGCGACCGATGCGACCGCCGCGTACGACGTGGACCTGCACGCGCACGCCCTCGAGCAGCTGGCGCTGAACGTCGGCGTGCTCGCCACGGTCGACGAAGTGCGCGAACGATGGGAGGCCGTGCGATGAGCGGCATGCACCTGGCCTACGACCTCTCGTTCACCCACACCGAGGGCCGGTGGGCGCGGCCCGGATCCTGGGTCGGTCGCACGTTTCCCGACGTGCGCATGTTCCAGGAGCTCGCGATCAGCGCCGAGCGCGCCGGCATCGATCTGCTGTTCTTCGGCGACGGCAGCGGCATCCCCGACACCTGGCGCGGGTCGATCGCGCCCGCCGTCGAGTGGGGGGTGCAGTGGCCTCGCCAGGACATGAGCCCCTTCATCGCCGCGATGGCCGCGGTCACCGAGCGCATCGGGTTCGGCCTCACGTATTCCTCGACGTTCATGCATCCGTTCTATGTGGCGCGACTGCTGAACTCGCTCGATCACGTGTCCGGTGGGCGCATCGCGTTCAACGTCGTCGCCTCGACGCGGCTCGCCGACGCTGCCAACTACGGATTCGACGAACTGCTCGAGCACGATCGCCGCTACGAGCGCATGGAGGAGTTCATCGACGTCTGCAAGGCGCTCTGGGACTCGGTGCCCCCCGAGGCGATCGTGATGGACCGCGAGACCGGGCGCTTCGCCGACCCCGAGCTCATCAGCCCGATCGATCACGCGGGAGCGTACTTCCGGGTCAAGGGGCCGCTCTCGAGCATGCCGAGTCCGCAACGGCATCCGGTGCTCGTGCAGGCGGGCAACTCGCCTCGCGGCATCGCGACGTCGGCGAAGTTCGCCGACCTCATCTTCGGCTTCGGCGGCTCCGTGGCGGGCCAGCAGCGCCATCGGCGGATGCTCGACGAGGCGCTGACCGCCGAGGGGCGCGACCCGTCGGGGGTCGGCATTCTCTGGGCGACGCAGGTCATCGTCGGACGCACCGAGGCCGAGGCCGAGGCGCGCAAGGCCGAGGTGCTCGAGTTCTGGAGCGAGGACGCGGTGGGCGCCTACCTCTCGCACAATGCCGGCTTCGACTTCTCGGAGCTGCCGCCGACGTTCCGGCTCGGCGACCTGTCGGAGCGGATCGTCGCCGCACACGCGAGCCCGGGCGGGCTCGTCGGCGCGCTGGTGGACGAGTACGGACAGGATCACCGGATGTCTCGCGCCGAGTTCTTCGAACACGGATGGCGCAGCGCCACCGGGCTCGACCACACCCTCTGCGGGGCACCCGGCCGCATCGCCGACCTGCTCGAGGAGAACTTCGCGGCGACCGGCTCGCGCGGCGGATACATGTTCTCGACGCCGTTGCCGACCCCGTCGGGTCTCGACGACATCGGCGAGCTGCTCGCACCCGAGCTGCGCCGCCGCGGTGCGCTCGCTCCTGCCTACCCGGCGCGAACCCTCCGCGAGAACCTCGCGGCGTGACACGCACGACTCCGTCCACCCGCACCGCGGAAGCCCCCGGCTGGGCGCCGACCCTGCTCATCTGCGCCTTCATCGCCACCGCGCAGATGACCTGGGGCGCGGTCGTCCCCGTGCTGCCGATCATGGTGGCCGACCAGCAACTGCCGACCGCGGTGCTCGGGCCGGTGATCGCGGCGTTCGCGATCGGCCGGGTGCTCGTCAACATCCCCGCCGGGCTGGCGCTGCGGGGCGTCCCTCCGCGGGCGCTCATGCTCGCGACCTGCCTGCTGCTCACCGCGGTCACCGCCGCGACCGGATTGGTCACGGACCCGGCCCTGCTCGTGGTCGCGCGGCTCGTCGCGGGCGTGCTCGGCGGTGCCGCGGTGACGGTCGGCTTCTCGGTGCTGCTCGCGGGTGCGCCCTCGGCCCGCCGCGGCCGTGTGGTCGCCGTGGCCACCGTCGTGCAGATGAGCGCGGCCGCGGTCGGAGCGACGCTGGGCGGCGCGGTCGTCGCGTTCGCCGGCGTCGCTGCCGCGTTCGCCGCGGCCGCGGTGCCGGTGCTGCTCGTGACGATCATCGACGTGATCCGGCCGGCCCGCGCCTACTGGTCGTCGTTCGAACGCGCCTCGGCCCCGGCCGGCCGACCGCCCGTCCCGCGGGGCGATCGGACCGCAGATCTCGCCCTCGTCGTGGCGCTCGCGGCCGTCTCGTTCGCACTGTTCTTCGCGCGATTCGGCATCGAACAGGGGCTCGTGCCCGTGCTCGCCTACGAACAGGGCGGGCTCGACCCGCTCGGACTCGGACTGGCGCTCGGCGCCGGCACCGTGCTCAGCATGGTCGCGCTGCCCTTCGTCGGTCGGGCGGTCGACCGCGGCGCGCGTACCGCGGTCATCGCGGTGAGCGGCATCGGTGCGGCGCTCGCCGTCGTCGCGTTCGGATTGGCGGCCGAGCCGATCGGGTTCACGGCCGCGATCGTGGGCTACGCCGTGGCGACGAGCGTCGCGAACGTGGTGCCGGGCGTCGTCACCGCCGAGGCGTTCCCCGGAACCCGTTCGGGATTCGTGGTGGGCGTCACGCGCACCGCGGGCGATGTCGGTGCCGCCGCCGGACCGCTCGCCGCCTTCTGGCTCGCCGAGCGCTTCGACGTGTCGATCGCGCTCGGCGTGGTCGCTGCCGTGCTCGCGGCGCTGATCGGATGGTTCGGCGTCGTCGTGCTGCGGCAGGGGCCCGCGGCATCCGTGCCCGCGGCGACGTGAGGGGCATCCGCGCGACAGCCGGCGTGCCGCCGCGTGCTCAGCCCTCGAGCACCCCTTCGGGGTCGCGCAGCACGATGCGCGGCCGCCCGTCGGTGTCGGTTCCGGCGAGTTCGGGCAGGGCGCGCAGCACGCCGGCCGCGCCCCGCGCGACCCGGGTGACGGCGGTGAAGTCGAGCACGAGGCATCCCTGCTCGCCGACGAGCGGAGCGAGACGCGTCAGCAGCTCCTCGGCGCCCGCGAAGGCGATCTCGCCCCGCAGCACGGCGACCAGATCGTCGCCCTCGTGCGCGAGCGAGGCGATGGGCGACAGCGGGTCGCCGCGATGGCGCAGCAGGTGCAGCCCCGACTGGCTCGAGAGGGCCTCGAGCATCGCGACGCCGCGCACGCTGTTGCCGCGTGCGTCGAGCGGCGGGCTGAAGGTGCCGATGCCGAACTGGCCCGGCTGCAGGGCGACGATGCCGCCGCCCACGCCGCTCTTGGCCGGGAGCCCCACCCGCACCAACCAGTCGCCCGACGCGTCGTACATGCCGCAGCTGGTCATGACCGCCGTCGTCCAGCGTGCGGCGTCCTCGCCGACCACCCGTTCGCCGGTGACCGGGTTGACGCCGCCGGTCGCGAGCGTTGCGGCCATGATCGCGAGGTCGCGCGCGGTGACCGTGAGCGAGCACTGGCGGAAGTACGCCGTCGTGGCGATCTCGGCGGTCGAGGCGAGCGTGCCGGCCGAACGGGTGAGGTAGGCGAGGGCGCGGTTGCGGTCGCCCGTCGCCGCCTCGGAGGCGAACACGGCCTCGTCGACGTCGAGTTCGCGCCCGGCGAACGCCTGCAGCCCGGCCCGGATGCGCGCGAACTTCTCGTCGGCGGTGTCGCCGGGGATCAGCGACGACGTGACGATGGCGCCCGCGTTGATCATGGGGTTCAACGGGCGACCGGATGCCTCGTCGAGGCTGATGGCGTTGAACGGCTCGCCGCTCGGTTCGAGGCCGACGTGCCGGGTGACCTCCTCGAGTCCGAGCGCGTCGAGGGCGAGTGCGAACACGAACGGCTTCGAGACCGACTGGATCGTGAACTCGACCGCGCTGTCGCCCGCCTCGTGCACGACGCCATGCGTGCTGGCGAGTGCGATGCCGAGTGCCCGGGGGTCGGCCTTCGCGAGCTCGGGGATGTAGCTCGCGACCTCGCCGTCGGTGCGGTCGCGCACCTCGTCGAGGATCGAGCCGAGCACGGAGCGGAGCGGGTCGCGCAGGTCGACGGCCATGCGGTCAGCCTAGTCAGCGGTACGCCGAGCGTTGGCACTCTCGGGTCGAGAGTGCTAATCTGACCATACTTGAGTCGATCCCGCTCAAGTCTTGAACCTTCGGTCGCGCAGCCGCGACCGACCCACACCGAGGAGGAATCCATGCCTGTCACCTGGGACCCGTTCCGCGACCTCGACCGTCTCGCCGCGAGCATGCTCGACTCGCGGCAGGGGCCGCGCATGATGCCGATCGACCTGCACCGCGACGGCGACCACTACGTGCTGAGCGCCGACCTGCCGGGCGTCGACCCGGGCTCGATCGACATCGACATCGACGGCCAGCTGCTGACGATCCGCGCCGAGCGCACGCTGCGCGACAGCGACAGCGAGGGCGTGCAGTGGCTCGCGCACGAGCGCCCGAGCGGGTCGTTCCTGCGCCAGCTCACCGTCGGCGACGGCATCGACACCGCCGCGATCAGCGCGCACTACGACAACGGCGTGCTGAGCGTCATCATCCCCGTCTCCGAGCGGGCCAAGCCCCGCAAGGTCGAGGTGCGGGCGTCGACGCCCGAGTCCGCGCCGCGCGAGGTCGCCGCGGGCGAGTAGCGCGTTCCGACACGAGGGCGGATGCTGCGAGGCATCCGCCCTCGTCGCGTCTGCCGGTGACCCGGTGCGCCGAAGCGGCCGACCACGCGATCACTGCGCTAGCTGAGGTGCGCGAGTCGCGGCCACAGCTCGTTCCACGGGGTGGTGCGACCGACGCAGCGGATCACCGGCAGCCCCTGCTCTTCGTTGTCGACGTCGAGGCCGTTGTCGAGCGTCGCCTCGGTCGTGCACTCGTCGAAGTCCGCGGCGAGGCGCGGCGAGATCCGTCCGACGAACACCACGTCGCGCGCCGACTCGGGTGGCCCCGCCTGGAACCAGAGCGCATTGTGCCCGCTGAACACCGCCCCCGGGTCGAGCCCGACGTCGGCACCGAACCGGGCGAGCGCACCGGCCTCGCCGTAGTTCGAGGTGATCACGATCGGCGCAGGCCCCGAGCCATCCGGGTCGCTTCCCTCATGGACGACCGCGGCGACCTGCTCGACGTACACGGGCCATCCGATCGAATCGCCCACCGTCTGGTTCGCGGACGCGAACGGGCTCGCGCCCACCCAGGCGAGCGGCAGCAGCGGCAGCGCGATGAGCGCCGAGACGATCGCGTTGAGCGCCACCGCCGACCACACCAGCACTCGGCGCCACGTGGCGCGCATCCACTCGGCGGTCGGCACGGCGCCGAGCCCGAGCAGCACCTCGACGATGCCGAGCGGGTAGTACGCCTGCGCGCCGCCGATGATCGTGGCGAGCACGACGACCGCGAACGCGACGGCCAGGCACCGGATGGGCCGCCATGCGGGTCGGCGGAACAGCGCCACGAGCCCGGCGACCCAGATCGGCACCAGCGGGGGGCCGACGAGCAGCAGCAGGAGCGGCAGTGTGAGCACGCGGCTCGCGGCGTCGGTGTCGTCGGCGAGCGCGGCGCCCATACGCAACTGCGGCAGGTCGTTCGCGACCTGGTAGACGAGGTTCGGCGCGGCGAGCACGACGGCGAGCGCGACCCCGCCCCAGAGCCACGGCGAGCGCAGCGTCTTCCACGGCCCCAACGCCAGGATGCCGAGGCCGATTGCGGCGACGAGCTGCACGATGAGCAGCTTGTTGAACGTCGCGAGCCCGGTCACCGTGCCCACCGCGAGCCACCAGCGCGGGTCGCGCAGCAGCGCGCGCACCACGAACCATCCGACGAGCAGCCACGCCGCCAGGTCGATCGACGCGGTCAGGAAGATATGGCCGAAGACCATCGGGAACGAGGCGGATGCCGCGGCCCATGCCGCCAGCGCCTGTGCCCGCCGACCGCCGCCCGCCTCGCGGGCGACGAGCGCGACGAGCAGCACGGCCGAGATCGCGGCGAGGATCGCCGGGATGCGCAGCGCCCACGGCTCGTCCACGACCGACGTGATCGCGCGAGCGAGCAGCGGGGTGAGCGGCGGCTGGTCGACGTATCCCCACGCCGGCTCGAGCATGCGGAAGTACAGTTCGTCGCGGTGGAATCCGTACCACTGGCTCGTCGCCGCGAGCAGCAGCCCGAGCGCGGCCATCGCGGCGAACACCGGCCCACGGGCGAGCGGGGGGTGCGCGGCGAGGTGCGACCCCGCTTCGGGCGGGGCGGATGCTGCTGCCTCCGCGAGCGGCTGCGAGGTCGCCCCGGCCTCCGACATGCGGCTCACCCTAGCGGCACCCGTGAGTCGCGGCATCCGTCGAGGTCTGCTAGCCATGCCGCATGACCGCATCGACCCGCTTCGTCGCGCTGCTGCGCGGTATCAACGTCGGCGGCCGCAATGCCGTGCGCATGCCCGACCTGGTCGGGTGCTTCGCCGACGCCGGATTCGCCGACGTGCGCACCCTCGGCCAGAGCGGCAACGTGGTCTTCACGGCCCGGCGCACGAGCGGCGCGAGGTTCGAGGGCGACGTCGCCGCGATGCTCGAGGACCGGTTCGGGATGCCGGTGCCCACCGTGATCCGGTCGCGCGCCGAGTTCGCCCGCACCATGGATGAGGCGCCCCCGGGCCACGGCTCGCCCGACCTGCGCGCCGACGTGTTCTTCTGCCGGCATCCGCTCACGCCCGAGCAGGCGCTCGCCGAGATGCCCGAGCTGCGCGAGGGTGTCGATACGATCGCGGTCGGCCCCGGCGCGCTGTATTTCTCGCGGGTCGCCGCGCGGGCGACCAAGACGCGGATCCAGAAGTTCATGGCGCTGCCGGTGTTCCAGCAGAACACCGTGCGCAGCTGGGGCACGTGCGTGAAGGTGAGCGGGTTGCTGGAGGAGGACTGAGGAGAGGGGGAGGGCCAACGGCTCGCGCGGCGGCGCCCGCTCGCGTCCGCCGTTCGCTACGGTCGAGGCGTGACCCTCCAACCAGCCGCGAGCGGGCCGACTCCGGCGCCGTTCCTCGTGTCGATCGGCAACATCCATGCGACGCAGCATCACGTCGTCACGCCCGCGGGCTCGTGGCCGATCGCCGAGGTGAACGTCTCGACCCACGATCACACCTCGACCACGACGCACACCCCCGCCTGGGCGATCGTCATGGTCATCCTCTTCATCTGGTTCTTCCTGCTGAGCCTGCTGTTCCTGCTCGCCCGCGAGACGCGCGTGTCGGGCTACGTGAACGTGACGGTGTGGGGGCCGGGCGGGCAGGCGTACGTCGAGAACGTGCCGGTGTGGAACGCCGTGCAGCGCGGAGACGTGTTCAACCGGGTCGGCTACCTGCAGGGGCTGATCGGCGCAGCGCGCGGGCGCATGGGTTTCGGCGCGTAGCGGCGGATTCCGACGTAGCCTGAACGGAACAACCGAGGGGGAACCATGAGCGACACCGCCGACGCCGACGACACCCTGCCCGACGACCGCGACTACGCCGACAGCGCCGACGAACAGGCCCGGTTGAAGGCCGAACACGACCGCGAACTCGGCGTCGACCCGTTCTGGGAGGGCGCGAACATCACCGAGAACGACGGCCCGGACCTCGAGGGCGGCGACGACCTCGACACGGGCGGCGGATTCCGCACGCCGCGCGACGAGTAGCCGGCGCGAGCCGGGGTCATCTCACCACCGCTCGCCGAGCGGATGGTCGTCGTGCGTGAACTCGCCGCCGATCGGCTCGCGCGAGGCGCCCGGCGAACGCGGCGGCTCGGGCGCCACGCCGTCGCGCTCGGTCACGACGTGCACCGCGTCATCCTGAGGCTCGAACCCGATCACGTACCCGGCCCGCAGGTCGAATCCGCCCGGCGCGTTCGCCGACACGCCCCACACGATGTGGTGCCGCCCGTCGTCGAGCGCGATCGCCGCCTCGATGAGCCGTGCCGCGTCCGTCGGCGACAGCCAGTGCCCGAGGTCGAGACCTGGCTTGGGCTCGGCACCGAACGCGCAGATCCGCGCCGACACCACGCTCATGCCGTACCGGTCGGCGTAGACGCTGCCGAGCGCCTCGACGGCTGCCTTGCTGACGCCGTAGAACGTGTCGGGCCGGGGCACGAGCACGGGTGTCGTCGCCGCGGCGCTCGCGTCGGCGAACCCGACGGCGTGGATGCTCGACGCCAGGAACACCCGCCGCACCCCGCCGAGACGCGCCGCCTCCAGCACGCGTTGGGTGCCGTCGATGTTGACCCGCACGAGGTCGGCCCACGGGCGCTCCGAGGGGAACGCGGCGAGGTGCACGACCGCGTCGGCGCCCTCGACGGCCGCGCGGATCTCGTCGTCGCGCTCGATCGACGCGCGGTGCAGTTCGAGGTCACCGCGCGGGCGGTCGGATGCCACGCGCCAGGGGCCGTCCTCGACGCTGGCGGGCAGGTCGGTGTCGACGAGGCGCAGGGTGCGCCCGGGCCGGTCGAGCAGCGGCACGACCCGGCTGCCGATGCGCCCCGAGGCGCCCGTGATCACGACGAGCTGCGCGCCGTGGTCGGTGCGAGGCATCCGGTCGGGTCCTTCCTGATCGGGGTTGGGCGGGGCGGTCACGTCACGCGCGCGAACGCGAGGCGCACGTGATCGAGGTCGGCTCGCGGAACGGCCGCCGTCACGACCACCCCGGGCTCGAGCTCGAACCCGATGCCGTAGACGAACGGGTCGGTGTCGAGCTCGACGGCCGCGACCGATTCCCCGTCGAGCGTGGTCGTGAGGCCGCCGCGAACCGCGTTCGTCGCTGCCCGCCATCCGGTCTCGACGATCGGGCCGGCAGGCCCGAGCCCGAGCTCGGCGCGGAACCGGTTCATCAGCAGGTGGTTCACGTGGTCGACGAGCTGTCGCTCGAGCGTCGTGAACTCGGACGGCGCGCGGTGCCACGACGTGCGCACCGCCTCCCACAGCTGCGCGTACCGCATGCGCTCGACCTGGGCGACCAGCCACTCGGGGCGCGGCCATGGCGGAACCTCATCGAGCGAGGCCCGCACGCGCTCGTCGAGGTCGGCCAGATTGGCCGGATCGTCGGGGTCGGCGGGGTTGCGCCAGAGCTGATAGGTGAGGCTCACGGCGAGCTCGGTCGTGCCCGCCGGCCCCGATCCCTCGGCGAAGCCGGGCCAGCCGAGATCCTCCAGCGAAGGCTGGGGCTCGAAGCCGACCACCCGGAACGGCACGGTGCGCAGCCGCGCGAGCGCCTCGGTGCGCGGGTCTGGGGCGTCTTCGGGCAGGATGCCGACGAACTCCATGGTTCGAGGATGGGCGGTCGGCCCGCGCGAGGCAAGGGGATGCCCGAATCGCGGCCGCGCGCGGGGCAGACCTCCGTTCCCGTTGAGGCAGCGCGGTGGCCGCAGCGGCGGTGCGGCGCTAGGGTGCGGCTGAACCACGGGGGAGTCGCCGATGGCGGAACGCGTATGCGAGGTGTGCGGAGCGACCAACGATCCGGCCGCTCGCTTCTGCCGCGTCTGCGACTCGTACCTCGGCTGGGACTCGGGCGGCGCGACGCTCGACGGCGAGCCGCTCGCCGGCAGCGTGCCCACGGTGGTCGCGTCGGTGGCGACCGAGCAGTCGCTCGAGACGGATGTCGCGCCTCCCGTCGCGCCGACCGCCGGCGTCGAGACGGGCGAGGGCGCCGAGGCATCCGGCCCGGCTGCGACAGCGGTGCAGCCCGAGGCATCCGGTCAGTTCGAGGCATCCGGTGAGGCATCCGGTCAGTTCGAGGCATCCGGTGAGTTCGAGGCATCCGCGAAGCCTGGGGCATCCGCGCACCCGGCGCCCGCCGAGGCGCCCATCGCCGTGCTCGAGGCGACCGAAGCACTCGTCGCGCCCGACGGCCCGGCGATCGTCGCGCTGCGCCTGACCAACCCGTCGTCGATCGTCGACGGGTACCGCATCGAACCCGTCGCGGGCCCCGCGTGGCTCGAGTTCTCGCACGACGACGCCCACCTCATGCCCGGGCAGGAGGCGGCGGTGCAGCTCCGGCTCTCGCTGCGCGGGGACGTGCTCGTGTTCGCGCAGCGGGTGCCGCTGACGGTGCGCGCGTCGTCCCTCGCCGACCCGTCGCTCACCGCCGACGCGGTGCTGCAGCTCACCGTGCCGCCGCGAGGGCCGAGCGCCGCGCTCGAGGTGCGGCCGAGCCTGATCCGGCTCGAGGACGCGGGGGCCGGTGAGTTCACGGTACGGCTCGACAACCGGGCGGCCAACTTCCCGCAGACGGTGCGGCTCACCGCGACCGACAGCGAAGAGGCGGTGCGATTCGCGTTCGCGCCATCGGTGGTCTCGGTGCCGCCCGGACAGGTCGTCGAGGTGGTGGTGGCGTTCTCGGCACCGCTGCCGGCGCCCGGGCAGGAACTCACCCGGCAGGTCACGATCGAGGCCGGCAACGACGCCGGGCGCGCGGCCGCGCCGCTCACGATCGTGCAGCGCACCGCGCCCGAGGCGGTCGACCAACCGGTGCGCGTGCGCATCGAACCCAGCACGCTCGCCCTCGACCGCGGCAACGTCGGCGAGTTCGACGTGGTCATCGACCACCGCGGTTCGCACAAGCCGGTCACGCTCGCGATCGCCGGGCGCGACCCGGCGCATGTCATCGGCTTCGCATTCAGCACGACGCAGGTCGTGGTCGAGGCCGACGCCGTCGAGCGCGTGCGCGGGCGATTCAGTGCACCGCTTCCGGCCCGTGGCGAGACGGCGAGACATCCCTTCACCGTCGTCGCCTCCGACGGCGTGCGCGACGTCGAGGCGGCCGGAACCGTGGAGCTCTCGTCGCCGCCCGAGCCGATCCTCACCGCGGGCATCGCCGTCGACCCGCCGGCCCAGCTCGTCGTGAACGAACGGCAGGCCGCGTTCACCGTCGCGATCGACAACCGGCGCGGCGTCGACCCGCTCGGCGTGCGCCTCGAGGGCGTGTCGGAGGACGGCGCCGCCCGGCTCACGTTCACTCCACCCGAGCTCGTGGTGCCGCCCGGCACCGTCGGCAGCTCGCGGTTCATCGTCGACGCGCCGCAGCCCGAACCCCGGCAGACCGCCGTGCGCAAACTGCATGTGTCGGCGACCGACGGCGTGCACCGCATCGAGGCGCTGGCGACGTTCACGCAGGCCCGCGCCGACCGCCGGCCGATCGTGAGCCGCGTGCTCGTCATCGTCGGCGGCATGCTCGTGATCATCGGCGCGCTCACCGAGTGGTTCGCGGGGTTCCCGCCGTTCCTGCCGTCGGCGGCGCTCATCGGCGACGTGGTGATGTTCGGCGTGAACCCGCAGGACGTCGGCCTCACCGAGCCGGCGATGCGGGTGCTCGTGCTGCTGTTCGCCGCGCTCATGCTGCTCGGCATGATCGGCCGGTCGGGGCGGCTGACGCGCGCGGCGGCGATCCTCGTGGTGCTGCTGAGCGTCGCCTGGCTGATCTTCCTCGCGGTCGTGGCCGTGGTGCCGGCGATCGGCATCGGGCTGTTCCTCGTCTGGCTGGGCGCGGTGCTCGGATTCGTCGGCGGCGTGCTGGCGCGGCCGCGAACCCCCTGATCAGGGCGTCACACGGCGCGTGGCAGGTGCGCCGCGTCACCGCCCCGGCATACGATCGACACGGCGCCCCCGCGCCGCACCCCGATCAGCCACCCCCGGCCGGCCGGATCCCCCGCCCTGGAGCCCCCGTGACCAGTTCCGACGACGCCCCCGGCACCGCCGGCGCGCCCGCGACGGTGACCGCCGGGCCGTTGCGCCCCCGGCGGCAGGCAGTGGCGGATGACGCGGCGAGTGCGGTGGCGATGATCTCGTCGCCCCCGGCGGTGCCCCCGGCGGACGCGCCCCGGCAGATCCCGACCTCGCGTCGGGCGTCGCGTGCCGCCTCGGGCCAGCGCTACTACCTCTGCTGCATCGAGCCGAGCGGCGAGTACGTCGAGGTCATCGTCGCCGTCACCGACGCCGACCGCCGCCGCTACTTCACCACCCGTGACGGGTCGCGCCTCACCGAGGTCGACGAGGGGTACTTCGCGCGTCGCAGCACGGGCAACGCCCGCTCGATGCTCGAACTCGACGACCGCGAGATGGGCGAGCTCGAGGCGGAGCTGGCGTTCGTTCGTCCCGTGCACGGGCGCGACCCACTGTCGGAGCCCGAGTGGGCGGTGTTCCTGCCCGCGGTCGCCGCGGCGGCGCCCGCCGCCGAGCCCGAGCCGGAACCGGAACCCGAAGCCCCGATCACCCCTGCCCCCGAATCCCTGGCTGAGGAGGCCTCCGTGAGCATCGAGTCATCCGCGTCGCCCGCCGGCGCACCAGACGACCGCAACTGGACCATCGAGGAGTTCGAGCACCTGATGAGCGGCACGATCACCGCACCGGCGCCTGCGGCAGCTGCGGCGCCGCTGCCGCCCGCGCCGGCGTCGGCCGTTTCGGCGCTGCCCGCGCCCGCGTCGGCCGCTTCGGCGCCGCCCGTCGCCGACCCCGCGCGCGACCTCGCCAACCAAGTGGCGCTGGCGAAGGGCATCGCGTTCGTCGCCCACCACGGTCAGGTCGACCGCATGGGTGCCGCGTACATCGACCACCCGGCCCGACTGGCCGAGCGCTTCGATGACGACGCCGAGCCCATCGGTGCGGCCGTCGCCTGGTTGCACGACGTGCTCGAGCGCACCGATCTGACCGCAGACGACCTGCTCGAGGCAGGCGTCGTGCCCGCGGTCGTCGAGGTCGTGCAGCTGCTCACTCGCAGCGCCGAGCTCTCCGACGACGCGTACTACGCCCGCATCGGGCGGCACCCGCTCGCCCGCCGCGTGAAACTCGCCGACCTCGACGACGACACCGCGCCGTGGCGCGTGCGCCGGCTCGACTACGAAGCCCGCGTCGAGCTCGCGCTGCACCGCGACCGCGCCCGCGTGCTGCTCGGCGCCGCGTAGCGCTGAGGCATCGCGACAGCGGCGCATCCCGATCGCATCCGCGCGAGGATGGATGCATGACCCTGCGGCACACCACTCTCGCCTCGCGGCTCGGCGACCTGCTCGTCACGCTCGACGGCGAGGCGCTGACGGGGCTGTACTTCCCGGCGCACTGGCATCCGCCGGCCGCGGCAGTGCTCGGCGTCGATGTCGACCCGCGCGGCGAGCCCGTGGTGCGCGAGCTCGGGCGGCAGCTCGGCGAGTACCTCGAGGGCGCCCGCACCGCATTCGATCTGCCGCTCGCGCCGGTCGGCGACGAGTTCCAGCACGCGGTGTGGACGATGCTGCGCGAGATCCCGTACGGAACGACCACGACGTACGGCGCGCTCGCCGAACGGCTCGGCGACCGCAACCTCGCCCGGCGCGTCGGTGGCGCTGTGGGGCGCAACCCGATCAGCATCATCGTGCCGTGCCACCGCGTGGTCGGCGCCGACGGCTCGCTCACCGGGTACGCGGGCGGGCTGGATCGCAAGCGCACGCTGCTCGAACTCGAGGGTGCGGCCGTGGTCGCCCAGACGCGGTTGTTCTGACGTCACTCTCACCCCCCTCCTCTCCCTCTCCCCCTCCTCTCCCTCTCCCCCTCCTCTCCCTCTCCCCCTCCTCTCCCCCTCCTCTCCCTCTCTCCCTCGCGCGCCAACCCGGCGTCCCCGCCGAGTGTTTCCGTTCGCGCACTGGGTTTCTGCTGCAGTGGGAACGGTGGGCGCGAACGGAAACACTCGGCGGATGCGACTTTGGGAATGGGCGGAGGGGAGAGGGGAGAGGGGAGAGGGGAGAGGGGAGAGGGGAGAGGGGAGCAGGCCCGGCAGGTGCGAGACTGGATGCTTCGAAGCATCCTGTTCGAGGAGGACACCGTATGACCCGAATCGCGATCTTCGGCGGCACCGGCTATGCCGGTTCGCATCTTGCCTCCGAGGCGACGGGACGCGGCATCGACGTGATCTCGTTCAGCCGCACCGCACCCGAGGACGCGTCGCGCGTGGCGGGCGTCGAGTACCGCACGGGCTCGGTCGACGACCCCGCCGCGCGGGCCGCCGCGATCGCCGACGCCGAGGTCGTGGTCGTCACGATCCCGCCGGCCGCGGGGCTCGGGGCGGGCTATCGCGACGTCGCGCTCGCGCTCGCGAACGAGGCGGCCGAATCGGGCGTGCGGGTCGGATTCGTGGGCGGCGCGGGGTCGTCGTTCGTGCGCGAAGGCGGCCCGCGTCTGGTCGACACCCCCGACTTCCATCCCGACTGGAAGCCCGAGGCGCTCGTGCTCGCCGACACCCTCGACGCACTGCGCGCGACGCCCGACGAAGTCGACTGGTTCGTGGTGAGCCCCGCCGCGCTGTTCGGATCGTACGGTCCGCAGGAGGTGCGCGGCACGTACCGCACCGGCGGCGAGGTGCTCGTGACCGATGCCGAGGGTGACTCGGCGATCTCGGGTGCCGACTACGCGCGCGCGTTCATCGACGAGATCGAGATGCCGGCGCACCGCCGGCAGCGGTTCACGGTCGGCTGGTAGCTCGCGGGCCGGTGGGTCGCGGGCGCGCCGGTTCGTCGGCGGGTCGTGACAGCATGGGCGGCATGCCTTCCGAAGCCGACGCCGACTGGCGCGCCGAGCTCGCGGCGATCGCGGCGGCAGGGCAGGCCCCATCGCGTGCGTCGGAGGCAACGAATACTTCGGATGCCACGCCGCTCGGCTTGCAGTTCGAATTGCGGCACCGCGTCGCCCGACGACCCGGGCACTGGCAGGGGCCGTCGGATGAGCCGGCGACCCGCGCGGCCACGGTCGATCGGCTGGGCGTGCGACCCGTGCAGCAGGGCGCCCGCGGCACCTGGATCAAGGGCACCCTGACCTGGCAGAACGTCGCCTATCTCGGGGCGAGCAAGGGGTTCGACCCCGAGCAGGCGCGGTGGTTCGGCCAGTTCGCGCTGCTGAAGGGCGCGTCGCCCACGGTGTTCACCGGGTACTCGTCCGAGTGGCTGACCCTCGACGAGTACGAGAGTCCGGTGCTGTGGGCGATGCTCGCCGAGGCGCGCCGCCTCGGCATCGCGCTCGTCGGGTCGGATGTCACGCCTCGCGTCAGCGCGCACACGTCGGGCACGGTGGCGCTCGATGCGGTCGACGACCTCGAGGGGTTCCGGCTCACTCCGACCGTCGTGTTCGGTGGGGTGGGGCATCCGGTGGCAGGGGTGCGCGCGATCGGCGATCACGGGATGTATCGGGCCGACTTCGATGCGGGCGTGCTCGAGCTCGCGCCGGTCGACGGCGGCCTCGGGGCCGCGCAGCGCGCCCTGCTCGGGCGCGACGGCACCCGCACGGCCTCGAACGGCGCCGTGCGCGTGCCGTCGCCCGAGCTGCCGACGTTTCTGCGGCGCGAGCTGCCGAGGCTCGCGCGTGCGGTTCCGGTGGTGAGCCTCGACGGGTCGTTCACGCCGCCCGATCCCGAGCCGCCCGACCTCGTGCTGCGCGTGCGGTTCGAGCGCGGCGACGCAGCCCGGCTCGACTGGCGGTGGCAGCACGCCGACGGGCGGAGCGACCCGGTCGACGACGAACTCGAGACATCCGAGACATCCGAGGCATCCGGCGCTCCCGAAGCGTCCGTTCTCGACGGCGACGCGCTCGACGTGCTCGCCCGCGTGCGCGACGAGCTCGACGGGCTGCCGCTCGGGGCGATCGTGCTGCGCGGCGACGATGTCGCCTGGCTCGCCGATCGCGCGATGCCGCGCATCGAGGCGATCGAGCGGGTGCGCGCCGAGGTGCACGGCGAACGACCTGAGTACCGCGAGCTCACCGAGGCGCCCGAGCTGCGGGTGTCGACCGTCGAATCGCGCCAGCGCGACTGGTTCGACCTCGGGGTCATGGTGACGGTGCAGGGCCGCAGCATCCCGTTCATGCCGCTGTTCCGAGCGCTCGCGCGCGGGCAGAAGCGGCTGCTGCTCGTCGACAAGACCTACCTGTCGCTCGAGCAGCCGGTGTTCGAACCCCTGCGCGAGCTCATCGAAGAGGCCGGCACACTGGCCGAGTGGCAGACCGGGGTGCGCATCCATCGCAGCCAGGTCGGGTTGTGGGCAGACTTCGAAGACCTCGCGGATGTCGCGGAGCCCGCCGTGGCGTGGCGGAACCTCGTGGCGGGGCTCGCGGCGGCGCCCCATGCCACGGGAGCTGCGACGCCCGTCGATCCGCCCGCCGGGCTCGTGCTGCCGTTGCGGCCGTACCAGCTCGACGGGTTCCGGTGGCTCGCCGCTCGGTGGGCGAACGGCGTCGGCGCGGTGCTCGCCGACGACATGGGGCTCGGCAAGACGGTGCAGACGCTCGCGCTGGTGGCGCATGCGGTCGCGTCCGCGGGACGCTCCTCGGCCCGCGGGCGGGGCGGCCCGTTCCTCGTGGTCGCCCCGACCTCGGTCGCGTCGAACTGGGTCGCCGAGGCGGAACGGTTCACGCCGGGGCTGCGTGTGGCATCCGTCACCGCGACCGAACGGCGACGGGCGAAGTCGGCCCCGCCGCTCGCCGACCTCGCCCGCGAGGCCGATCTGGTCATCACCACGTACGCGGTGCTGCGACTCGAGGCCGACGCGTTCGCGGCGATCGAGTGGGGCGGCCTCGTGCTCGACGAGGCGCAGTTCGTGAAGAACGCGGCGACCAAGGTGCACGACGCGGCCCGACGCATCCGTGCGTCGTTCGTACTCGCCGTCACGGGCACGCCGATCGAGAACGATCTGTCCGAGCTGTGGTCGATCCTGCGGCTCGTCGCGCCGGGGCTGTTCCCGAGCCGGCGTGCGTTCGACGAGCGGTACCGCCGCCCGATCGAGCTCGACGGCAATGCCCAACGACGCGAGCGGCTGCGACGTCGCATCCGACCGCTGCTGCTGCGACGCACGAAAGAGCAGGTCGCACCCGAACTGCCCGAGAAGCAGGAGCAGGTGCTCACGGTCGAGCTCGCGCCGAAGCACCGGCGCCTCTACGACGCGACCCTGCAGCGCGAGCGGCAGAAGCTGCTCGGGCTCGTGGCCGACGACTTCGACCGGCAGCGGTTCATCGTCTACCGCTCGCTCACCCTGCTGCGGATGCTCGCGCTCGACGCGGCGCTCATCGACCCCGAGGCCCACGAGGGCATGCCGTCGGCGAAACTCGACGCGCTGTTCGAGCAGCTCGACGACGTGCTCGCCGAGGGGCACCGGGCGCTCGTGTTCAGCCAGTTCACGTCGTTCCTCGCCCGGGCGGCGGCGCGGCTCGACGCGGCCGGGGTGCCGTACGCGTACCTCGACGGGTCGACGCCCGTGAAGCGTCGCGACGCCGAGATCGCGCGGTTCCGTGCCGGCGAGGCATCCGTCTTCCTGATCAGCCTGAAGGCCGGCGGATTCGGGCTGAACCTCGCCGAGGCCGACTACGTGTTCCTGCTCGACCCGTGGTGGAACCCCGCGAGCGAGGCGCAGGCCGTCGACCGGGCGCACCGCATCGGGCAGACCCGACGGGTGAACGTGTACCGGCTGGTGGCAGCCGGCACCATCGAAGAGAAGGTCATGGCGCTGAAGGCGAAGAAGGGCGAGCTCGTCGCGTCGGTGCTCGACGGGGTCGGGCTCGAGCCGGACGCGGGGGTGGATGCCGCGCCCGGCGCCGCACCCGAATCCGCGCTCACCGCCGCCGACGTGCGCGAGTTGCTCGCCGACTGACGCGGCGCCCGGCGCCCGCCCACCTCGCCGCCGCGTGCCATCTCGGTCTGCGCCACTTGGGCGGCTTCCGCGCCAGCTGAGGTGGCGCAGACACCACGCAGGTGGCGCAGTGCCCACGCAGGTGGCGCAGTGATGCGGGGTGCCGTGCAGGCGGGGGCGACGGGAGGCATCCTCCCGCCGCCCCGGACCGCTACTCGGTGCGATCGCCCGCAGCGATGGCACCACGTGCGCGTCGGCGCAGGCCGATCACCGCGAGTGCGCCGCCCGCCGCCAGGATCAGCGCCGCGAGGGTCGACCACGCGGCCACCGGGAAGCCGGTGCTCGCGAGGTCGCCGGCGTTCGCGCCCGACGGATCCGACCCGGCCGGCTGGCTGCCGGTGCCGGGTTCACCCGTGCCGGGCTCGCCGGTGCCGGGTTCACCCGTGCCGGGTTCGCCCGTGCCGGGTTCACCGGTGCCGGGGTCGGTCGCGGCCCGCACCGTGACCGCGGCCGAAGCCACGAGCGGCTCGGCGCCCTCGGCGGGCACCAGCCACGCGGGCCGTGCGAGGTCACCCGCGATCGAGACGTCGCCCGCAGTCGTGCCGTCGAACTCGCCGAGGCGCCAGGTCACGCCGACCCGGTGCACGCCGCCGTCGGTGTCGGTGACGTCGACCTCGGCCGGCAGCGCGGCGGCCACCTCGTCGGCGGTGGTGCCGACCTCGACCTCGATCGGGTCGACGGCCGAGACCGACGACTCGACGACGTAGTCGGTCGACTCGCCCACGAGCGCCCGGTACACGAGCCCCGAGAGGGGTGCGAGGTCGGCAACGGGGTAGTTCGCGCCGGCGAACCCGTTCGGCGGGCTCACGACGGGCGAGTGGCGCATATTGGTGAGGATCGTGATCGTCATCTGGTGCAGCGGGTCGATCACCGTCAGCGTGCCCGTCCACCCCTGGTGCCCGTAGGTCGACCGGCTCGGACCCCAGTTGAAGTAGTAGTACGCCGCCGCGTTCTGCGAGTGGACGCGCCACCCGAGGCCGACGGTCGCGCTTCCGACCGTCGCCGGGTTCAGGCTGAACGGGGTGACGAACTCGTCGGCCACGTCCTTCGCGAAGTACTCGTGCCCGCCGTAGACGCCGCCGTTCAGCATGAGCTGGGTGAGCACTGCCATGTCGGGCGCGGTCGAGAACAGGCCCGCGTGCCCGGCGACGCCGCCCATCGCGTAGTACGCCTTCTCATCGTGCACCTCGCCGCGCAGGGTGTACTCGCGCATCGGCACGGGCGTGCCGTCATCGAGTGCGCCGAACGAGACGTTGCCGTCGCGCGTGTTGCCGTTCAGTTCGGTCGCCGCGATGCGGTCGGGGTCGACGCCGGCGGCGAGCGGGCGGTACATGGTGTCCTCCAGGCCGAGTGGGCCGTAGAACTCCGCATCGAGGTACACGTCGAGACGCTGTCCGGTGATCTGCTCGACGAGCAGGCCGAGGATCATGAAGTCGACGTCGCTGTATGCGAACACGGTGCGCGGCGCGTACCGAAGCGGCGTGCGCGAGATGGCGTCGACGATGCCGGCGCGGTCGTCGGGGTCGTCGGTCTGGTACCAGAGGTCGCCCGCGGATGCGCGGTTCGGGTACTCGGGGTCGGGGATCATGCCGCCGACGTGGTGCAGGATGTCGCGGATCGTGACTGTTTCCTTGCCGGTGTACACCGCGGGGATGCCGCCGGGGCCGCCGACCGTCCACTTGCCCGTGTAGTCGGAGTTCGCGTCGGTGAAGCCCTCCCAGCCCGGGAAGCTCTGCAGGGTGCGGTCGAGGTCGAGCCGCCCCTCGCTGACGAGTCGCTGGATGGCGTAGTTCGTGGCGTACATCTTCGAGTTCGAGGCGAGGTCGAAGAGCGTGTCGGTGGCGGCAGGGATCTGCTCGGCCTCGGGCAGCTCGGCCGCCGGGGTGACGGTGCCGTCCTCGGCGGTCGACGTCGAGTACCGCAACGCCTCCCCCCAGGCGCCCGTCTTCACGAGCTTGCCGTCCTTCGTCACCGAGATCGCGACCGCGGGGCCGCCATCGTCGACCTGCCGCTGCACGTACGCATCGATCTCGTCGAGCTTCGCCGGGTCGAATCCGACCGATGCGGGGTCGGCTTCGGCGAGCTGGTCGTGCGCGACGTGCTGCGGTTCGAGCAGCAGCACGCCCTCGGGGTGGACGAGTGTGCCGACTTGGAAGATCCGCTCGATGGCCGACAGCGACAGGAAATAATCGTCGCCGTCGCGGAACCCGTCGACGTCGTCGAACACGAGGTCCGTGTACGCGTTCAGCATGTTGCCGGTGACGTTCGAGCCGATGCGGTTCGTGTCGACGGCGATCTCGAAGTAGTCGCGCCCGCGGTACATCGTGAGGATGTCGATGGTGCCGGTCGCCGCACCATCGAACCGGTAGCCGTTGCGGCCGTACTGCGAGCGCACGTCGAGGTAGCCCTCGAGCGACGACACGGGCAGGTAGGCGGCGCGGTCCTGCACGCGCACATCGGCGTCGTCGACGGCGATCGGCTCGCCGTAGGCACGCGGATCGCCGTCGACGACCCAGACCTCGGCACTGCCGGCCTCGGGCCGCACGTACCGCAGATCGTCGCCGAAGACGGAGTCGGCGGTGACGCGGAATCCGACGGGACCGTCGACGTCGCCGTCGAACGCGAATCGCGTGGTCTCGCCGTAGGCATCACCCGTCACCTCGGTCGAGGTCGGGGCGGTGCCGTCGAGCAGTTGCGCCGTGACGCCTCCGACGGGGGATGGCGTGGAATCGGTGTAGTGCACGGTCAGGGTCGGGTCGGGTGCGGCGTGCGCGGGTGCGACGCCGAGCCCGCTGAGGGTGAGCGAACTCGCCATGATGACGGCGACTCGTCCCAAGATCTTCACTGGATGCTCCATTGCGTTCGGATTCGATTCGAGAGTCGGCTCGTGGCCGCGTCGCCGGCGCCGGTGGCTCGGGTCTGAGCGGGGGATTTCACGCGCCGGGGCAACAGTGAAAAAAAGTATCAGCAACCCACGCGAAATGTGAAGAGAATTTTCGACCCGTCCGCTGGTCGAGTAGCGCGCAGCGCGTATCGAGACCCCGGAAGGCGCCTCACCAGGTCTCGATACGCTCGCTGGCGCTCGCTCCTCGACCAGCGGGTGGCTCACCCGTCCAGGCGGTGCTCCTGCACGGCGTCGTAGGTGCGGCGCAGCAGATCGCTCGCGCGGTCGATCTCGCCCTGCAGCAGGCGCACGACCACGAAGTCGACGACCGCCATCTGGGCGAGGCGGCTCGACATCGCGCCGGTGCGGTACTTCGACTCGCGCGCGCTCGTGACGAGCACGTGGTCGGCCCCCGACGCGAGCGGGGAGTCGGGGTAGTTCGTGATCGCGACGGTCGTCGCACCGCTGCGACGCGCCAGGTCGAGCATCTGGTTCGTCTCGAGGGTCTGCCCCGAGTGCGAGATGCCGATCGCGACCCCGCCCGGACCGGTGAGTGCGAACGACGTGAGCGCGAGGTGGGTGTCGGCCCAGCAGAAGCTCGTGACGCCGATGCGGTGCAGCTTCTGCTGCAGGTCGAGCGCGGTGAGCCCGCTCGACGCGGCGCCGAACACGTCGATGCGGCTCGCCGACCGCAGCGTGCCCACGACGGCGTCGAGTGCCTCGGGGTCGAGGCCGCGCGCGGTCTCCTCGATCGCGCGCATCTCTTGGTAGGCGACCTTGGTGATCACATCGAGCGCCGAGTCGGCGGCGTCGATCTCGGCGTCGTCGACGCGGAAGAGCTCGCGCTGGGTCTCCTCGCGGCTGTTCGCCGCGGCGATCGCCATGCGGAACTCCTTGTAGCCGGCGAACCCGACCGCGCGACAGAACCGGGCGACGGTCGCTGGCGAAGTCTCGGCGAGTTCGGCGAGGCGCGTGATGGTCGACTCGACGACGACCGACGGGTGCTCGAGCACGAGCTCGGCGATGCGGTGCTCGGCCTTCGAAAGGGTCGGCACGCGCTGGCGCAGCGCGACGAAGACGTCGGTCATCGGCTCTCTCCACGTTCGGCGACGGCTGCGGCGATCTGGCGCCGCAGCGCGAGGATCTCGAGCGAGGTGCGCTCGGGATGCACCCGGTTCGTGAGGAACACTACCGAGCGTCGCCCGCCGGGCTCGGTCGCCACGGCGGTGCCGGTGTACCCGGTGTGCCCGGCGACTCCGGCGGGCGAGGTCCAGGCCGCGGTCCACGCGTCGTCGAGGCGCGGGCCGAGCGCCTGCCGGTAGCCCGGCTCTCCCGGCACGTCGACCGGCGTGGTCATCCACCGCACCACCGCCGCCGGAAGCGCGCTGTCGCCGGGCGGCAGGCGCAGCGCCTCGGCGAGCCGCAGCAGGTCGCGGGCGGTACCGAACAGTCCGGCGTTGCCGACGACTCCACCGAGCGCCCACGCGGTTTCGTCGTGCACGACGCCGTGCACGAGGCCGCGTGGCGGCTCGGCCTGGTATTCGGTGGCGGCGATGCGGGGCACGAGCGCCGGGTCGGGGCGATAGCCGGTCTCGGTCATGCCGAGGGGATCGAGCACGAGCCGCCGCGCGAGCCGGTCGAGCGGTTCGCCGCCGATGGCCTCGGCGGCCAGGCCTGCCCAGATGTAACTCACGCACGAGTACGCGTGCACCGTGTCGGGCGCCGCGGTCGGGCGCGCGCCGGCGCGGAAGCGCACCGCGCCCGCATCGGCCTCGCGGTCGAACCACTCGGGCGGCATACCCGCGGTGTGCGAGAGCAGGTGGCGCAGCGTGATCGCGCGAAGCGCGGGGTCGGCGGCGAACTCGGGCAGCACCTCGGCGGCGGGCAGCGAGGGGTCGGCGCCGCGTTCGTCGATGAGGCCCAGCAGGGTCGCGGCGGTCACGAGCTTGGTGATCGAGGCGAGGTCGAATCGCGTCGAGGCATCCGTCTTCGAACCAGGGCTGGATGCCTCGATGCCGGGTGCGTCCCATCGGCGGGTGATGCCCGCCGCGTGTTCCTCCACGATCTCGCCGTCGACCGCGATCAGCAGCGTCGCCGCGCTGTAGACGCCGTCGCGGGCGCCGTGCTCGATGAGGGTCGCGAGATCGGCAGGTGCCGCGGTGGAGGATTCGCTCATCTGAAAAAAATATCCGATTCAGTTTGCATCTGCGACATTCTTGTACATACTGGGTTCTCGACCACCCCGACGACGTGAAGGATCCGCTCGCCGATGCCAACGCACCACGACCTGCTCGACCGCTCCGAGGCTGATCGGCGACTCCCGCCGACCGAGCAGCGCCTCGACGCGTCCGCCGAGCTCGACGCCCTTCCCAGTCTGCAGGTCCTTCGGCTGCTCAACGCACACGACCGCATCGCGGTCGACGCCGTCGAGGCCGTGCTGCCGCAGCTCGCCGATCTGGTCGACCTCGCCGCCGAGCGATTCCGCCGCGGTGGCGACGTGCACTACTTCGGCGCCGGCACCTCTGGCCGACTCGGCGTGCTCGACGCCGCCGAACTACGACCCACCTTCAATCTCGAGGCGGGCCGGGTCGTCGGCCACATCGCCGGCGGCGAGACCGCGCTGGTCAACGCGGTCGAGGACGCCGAGGACTCCGAGGCCGACGGCCGCGCCGCCGCTGCCGCCGCGGTCGGCGCCGCCGACGTGGTGATCGGCCTCGCCGCGAGCGGCAACACGCCCTACGTCGGTGGCGCGCTCGCCGCGGCCCGCGCGGCGGGGGCCCACACCGTGCTCGTGTCGAGCAACCCCGACGCGCTGCTCGCCCCGCTCGCCGACACGAACCTTGTGCTCGAGACCGGGGCCGAGGTGCTCACCGGCTCGACCCGGCTGAAGGCGGCCACCGCCGAGAAGCTCGTGCTCAACGGGTTCTCGACCGCGCTCATGATCGCCGTCGGGCGCACCTGGTCGAACCTCATGGTCTCGGTCGTCGCCACGAACGCGAAGCTGCGCGACCGCACCGTGCGCATCCTGCAGGAGGCCGCCGACGTCGACGAGCCCACCGCGCGCACCCTCCTCGACGCCGCCGACGGCGAACTCAAGACCGCCATCGTCGCCGCCCTCGGCGGCGTCGACGCGCCCCGCGCCCGCACCCTGCTCGCCGAGCACGACGGTGCGGTGCGCGCGGCGCTCGCCGCGCTCGAGGCGGCGCCGACCGCGGCGAACTGACGTCCCATCGCACCACCCGCACCACGAAGCATCCGCATCACCTACGAAGGAGAAGGAAACAATGAGGCGACGCATCCTCACCACCGCCGCGCTCGCGGCGGGAACCGCGCTGCTGCTGAGCGCCTGCGCACCGAGCGCATCCAGCGGCGACGTCGAACAGGCCAGCGGTGACGACGTCACGCTGAAGGTCTGGTCGTGGCGCACCGAAGACGTCGAGGCGTACAACGCGATCTTCGACGTGTTCGAGGAAGAGCACCCCGGCATCACCGTCGAGTTCGAAGCGTTCCAGAACACCGAGTACAACCAGATCCTCACCACCGGCCTCGCCGGCAGCGACGGCCCCGACGTGCCGATGGTGCGCGCCTACGGCCAGCTGCAGCCGAACATCGAGGCCGGTCAGCTCGAGCCGATCGACGGCAAGGTCGACGGGCTCGACGGCATCGCCGACAGCGTCATCGCGGGCGCGAAGGGCAAGGCCGACGGCCAGACCTACGCCGTGCCGCTGGCCACCCAGACGCTGCAGATGTTCTACAACAAGCAGATCTTCGAGGAGCAGGGACTCGAGGTGCCCACCACGTGGGACGAGTTCATCGACGTCAACGAGAAGCTGCTCGCCGCGGGCATCACCCCCATGGCGCTCGGCGCGAAGGACGACTGGATCCTGCCGATCTTCTCGGACATCGTCGGCAGCGCCCGCTACGGCGGGTCGGAGTTCGAGCAGAAGGTGCTGTCGGGTGAGACCGACTTCACCGACCCGAACTACGTCGGCGCGCTGCAGCTCATCACCGACCTGCAGAAGTACCTCACGCCCGACGTGGTCGGCGTGAGCTACACCGACAGCCAGATCCAGTTCACCTCGGGGCAGGCCGCGCAGTTCCCGGGCGGCTCGTTCGAGATCGCGACGTTCCGCGCGCAGAACCCCGACCTCGATTTCGGCTCCTACCAGGTGCCGGTGCCCGACGGCGCCGTGCTCGACGCGCCCGTTTCGCCGGCGTACGCCGACGGCAACTTCGCCATCAACTCGAAGTCGAAGCACAAGGAGGCCGCGTTCGAGCTGCTGAACTGGCTCGCGACGCCCGAGTTCGGCCAGCTGGTCGCCGACGAGCTCAACCAGTTCTCGGCGATCCCGGGTGTCGAGTACTCGGACGAGGTCATGCAGGAAGCGTGGTCGAATTACGAGGACGGCCAGGCTCCGTACCTGCTGCTCGTCGACTTCCGGTACGGTGAGCCGCTCGGCACCGCGGTGCTCGGCGCCGAGGTGCAGAAGATGTTCCTCGGCCAGGTCGACGCGGCCGGTGCCGCGGCCGCCCTGCAGACCGGCATCTCGCAGTGGTTCACGCCCGGCGAGTGAGCCGGCGGCCCGCAACGACCGAACGATAAGGAGCGACGAAGACCATGTCCGCCATCACCGTGCCGAAGGTGCGCCGCAAGCGCATTACGACCGGCGTCACCCTGTCCCGCAGGGCGGGCATGGTCTTCGTCCTCCCCGCGCTGGTGCTCTTCGGAGTGTTCATCGCGTACCCGCTGCTCACGGCGCTCAGCTACTCGTTCTTCGGCTGGACGGGGATCCTGCGCGGCGAGTTCGTCGGGCTGCAGAACTACCTCACGCTGTTCACCCAGTTGCCCTACACCGAGGACATCCCGAACGCGTTCGTGCACAACCTGCTGCTGTTCGTCGGCGCGATGCTGTTCCAGAACACGGTCGGCCTCGGGCTCGCGACGCTGCTGCACCGCGTGCGCCGCTTCAAGCGGTTCTTCCAGACCATGTACACGCTGCCGTACCTGGTGTCGCCGCTCGTCATCGGCTACCTCTGGTCGCTCATGCTGTCGCCGCTGTTCGGCCCGGTCAACGCGACGCTGCGGGCGATCGGGCTCGGCGACCTCGCCCAGCCGTGGCTCGGCAACCCGCAGACCGCGATCTGGGTGGTCGTCATCGTCACCGCCTGGCAGTGGATCGGCTTCCCCGTGCTGTTGTACGGCGCGGCCCTCGGCGGCATCCCGGCCGAGGTCGACGAGGCCGCGTCGATCGACGGCGCGAGCTCGTGGCAGCGGTTCCGCTCGATCACGCTGCCGATGCTCATCCCCGCGATCGGCACGGTGAGCGTGCTCACGTTCATCGGCGCGATGGAGGCGTTCCCGATTCCGTACGCACTCGGCGGCTCGCAGGGCAACCCGGCCGGCGCCACCGACGTGCTGAGCCTGCTGTTCTACCGCACGGCCTTCGAGTCGGGCTCGTCGAACGCGATCGGCACGAGCTCGGCGATCGCGACCCTGCTGTTCCTGTTCATCTTCGGGATCTCCATGCTCATCACCGCGTTCATGCGCCGCGCCGAACGGAAGCTCTTCTGATGACCGCGACGATCACCCCCGGCACCACCGAGGCATCCGTCGGGCGCACGCCCGCTCGCAGCGATACCCCGCGCCGTCGGCGCCGCGTCACCTTCGGCGGCGCGGCATCCGGCACCTTCCTCTGGATCTACGCGGCGATCTCGATCGCGCCGCTGCTGCTGATGCTGTCGAACTCGCTGCGCACCACGCAGGACATGGCGCAGCATCCGCTCGGCCTGCCGCTGCCGCCGAACTTCACGAGCTACCAGAAGGCGTGGATCACCGCGTCGTTCGACACCTACTTCTTCAACTCGATCTTCGTGACCGTCGCGTCGGTGCTGCTGTCGACCGCGGTGTCGCTGCTCGCCGCGTACGCGTTCGCTCGCACCCGCTCGAAGCTGTTCGCGACCCTCGAGGGATTGTTCCTGTCGGGGCTCATGCTGCCGGTCTACCTCGCGATCCTCCCGCTGTTCTTCATGCTGGATGCCGCGGGCCTGGTGTCGAACCTCTGGGGCCTGATCCTCGTGTACGGCGCGCTGGGCATCCCGTTCTCGACGTTCGTGCTGGCGAGCTTCTTCCGGCAGCTGCCGATGGAGCTCGACGAGGCGGCGCGCCTCGACGGGGCCGGCCCGTTCGCCACGTTCTGGCGCGTGCACCTGCCGCTCGTGCGCCCGGCGATCGCGACGGTCATCGTGTTCCGCTTCGTGCCGGTGTGGAACGACTTCTTCTACCCGCTCATCCTCATCCGCGACCAGGACTCGTACACGCTGCCGGTCGGCATCACGCGGTTCTTCGGCGAGTACCAGACCGACTGGGCGACGCTGTTCGCGGGCCTGACGCTGGCGACGATTCCGCTCGTCGTGCTGTTCCTGCTGGCCACGAAGCAGATCGTCTCCGGACTCACTGCTGGAATGAGCAAGTGACGTACCTTCTCGGCATCGACGTGGGCGGCTCGGGGAGTCGGGTCGCGTTGCGGCGGGCTGCGTGGGTGCGGGATGTCTCGGATGTCTCAGCTGCTCCGGATGCCTCGCGGCTCGAGCTGCTCGGCGACCGGATCGGCGTGACCGCCGAGGGCAGCACGGTGCCCGACGCCGTGCTCGCGCTGATCGAGCGCGCCGCGGCCGAGTGGCCCGACGAGTTCGCCGCGGTCGAGGGCGTCGGCGTCGGAGCGACCGGGCTCGCGACCCTGGTCGAGCGGCCTGCCGACCTGGTGGCCGCGGTCGAGCGGGCGTTCGCGAGGCTCGCGCCCGGCCGTTCGGTCGGCGTCGCGGTGGCGATCGACGCGGTGACCGGGCATCTCGGCGCACTCGCCGGCGAGGGCGGCGTGGTCGTCGCGCTCGGCACCGGTGCGATCGCGTTCGGCACCGACTGCCGCGAGGTGTGGCGGCGGGTCGACGGATGGGGGCATCTGCTCGGCGACCGCGGCGGCGCGGCGTGGATCGGCCTGCGCGCGCTCGACGCGGCCGTGCGCGCGCACGACGGGGTCGACCCGGCCGGCGCGGCACTGCTCGAGGCCGCGCGGGCGCGGTTCGGCGAGGTGCTCACCTGGCCCTCGCAGCTCTACACCCGGGCCGACCGGGCGGGCGTGCTCGCGGGATTCGCGGCCGACGTCGCCCGGGTCGCCGAGGGCGGCGACCCCGTGGCATCCGCGATCATCGCCGAGGCCGGCGCCGAAGCCGCGCGCAGTGCGATCGCGGCGCTCGACCCGGCGCTGCCCGGGCGCGTCGCGGCGACCGGCGGGGTGTTCGGCGCCGGCGGCGGGGTCGCCGCCGCGTTCGCCCGGGCGCTCGCCGCTGCGCGACCCGACGTGGAGCTCGTCGCCCCCGCCGGCGACCCGCTCGACGGCGCCCTCATCCTCGCCGAGCGCGCCGCCGCCGCCGAGGTGACCACCCATGTCCCGTACGTCTGGGCGAATCGGTGACATCGAGACGCCGCGACCCAGCGCACGTCCCCGGGTCTCGATACGCGTCGCCGCTTCGCGTCGGCGCTACTCGACCAGCGGAGGGGGCGACGGTCTCCATATCCGCTGGTCGAGGAGCGACCGACGAAGGAGGCCGCGTATCGAGACCTGGTGACTCGGCGCTCGCAGCCGTATCCACCACCCTCACCACCGCCCTCGGCCCCCACGCCGTCGACGCCTCGGCCCTCGCCCGGCACGCCCGCGCCCACGACGCCTCGCACTACCTCCTCGTGCCCGAGCTCATCGTCTCGGCCGACGACCGCGACGCGGTCGCCACCACGCTCGCCGCCGCCACCGCACACGGCGTGGCGGTCACGTTCCGCTCGGGCGGCACCAGCCTGTCGGGGCAGGCGTCGGGCCGCGGCATCCTGCTCGACACCCGACGCGGGTTCCGCGGACTCGAGATCCTCGATGGCGGCGAGCGCCTGCGCGTGCAGCCCGGCGTCACCATGCGCGCGGCGAACGCGCGACTCGCGCGGCACGGCCGCGTGCTCGGCCCCGACCCGGCCAGCGAGGTCGCGTGCACCATCGGCGGCGTCATCGCGAACAACTCGTCGGGCATGGCCGCGGGAATCGAGCACAACAGCTATCGCACGCTCGAGTCGCTCGTCGCGGTGCTGCCGTCGGGCACGGTCGTCGACAGCGCTGCGCCCGGGGCATCCGATCGCCTGCGCGAAGCCGAGCCCGAGCTCGTCGCGACCCTCGAGCGCCTGCGCGACCGCGTGCGCGCCGATCCCGAGTCGGTGCGCGAGCTGCGCGAGCGCTTCGCGATGAAGAACACGATGGGATACGGGCTCAACGCGTTCCTCGACCACGACGACCCGCTCGACCTGCTCGTGCGGCTGCTCATCGGCAGCGAGGGCACGCTCGGATTCGTCGCCGAGGCGGTGTTCCGCACGCTGCCGGTGCTGCCGTTCGCCGCGACCGGACTGCTCGTGTTCGAGTCGGTCGACCACGCGATGCGCGCGCTGCCGGCGCTCGTCGCGACCGGTGCGGCGACCGTCGAACTGCTGGATGCCACGTCGCTGCGGGTCGCCCGCCGCGACCCGACCGCGCCCGCAGACATCGGCGGGTTCGAGATCGTCGAGCACGCGGCGCTGCTCGTCGAGTATCGCGGCGCGACGCAGGCCGATCTCGATCGCGCGACCGCCGCCGCCGCTCCTGTGCTCGACGGGCTGCCGCTCGTTCGCGCCGCCGCGCTCTCGGCCGATGCCGCCACGCGCGCCGCGCTCTGGCACGTGCGGAAAGACCTCTACGCGACCGTCGCCGGTGCCCGCCCGAGCGGCACGACGGCGTTGCTCGAAGACATCGTCGTGCCCGTCGAACGTCTCGCCGACGCCTGCCGCGAACTTGCCGCCCTGCTCACCGAGTTCGCCTACGCCGACGCGGTGATCTTCGGGCACGCGAAAGACGGCAATCTGCACTTCATGGTCACCGACGACTTCGGCGAGCCCGCGGCGATCGCCCGGCTCGAGGCGTTCACCGAGCGACTCGTCGATCTCGTGCTCGGCCACGGCGGCAACCTCAAGGCCGAGCACGGCACGGGCCGGGCGATGGCGCCGTTCGTGCCGCGGCAGTATCGGCCCGAGCTCGTCGAGGTGATGCGCGAGCTGAAGCGCGCGTTCGACCCCGCGGGCGTGCTGAACCCGGGCGTCGTGCTCACCGACGACACCGACGCGCACCTGCGCGACCTCAAGCCCGTCGTGACCGTCGAGGCCGAGGTCGACCGGTGCGTCGAGTGCGGCTACTGCGAGCCCGTGTGCCCGAGCCGCGACCTCACGCTCACGCCGCGCCAGCGCATCGCGGTGCGTCGGGCGCGTGCGGTCGCCGAGGCGGCGGGCGACGGAGCGCTCGTCGCCGAACTCGACCGCGCGTACGACTACAAGGGCGTGCAGACGTGCGCCGTCGACGGCATGTGCCAGACCGCGTGCCCCGTGCGCATCAACACCGGCGACCTCGTGAAGCGCCTGCGCGCCGAACAGCACAGCACGATCGCCCAGCGCGGGTGGAAGGCCGCCGCAGGCACCTGGGGCACGATCACCGCGACCGCCGCTGTGGCCCTCGACGCGACGGCACGCCTGCCCGAGCCGCTCGTGGCCCTGCCGAACCGCGCTGCGCGCGCCGTGCTGGGTGCCGATGCGGTGCCGCTGCACACGCGCGACCTGCCGGCGGGCGGACGACGGCGCAGCCGGGTGGCGCGCTCGCGCGGTGCGAGCGGATCGCTCGGCGCGACCGGCGCGCCTTCCAGCTCGCTTGTCGCCCCGGCCGCCTCGCTCGTCGCCCCCGCTGGCGCCCCGGCCGCCGTCTTCCTCCCGAGCTGCCAGGGCGCGATGTTCGGCTCGGGCTCGGGCTCGGGCTCGGGCTCGGGCTCGGGCTCGGGCTCGAGGTCTCGGGGACGCTCGTTGCCGCTCGGCGGCGAGGCAGGCGACCACGAGCGTCCCCGGCGTGGGGGATCGGCCGCGCTCGGCACGCAGAGTGCGTTCGCGGCGCTGTGCGCCGCCGCCGGTGTGGGGCTCGTCGTGCCCGACGGCGTCGACGGGCTGTGCTGCGGCACTCCGTGGTCATCGAAGGGATTCGCCGACGGACACGCCGCGATGAGCGAGCGCGTGCTCGATGCGATCTGGGATGCCTCGCGAGGCGGCGAGCTGCCCGTCGTCGTGGATGCCTCGTCGTGCACCGAGGGCGTCGCGCGCATCGTCGAGAAAGCGGTCGTCGCCGGCGACCCGCGCACGGTCAGCGTGGTGGACGCGGTCGCGTTCGCGGCGAGCCGCGTGCTTCCGTCACTGCGACCGCTCGACGCCGACGAGAAGGCACCGTCGCTGACGTTGCATCCGACCTGTTCGTCGACCCAGCTCGGCCTGAACGACGCGCTCATCGCCCTCGGCCGCGCCGCAGCGCGCGAGGTGCACGTACCCGTCGACTGGTCATGCTGCGGGTTCGCCGGCGATCGCGGGATGCTGCATCCCGAGCTCACCGCCTCGGCGACCGCGGCCGAGGCCGCGGAGGTGGGCCGCATCGACGCCGACGAGCACGCCTCGTGCAACCGCGCGTGCGAGATCGGCATGACCCGCGCGACCGGCCGCCCCTACCGGCACGTGCTCGAGCTGCTCGCCGAGCGGTACGGGTTGGGCTGAGCGGGCATATCGAGACCCGGCGAGGCGGGTCGCCGGGTCTCGATACGCTCGCTGGCGCTCGCTACTCGACCAGCGGGGGCGCGCTCGCTGGCGCTCGCTACTCGACCAGCGGGGGCGCGCTCGCTGGCGCTCGCTACTCGACTAGCGGGGGCGGGGACGCGTTCTACGCCCGCCGCGCGATCCGTCGCCGCTTCAGCCACTTGTCGCCCTCGACGACGGCGAGCGGCACCAGCAGCAGTGCGATGCACTCGAGCCACTGCCATCCGGTGAGCGAGACCGCGCCGACGATGCGCTGCAGGAACCCGATCTCGGTCGAGCAGACGATGATGATCACCGGCCACACCAGGTACTTCAGGGTCGAGGCGATCGGCGGCAGCAGGCCCGATTCGGGCGAGCGTCGCATCAGGATGCCGCTCAGAACGGTGCCCAACCCGACGATCACGTAGACCATCGTCATCGACGCGCTCGGCTCGAGCGGGTCGGGCCGATCGGGCCCCCAGATCAACGGCACCAGCGACACGATGAAGATCGCGAAACCGTACAGCAGCCATTCGCCGATCGCCCGCGGGTTGGCGACACCGAGCTTGGGGTCGCGCGGCGGGCGGTCCATGAGGCCGGGGGGCGAGGGGTCGGCGGCGATGGCGAGCACCGCGAACAGCGTGACGAAGAAGTTCAGGAACAGCACCATCACGGGGAACAGCGCGACGCCGTCGTTGATGCCGAACGCGCTCGCCGCCACGAACAGCATGAGCAGCGAGAACAGCTGCGACATCTGGAACCGCAGGTAGCCGACGATCTTCTCGTAGACCATGCGGCCGATCTCGACGGCGTGCACGAGCGTCGCGAAGTTGTCGTCGGTGAGCACGAGCTTCGCGGCCTGCTTGGTGACCTCGGAGCCCGACCCCATTGCGACGCCGACGTTGGCCTGCTTGATTGCTGCGGCGTCGTTCACCGCGTCGCCCGTCATCGCGACGATCGAGCCCTGCCCCTGCAGCAGTTTCACGAGCCGCAGCTTGTCCTGCGGGGTGACCCGGCCGAACACGTGCAGGTCGGCCAGGTCGCGGTTGAGCTCGTCGTCGCTGAGCTGCTGCAGGTCGTGCCCGCTGATCGCGCCGGGGCCGAGTCCGAGCTCGGCGCCGATCGCGCCCGCCGTGACGGCGTGGTCGCCGGTGATCATGCGCACCTCGATGCCGGCGCGCTGCGCGACCTCGATCGCGCCCTTCGCCTCGGCGCGCGGCGGGTCGACGATGCCGACGATGCCGATCAGCACCAGGTCTTGCACGTACGACATCGGGTCGGCTTTGACCGCCGCCTCATCGCCGTCGGGCAGCACCCGCGCGGCGAGCGTCAGCGTGCGCAGGCCCTGCTTCGACATCTGCTCCATGGCGGCAGTCGCGGCGGCCGCGTCGACGGGTGCCGGGGTGCGGTCGGCGGTGAGCATCTTCGTGCACCGTGACAGCACGATGTCGGGTGCGCCCTTCACGAGCTCGAGGAAGTGCGTCTCGCCCTGCCAGGGGAAGTGCTGGAACGTCGCCATGAACTTGTAGTCGGAGTCGAACGGCACCTCGGCCACGCGCGGGTACTGCGAGCGGGCGGCGTCGGCATCGACGCCGAGCTTGGCGGCGAGCACGATGAACGCCGCCTCGGTCGGGTCACCCACGACCTGCCCGTCGAGGCTCACCGTCGCATCGTTCGGCAGCGACAGCACCGCGGCGAGGGGCGCGGCATCCACCTCGTCGCCGCCCGGCTTCAGCACCTTGCCGTCGAACGAATAGCCCTCGCCGGTCACCGTGTACCACTGCCCGGCGAACCAGACCGAGCGGGCGGTCATCTGGTTGAGCGTCAGCGTGCCGGTCTTGTCGCTGCAGATCGCGCTCGTCGCCCCGAGGGTCTCGACGTCGTTGAGGCTCGCGACGACGGCTCGCTCGGCGGCGAGCTTCGTCGCACCCCACGACAGCAGGCCCTGCACGAACACTGGCAGGCCCGTCGGAATCGCCGAGATCGCGACGGCCGTGCCGAGGAAGAGCAGCGAGCCCAGGTCTTGTCCGCGCACGAAGCCGATGATGATGATGAGCAGCACCGCGCCCCATGCGACGAAGCCGAGCACTTTGGTGAGCCCGTCGAGTTCGCGCTGCAGCGGCGAGCGCGAGGTGCCGACCCCGGTGAGCAGGGTCGCGATCTGCCCGACCTGCGACCGCATGCCCGTTTCGACGACGACCATGGTGGCGGTGCCGCGGGTCACCGAGGTGTTCTGGAACAGCATCGAACTGCGGTCGGCGAGTGCGGTCGCCGGGTCGGTGTTCGGTTCGACGCGCTTGGCGATCGGCAGCGATTCGCCGGTGAGCGCGGATTCCTGCGTCTCGAGGTTCGCGGCGCGGATGATGCGGCCGTCGGCCGGCACCAGGTCGCCGGCTTCGAGCTCGACGAGGTCACCGGGCACGATGTCGGGTGCGGGCAGCTCTTTCAGCACCCCGCCGCGGGTGACGCGGGCGTGCGGGGTCTGCAGGTTGGCGAGCGCGTCGACGCTGCGGCGGGCTTTCAGCTCTTGTCGGGTGCCGAGCACGATGTTGAACAGCACGAGCACGGCGACGACGATCGCGGTGGTGACCTGGGCGATCAGCAGCGACACGATCGCGACCGCGATGAGCATCAGGGTCATCGGTTCGACGAGTTGTCGCAGCGCGATCTTCCACCAGCTCGGCGGCGGTGCCGCGTCGAGCGTGTTCGACCCGAACTGCGCGAGACGCTTCGCCGCCTCGGCATCGGTCAGACCGGTCGCCGCGTCGGAGCCCGCTTCGGCGACGGCCGCCTCGGGCGTGAGGGTCCACCAGAGCGGGCCGGATGCCTCGCCAGCCGCCGACCCCGACGACTCGACCTGCGACGATGCCCCTGTGCTCATCTGCTCCCCCAAGCTGCCGATGGGTTCACCCTAGCGGCGGGTGTGCGCGTGCGGGAGTGGGGAAGTGGCGCGCGTCGTGCGCCCCGCGCTGAGCGTGCTGAGCGCCACTCGGCCGGGCTCGACTCCGCCGCGGTGCGCGTCGTCACACTTCGCCTCGCACGGAATACCGCCCCCGCGCTGAACGCTGTGCCCGGCATGACCTCACTGCTCACCGGTGCCACCGGATACCTCGGATCAGCCGTGCTCGACCGCCTCGTCGCGAGCGGGTACGACGTCGTCGCGGTCGTGCGTTCGCCCGGGTCGGCCGAGCGCGTCACCGCGCGCGGCGCCCGCGCGCTCGTCGGCGACCTCACGGATGTCGCGTGGCTGACGGCTGCGCTCGCCGACGCCGACGGCGCGATCCACCTCGCCGCGCCCAGCGACGGCGCCGCCGCGCTGAACGAGGCCGTCGTCGACGCGGCGATCGCCGCCTATGCGGGCACCGGGCGGCGCTTCGTGCTGACGAGCGGCATCTGGGAGTTCGGCGCCGGCGACCTCGACGACGACGGCCCGCTCGACCCGCCCGAGCTCGTCGCCTGGCGCGTGCCGATCGAGCAGCGGCTGCTCGCATCCGACGTCGACGCCGCCATCGTCGCGCCCGGCCTCGTGTACGGGCACGGCCGCGGGCTCATCAGCCTGATCACCGACGCGCCGCGCACCGAGTCGGGCGCGCTCACCCTCGTCGGCGACGGCGAGCAGCACTGGAGCTGGGTGCACGTCGACGACCTCGCGCGGCTCTACGAACTCGTGCTCGTCTCGCCCGCGGCATCCAGTGGCGTGGCATCCGGCCGTATCGTCGCCGTCGATGGCGCGCCGCTCACGGTGCGCGCACTCGGGGAAGCGGTCGCGGGCGAGGCCGGCGTCGCCGGCGAGTCCGCGGATGCCTCGCGCGCGCGTCTTGGCGCCGTGTTCGCGGATGCGCTGCTGCTCGACCAGCGTGCGTCGGGCCGCAAGGCGCGCGAGCTCGGCTGGATTCCGGAGCATCCGTCGGTGCTCGAGGAGGTCGAGCGGCAGGCCGCGGCCGCCTGATCGCGCGACCAGCTGATCGGATGCCTCCGCGCTGGCGCGCGGATCTGTCGCGCGTCCGCCGCGCGGGGGAGGCGGCTGACCCGCACGCGGCGTATCGTCCGGCGCGTGCATGAGGAGCTTCGCGACCCCGTCGTGGTCGACTTCCCGCTGCGGGGCGAGGGGTGGATGGCCGTCACCACGCCTGCGCATCGCGTGCCGAGCCACGGCACCGACATGCTGGGGCAGCGGTTCGCGTACGACTTCTTGAGGGTCGACGGGCGCCGCGGCGCGCACGTTCACCCTGCGAGCACGTGGCGCACCGCGACCATCGGCGTGCGCACGAACGAGTGCTACGCGTGGGGCGAGCCGGTGCACGCCCCGTTCGACGCCGAGGTGATCGAGGCCGCCGACGGCATCGCCGAACGGCAGTGGGTGAACATGTTCCGCGAGCTGTTCGGCGTGCTGCGCACGGCGATCACGTTCACGCCCGAGATGCTGCCCCGGGTGCTCGGCAACCATGTGCTGCTACGGGCGACGGATGCCTCGGTCGGGCGTTCCCCGGCGGGTTCGCGTTCCCCGATCTTCGCGGGCTTCGCGCACCTCGCGCCGGGGTCGGTCGCCGTCGCGGCGGGCGACCACGTCGCCGCCGGCGACCTGCTCGGACGCGTCGGCCACACCGGCAACTCGACGTCGCCGCACCTGCACTTCCAGCTGATGGACTCGGCCGACCTGATGACGGCGAAGGGCGTGCCGTGCGCGTTCGCGGCGTACGAGGTCGAGCGTGATGGGTCGTGGCATCCGGTCGCCGATGGTGTGCCCGGGCGAAGCGAGCGGATCCGGTCGGTGACGGGCTGAGCCGCTACCGGTCATCCTCGTCGGATATCGCGTCCGTACGTGTGCACGCAGCATGCGCGGCCGCAGCAACCGATCGAGGAGAAGGCAGGTGGTTCGCAGGCGGTCTGCGTCCACCGATTGCGTGTCATCCCCCTCGTTCTGGGGCGAGCGGTGGGGCCGATCGCGCCGATCGAATCGGGAAGGATCGTGCAATGACCGATCGACGCGACGCATCCGCCCCGAGCGTCTTGGCGATCCGAAAGGACGGCATACGTGCCGCGGACAGATCGATCGACCAACCCGAGGAGAGCGCACGATGAGTGACGAGATCGAGCTGATCAGTGACGGTGCAGGACTGGCCGTCATCGGCGAACCGTCCGCCGTCGAGCGCTTCCTCCGAGCCCGCGGCCTTCTGACGTTCACCGAAGATCTGGGGCTTCACCGGCTCGGAGCGCTCGCGCAGGCCGTCGACGGCATCGCCGGGGGTGCCTCGGAGATCGCGGCGAACTCGGGGCGGTGGCTCAAGCTGACCGAAGAGTCGGCCGCGGTCGTGCAGGAGTTCGGGCTCATGGAGACGAAGACGGCGGGGATCAGCCACGCCATGGTCGGCGACCCGGGCTCCATCAGCAAATGGCTTCAGATCGACACGAGCCGTGGGGCAGTGCTGACCAACCCCGCCATGCTCGCCGGGGCGGCGGGCATCATGGCGCAGCTCGCCCGACAGGCGGAGATTCGCGAGATCAAGGCATACCTGCAGCGGATCGACGAGAAGATCGATGACGTCCGCCGGGGCCAGCGCGACGCAGTCCTCGCACGCATGGATGGAGTCGCGCTGGCGATCGAGGAGGGCCTGACGGTCCGGGAGCACGGTGGGCACCTGGCGACGGTGTGGTCCAAGGTCCAGACCGCCGCCGGCTCGATCGCGGAAACCCAGGCGCATGCCCTGCGCGCGCTGGCCGCCCACGCGGAGAAGCTCGAGGAGAAGGCCAAGATCGGCGACGTCGCGAAGGCGGTGCGGGCGGCCGAGGACGATGTCGCCGTCTGGTTGGCTGTGCTCGCGCGCTGTTTCGAGCTGCACGAGGCGATCGCGGTGCTCGAACTGGACCGCGTTGCGCAGGCGGCTCCCGACGAGCTCGATGGCCATCGGCTCGGCCTGGCGGTCGCACGGGAAAAGCGGCGTGAGCTGATTCTGGAGCACACCGCGCGTCTGATGAACAGGCTGGAAGCCGCGGCGGACGACGCGAACCTCAACGTTCTGCTTCACCTTCCCGCGGCCCGCGCCATCGTCGGTGCCGTCAACCAGGTCGGCGCTGCCGTAGACGATTTCCGCGAGCCGCTCAGCATCGAGCCGGTGAGAGACCAGATCGAGACGACCCGCTGGAGGGAAGCGATCCGCGACGCCGAACAGTGGAAAGCGGCGGCCATGGAAGCCGGACCGAAGGCGGTGGCCGGAGCGGCGGTCGTCGGTGCGGGGGTGCTCGTCGTCATCCCTCAGACCCGAGGCTTCGCTTCCGGCGTGCTGAAGTCTGCGCTGCGAACGCTCCGCTGAGTTCGTACTCGCCGAACTCGGTCGCACGGTGCTCACCGACCTCCGCAGTGCGGGGATTCCCGAGGCGCACGACCTGGAGCGGGCGACGGTGAACGTCTCGGGGCGGGGTCGGGGAGAGCACTTCGCAGCTCTGAAGGCTGCGCGACCGGCGTTGCCCCACTTCGGGTGCCAACCGAGTCGTGGGCGACCGCTTCCGGGTAGCTTCGAGTGGTCCGCCCTCCACCGAACCCGAGCAATCCACCCCCATGAAGACCCAAGATCTCGAGCGCCTGCGTGAGGCGGTCGCCGACCTCACTGTGTGGACGCGGAGCGCCAGTGCGGTTCGCGCCCACCGTGTGAACGTCTTGACCGCCGCCGAGCAGGCATTCGCTGAGCTGCAGACTGCGCTGATCGATGTACGACTCGCGGGGGAGCGGCACTGGAGCGTGCTCCCGTTGCGCGTCGGCGACGGCGCCCGTCTCGGATTGATCGCCCGCTCCGAACTACTCCCAGCAGTGACCACGCACGAGGCGGAGGTGCTGGAGCAGCTGACCACGTCGGTCGTGACCGCGCTCGGCGAGGTCAAGGCCATGCTCGGTGTGCGTCGGCTGTTCAGCGGCTCAGCAGCGAAGGAAGCGGCGGCGCGCGCCGCCCGTTACCTCGTCGAGTTCCATTCGTGGGGCCGTTCGAGCAACCTTTCCGCGCTGCTCTCGCGGATCGACGATCGTGGCCGCACGCCCGGGGTCGTCGACCCCGCCTCGGCACTCGATCCCAGCGTCGGGCTGTCGAAACGTCTCGGGCAGTACGGAGCATCCCATCTGCTGGATGCGTCATCGATCGCGGGACTCGCTCACAGTGTCGATCTCATCGACCGAACGCTCGTACTCGAGGGCGCGAACCGTCGGCGTGCCCTCGAGGCCGGTGCGTCGGTGCGCCTCGCCGAAGCAGCGCGCGTCGTGGCCGAGATGTCGGTCGAGCGGTTGAAGGATGCGACTCGAGATCGGATCCGTACGGGGCCGCTCGTCGCTTTCGGCTTCCGCACCGTGCACGATGTGCTGATGCGCCGCGCCCAACTCGGCATGATTCCGGGCATCGGTGCGACGACCGCCAACCGTATCAGCGGAGCAGCGCAGGCCATCTGGCAGGCGGCGTACGAGGAGGCGCCGGTGCGTATCGACGTCGATCGCCCGACCGCCGAGATGCACCAACTCGTGCAGAGCCTCGCGGTGTGGGATGCGACGCGAAAGACGAAGAACGCGACCGACGACGTGGCGCTCGCCGAGGCGCTCGCTCCGCTCGCGCGGAGTGTCGGACACGATTGCTCGACGCTGATCGTGATGGAAGGGCGCGGCGACCGCGCGTCGTTCCTCGAATCGGTCGCGGCCGTGGTGAACCGGGCCTCGCTCATCTCGCGGACGACGACCGGGCTCGGGCCCGCTGACGCCTGGGCCGACTTCCTCGCCAGGCCGGCCGACTACTTCGCGATGCTGAACGAGTTGGGCTTCCTCAGCGAGAACGAGGATGCGGTCGCCGGCGGCCTGCCGCATGAGATCGCCGACGCGATCCGAGCGTTCGAACTCGATACGCGCCACCTCACGGTCTCACTGCGTGGATACCAGACCTTCGGCGCGCGCTTCGCGCTCGTCCAGCGCAAGGTGATCGTCGGCGACGAGATGGGTCTCGGCAAGACGGTCGAAGCCCTCGCGACGTTCGCCCACCTGCACGCCAAGGGAGCCCGGCACGGCATCGTCGTGTGCCCAGCCGCCGTCGTCACGAACTGGATGCGAGAGATCGAGTCGAAGTCGACCCTGAGCGCGCACCGGCTGCACGGTGCCGGGCGGGACGCCGCGTTTCAGTCTTGGGTTCGGGATGGCGGCATCGCGGTCACCACGTACGAATCGCTCGGATGGCTCGGCGTGCGTCGGCCGGACTCCCATCGATCGGCTGTGCGGTCTTCGATGAGGCGCACTACATCAAGAATCCGGCCGCGCAGCGTTCGCGCCGGAGCGCGGTGATCATCGACCACGCGGAGCGCGCGATCCTGTTGTCGGGTACCCCGCTCGAGAACCGGGTCGAGGAGTTCCGGAACCTCGTGAGCTATCTGCGCCCCGATCTCGTCATCGACGCCTCGGATCTGCGGCCGAGGCTCTTCCGGCAGCAGGTCGCACCCGCGTACCTCCGACGCAACCAGGAGGACGTCCTCACCGAACTTCCCGAGCTCGTAGAGGTCTCCGAATGGCTGCCGATGTCGAGGGCCGACGAGCAGGCGTATCGCAATGCGGTCACCCAGGGGAACTTCCATGCACTGCGCCAGTCCGCGATGCTCTCACCCGATTCGGAGAAGCTCAAGCGGCTGATCGAGATCGTGGAAGAAGCCGAAGACAACGGACGGAAGGTCATCGTCTTCTCGAGCTACTTGAGCGTTCTCAGTACCGTTGCGGCTGCGCTGCCAGGTCGGGTGTTCGGCCCGCTCACGGGAAGCGTGCCCGCTGCGAAGCGGCAGACGATGGTCGACACGTTCGCTTCGGCCCAGCACGGCGCAGTGCTCGTCGCGCAGATCCTCGCGGGCGGGGTGGGGCTCAACATCCAGGCTGCTTCCGTCGTGATCATCTGCGAACCCCAGCTGAAACCGACCATCGAGTGGCAGGCGATCGCACGCGCACGGCGGATGGGGCAGCTCCACTCCGTACAGGTGCACCGACTGCTCTCGGAGGAGGGCGTCGACGTGCGCGTCACCGAGATCCTGGCCAAGAAGAAGGAACTGTTCGAGGACTTCGCTCGGATGAGCGAAACAGCCGCGGCCGCGCCCGAGGCGTTCGACGTGTCGGAGCCGGAACTGGTGCGCGAGGTGCTCGAAGCCGAACGGGAGCGGTTGTTCGGGGACAGCGCCCAACGGCGTGCGGTCGCGGGTTAGCTGGATTTCAGCGCGCTGGGGCCGCCTCGTCACCCGGAAGACCGTCGATCCCGCAACCCGACGCCCAGCACCCTCTCTGCTGCAACCCACCCCATCTGCTCGCGCCCGACGGACGGTCGTGAGCCGGCTCGTATCACTGTCGTCTAGTCCCGCGACCAGACTGGCGGTACCTGTTGCCGTAGTCGACCGTGGCGTTGTTGTGCGCCGAACGGCAACTGGTCCGACACATTTTCGAGGCACTACCGATCTCCAAGCGGCAATCCCGCACGGTCTTTCCAGAGTTCGCGGCCATTCGACTCGTGCCCGAGGATGATCGTGGACGCAGCCGAAGGTGACGGCAGCTCGAGTTCGCCGACGAGTTCGAAGATCCCGGGCTCAACTTCTACGAATCGCTCTGAGCGCAGCGCTGCGTGACGCCGTGCCCGATTTCGCTCAGACATCGATTCGTGGACGGGCAGCGGCCCGAGGAACGACGTCAGCACCATCGAGTTTCCATCCCCACGCCGCGCGGTTGCCTTGGCTGCGCCCGCCGTGAGTCGAAACTCACCGTCACGTGCAATCTCTTGGTCTGGACTTGCCACCGCGTCGGCACGGGAAGTGTAGGAGGCGAGCGGGAGATCCCCGCGCTCCGTGCGCCAGACTCTCCAGCCGTTGACCTCGCCGCCAGCCAGATGCTTCGCTGCACTCGAAGGCGTCGAGTGAGTTGAGCCGTCTTCGAGGTGTATCCCGTCCGCACGGATGTGAGCGCGATGTGTGACCCCCTTCTGTGGACGGCGCCAGATCAGGGACTCTCCATCTTCAAGGATGCCGGAACGAACAAGCTCGAGAAGTTCCGGAGTCAGCATGGTTCGAGGCTCGTCCCGCACTACTCGTTCGCCATGCGTCTGTCCTTGGTTCCAATAGTCGAGCAGCCGATCGATCACAGTGCTCGGAGTGTCGGTAAACGGAACCGCGAGTACCTGCAGACGCGAGTATGTCTCGTCGCCTATTCGAATCGTGGGCATCTGAACCTCCAAGATACTTTGTCTGTAACAGTTCACAGTATCCGGTGTCCGGCCCAACGCAACCACTCGTACGAAGTGCGCGACCGAACTGCAGCACAGATCCTCCTGCGCTGCAGCGGCCGGTCAACGGGCCGTGGGGCCCGTCGACCCCCGCACCACCAGCGTCGTCGCCAACTCCACCCGCCCCGGCTCACTCTCTTCCCGCGCCACGACCCGCAGCAGCCGTTCCACCGCAACCCGCCCCATCTCTTCGAGCGGCTGACGCACGGTCGTCAGCCCCGGCGTCGCCGCGGCGCTCAAGTCGTTGTCGTCGAAGCCCGCGACCGAGACATCCGCCGGTACCTGCAGCCCGAGCGATCCCGCGGCGCGCAGCGCCCCCACCGCGACCTTGTCGTTGAAGCACACGAGCGCGGTCGGCCGGTCGGGCAGCGACAGCAGCCGCCGCGCCGCCACGAACCCCTCGGACATCGTCGGCGGCACCGACAGCACGAGCGCCGGGTCCTGCCGCAAATCGACCGTGCCCAGCGCCGCCGCATGCCCCGTCAACCGCTCACGACTCACGAGCCACTCGGTGGGCCCGGCGATCACCCCGATGCGCCGATGCCCCAGCGATACGAGATGGGAAGTCAACGCCGAAGCCCCATCGTGATGCGCCGCCGACACCACGACCGCACCCGCCGGCGGGTCGGTGCGCGGGTCGACGATGACGAACGGGAAGCCCTGGCGCGCGAGCCGCGCGAGCTCGTCGGGGTGCTCGGGCGGCAGCACGAGGATGGCGCCCGCGGTTTCGGCGCGCATGGGCAGGCGGCCGAGCGGATGCCGCGACTGCGACGATTCGCCCGCGTCGAGCAGCATCGGGCGGTTGCGAGAGGCGAGCTCGTCGGCGATCGCCGTGACGATGAGGCCGAAGTAGTCGGTCAGCAGGTAGGGGCAGCGCACGAAGACGGGGCCGAGGTCGGGCCCGGCATGTCCGCGGGCGATCGGGGCGGCGGGTCCGAGTCGGTCGAGCGCCTCGAGCACGAGGGTGCGAGTGGATGCCGCGACGCGCGCATCCCCGTTCAACACTCGTGAGACCGTCGCAATCGAGCACCCGGTCGCGGCGGCGACATCGCGAACCGACGCACGGGCGCGTGGGGGAAGGGCTGCGGTCATCGCTCCTCCAACAGGGGATGCCTCGAACAACGCGGGCTCAGAAGCATCCGACCCCTTGACGCCCGTGAGCCGAGCGAGCAAGATACCGGCGCATCATCGCCCAGTTGTTCCAATTGTTACATCGACCGAGCACTCAATGTGGAGGCCCGTCATGAGATTCCGTACGAAGACGATCACGGTCGCGACCGTGATCGCACTCGCCACGAGCGGCGCGCTCGCCGCCGGCGCGGCGCCCGCCACCGCCACAGACCAACCGCCCGAGGTGCGCTCCTGGCTCACCACCGTCGACCGCGCGCGCCTGCTCGAAGAGCAGCCGCCGCTGCAGTTCACCGACACCCCGTCGACCGCGCCGACGATCGTCATCGACCCCGAGCTCGGCTATCAAGAGATGGATGGCTTCGGAGCATCCATCACCGATTCCTCGGCGCACGTGCTCTACAACCTGAGCAAGGCAGAGCGCGACGCGACCATGCGCAAGCTCTTCCACCCGGTCGACGGCATCGGCATCAGCCTGCTGCGGCAGCCGATCGGGTCATCCGATTTCACCGCGACCTCCGCGCACTACACCTACGACGATGTCGCGCCCGGCAAGAACGACTACCTGCAGCGCAAGTTCACGATCGCGCACGACGAGGCGCAGATCCTGCCGCTGCTGCGCCAGGCGAAGCAGCTCAACCCGAAGCTGAAGATTGTGGCGAGCCCGTGGAGCCCGCCCGCGTGGATGAAGACGAACGACTCGCTCGTCGGCGGCAAGCTCGAGCCGGGCGTGCTGAACGCGACCGCGTACGCCGCCTACCTCGTGCGCTACGTCGTCGAGTACAAGAAGGCGGGCGTGCCGATCGACTTCCTGACGATCCAGAACGAGCCGCAGAACCGCACGCCCGACGCCTACCCGGGCATGGACATGCCGGTCGCCGACCAGGCCCGGGTCATCCGGATCCTCGGCCCGCTGCTCAAGGTCGCGAGCCCGAAGACGAAGATCCTCGGGTACGACCACAACTGGGCGACGCACCCGAACGACCTCGCGAACGTGCCGCCGGGGCAAGACCCCGAGCCCGACTACCCCGCCAAGCTGCTGCTGACGAAGGCCGCGAAGTGGATCGCCGGCACCGCGTTCCACTGCTATTACGGCGACCCGAGCGCGCAGACCGCGCTGCACGAGCGGTTCCCCGACAGGGGCATCTGGTTCACCGAGTGCTCGGGATCCCACGGCGCCGACGACCCGCCCGCGAAGTTCTTCCGCGACACGCTCGTCTGGCACGCGCGCACGATCACGATCGGCGTGCCCCGCAACTGGTCGAAGACGACCGCGAACTGGAACCTCGCGCTCGACGAGACCGGCGGGCCGCACCTCGGCGGCTGCGGCACGTGCACCGGCCTGGTCACCACCCACTCCGACGGCACGGTCACCACCAATGCCGAGTACTACACGATCGGCCACCTCTCGAAGTTCGTGCAGCCGGGCGCGGTGCGCATCGCGTCGACCTCGTTCGGCACCACCGGATGGAACGGGCAGGTCACGGATGTCGCGTTCCGCAACCCCGACGGATCGTTCGTGCTCGTGGCGCACAACGAGAACGACGACCCGCGTGCCGTTGCGGTGTCGGTCGGGTCGAAGACGTTCGAGACCACGCTGCCGGGCGGCGCGCTCGCGACGTACACGTGGGCGGCTTCGGCGGCGTTCGATGACGGGCTCGTGCCGGTCTCGGTCGAGGGCGCGACCGCGTCGGCGACCTCGTCGGCCGGGTCCGACGCTGAGGCTCGCTTCGCCGTTGATGCGGATGCCTCGACGCGCTGGTCGAGCGGACAGGCGCAGGCTCCTGGGCAGGCCCTGACCATCGACCTCGGCGTCGCGCGGTCGTTCTCGCGCGTCGCGATCGACTCGGGCGGCAACCTCGGCGACTACGCGCGCGGGTGGGAGCTGTCGGTGTCGTCGGATGGTTCGTCGTGGACTTCGCTCGCGAGCGGAGCCGGCGTCGGGCAGTTGACGAACGTGGATGTCGCGCCGACGACGGCGCGCTACCTGCGGATCGCATCGACCGCTTCCGCCGGCAACTGGTGGAGCCTCGCCGACATGCGGCTGTACGGCTGAGTTCAGCAGCCGGGGCCCGAGGGGTTCTGGGTGCAGGTTCCGTTGACCAGGACGGTGTCGATTCGACCGACTTGGATGCTTCGGGCCTCGCCCGGAATCTCGAGGGCGCCGGGCACGGGCAACCATGCGGATCCGTCGAACCGGTACTCGGCGAGATACGTCGTGGTCGGAGTCACGGTGAACGTGCCGCGCTCGGTGAACACATGGCTCGTCGCGGTCGCCGTGAACTCGCGCTGGCCGAGTTCGGCCCACGTCGCACCCGGGTCGTCGGATGTGACGGTGGCGCCGTCGGAGAACTCCCACCGGTACCCGACCGGGGTGAAGCGCACCTCGGCGGGCCTGCCGAGCAGGGTGCCGGTCGTGGTGTGCGCGGATGTCTCGCCGATGAAGTTCGCCGGAAGCCCGATCACGGCCCACCCGTCGGGTTCCATGAAGCCACCGGGCTCCGCCGGCCGGAACTGCGCGACATCACGGATCGTCACGCCGGGGGAGCCGGGCTCGGGCTCCGTCCAGGGCTCGCAGAGGTCGGTCGGGTCGAGTACTCGGCAGTCATCGATCAGACGCGTGCCATCGGGAAGCTCAGTGACGGGCTCGCGCGCCTCGCCGCCGCCCATCCCGATCAGTCCGGGATTCACCGGACGGCCATCCTCGTACCAGGTCTGCCAGGCCGAGACATCTACCTGGCCATCGCTAATGCCAGCGTCCGCTCCAGCATCGTCGCACGTTCCGACGATCGAGCCGCCAACCGTGCACCCGGACTGCGCTGCCGTTGTGATGGCCATAGGTAGCGCAACCTGTGGGAGCAGAGCCGCGATCAGCAGAAACTGTCGCCATCCCACCGCGTGCTCCCATCAAGCAAGACACCCGAACCAACGGCGACGAACTCGAGGACAAGCGGGACCGATGTTTCTCGATCGGTCGGCGTGATATCTCCGCCGTCTACATCGATCACGCGAGTACTGCTGACGTCTTGACATGCGTAGACAGTGATCTTCTCGGAGTTGTGCGCATACTCCTGGATGCGGTAGCCGCTCGCCGTCACTTGACCGGTGGTGTGGACGCCCACCTCCTGCATACCCTTGAACTCCTCAACTAGCTGAGCGCCGTACTCATCCGTCAGATGCTCCCGGATTCGTTCCGGCTCGGCGCCGCCATCGGCTGCGATTGCCGAGTACGACTCGAGATAGCGGTCGTAAGCCGCCGCTGCGGCGACGAGCGCTTCCTCGTCCGACGCGAAGATCGGAGCGGCTTCGGTCGCGGTCGGCTCGGGAGATTCCGTCGGCGTTGCCTCGCCAGCGCAGCCGGTGAGCAGCAGCACGCACGCGAGGGTGGTCGCGGCGATGGCGTGGAACGTACGGGGCATGAGATCCAACGGTAGGCGAAGACCGCACCGACTCGTTCAGTTCTCCACAGCCACGCGGTCGCCTGCACCGTCACGCGTCTCGAGACCCTGTGAGCTGCGCGCGGATCCCAGTTGGCTGCGCACTGCAGGCTCAGCCCATGCCAGCGGCTGCCCTACGCCACCAACCCCTCGCCCGAGGCACCCTCTTCGCCGATCTCGAACGACCCGGACGCAGGTACCTCGATGAGCCGACCGCTGCGCACGTCGTACAGGTAGCCGTGCACGACGATGTCGGCGGGCACGAGCGGATGGGCGGTGATGCGGGCAATGTCCTCGCGGATGCTTTCAGCCTGATCGGCGATGGTCAGCCAGTCGATGTACTTCCCCTCGGCCGACCCCGGGCCGGTGCCGACGTCGACGAAACCCTGTTCGGTGAGGGCTGCGGTCTCGAGCGAGTTCGCCAGCAGGCCGCGGATCACCTCGTCGGTGAAGAATTCCATGCCGCAGTTCGAGTGGTGGATCACGAACCACTCGTTCGTGCCGAGCAGCTTGTGGGAGATGACGAGCGAGCGGATCGCGTCATCGGATGCGCGCCCGCCGGCGTTGCGGATGACATGCGCGTCACCCTCGGCGAGCCCGGCGTACTTCGCGGGGTCGAGCCGCGCATCCATACATGTGAGGATGGCGAACCCACGCGCCGGCGGGAGAGCCAGCTCGCCTTTCGTCCCGAAATCCTTCACGTAGGCCGCGTTCGCCGTGAGCACTTCGTCGAGCACCGACATCGGTTCCTCCTTCATCCGGCTTCACTCGCGAGGCTAGAGAGGGCCCAACCTGCCGTCACGGACGTGTCATGAGGTGACCTCAGGTGACGTCGCGTTGCTGCATCGCTGGAGCCGCCGGTCGAAGAGCGCCGACGGAGTCGGACGCGTCTCGAGATCCCGTGAGCTGCCCGCGGTCGGGCTGCGCACCATAGCGGCGAGCGGACGTTTGCCGGTTCTCCATCCACAGGTGTGGAGAGCGGTCGGTGCACCTCGTCTGCGCCCCGATACCGTCACGATTCGTCAGCCGATTCGAACGGAGGGTACGCGGATGTCGCTGGTGCTCGTTGACCCGGCTCGTCTCGTCGCCGAGGGTGACGCGTTATGGGCGATCGGGCACCGGATCGAAGCATCCGTGCACACCTGCGAAGCAGCCCTCTCCGGTAGCGGCGGTATGGCCGGCGACGAGGACACCGCCCGCGTGTTCGCGTTCGGTGACGGAGGCGACCCCGGCTACGACGCATATGCCGCGCAGGTCTTGCAGTCGGCACTGGAAAGCGTGAACGCACTGCGGGCGATGGATGCCGCGCTCGCGACACCGCTCGCGCGTACGACGGGGCCCAGCTGGTCGGCGCGTACCGCGAAGCATCCACCTCGATCTACCGGGCGGCCGAACCGCAGCTCGTGCCGACGTCAGTGCGGGTGCCGTCCGCGCTCGGCCCCGGCCCGTCGACCCCGCTGGGTGAGTTCGCCGAATTCGTGCAGGACGCGCTCGCGGCGATCGGCGTCGTGCTGCCCGACGCGGATGCCGGCAAGATCGACGCCGCGCAGCACGCGTGGACCGACCTCGCCGTTGCGTTGCGCCGCCACCGCGCCGAGGTCGACCAGAGCTTGCACATCGCCGTGTCGGCCGGGCTGCCCCAGCACGCCCGCATCGCCTCCTGTCGTGACGCGGTCGCCCGCCGCATCGACGACACTGCCGCTGCCGCGGACTCGATCGCCGCCTACGTGCGCACCCTCGGCGACGCGGTCGGCAAGGCCTGGGAGGAGATCGGCTGGCTCCTTGCGCAGATGGCCGCCGAGATCGTGCTCGAGATCGGCGTCGGGGTACTGCTGTCGACCGTCACCTTCGGGGCCGGGGCGATCGCGACGGCAGCCAAGATCACGTTCACCGTCGCCCGATGGGTCCTTCGCATCGCCGAGGTCTGCCACCGCCTCACCACCCTGATCCGCACGGCGCTGACCGCAGCACGCCTCGCCGGCCGCGGAGCCGCCCACCTCGTCAAGGACTCCATCGCGGCCGGGGTCGCCGGCGTGGCGTCCCAGATCGGCTTCAACGAACTCCGCGCCGCAACCGACCCGACCTACGAACGCCAAAGCCTCAGCGACGCCCTCGCCGGAGGGCTCATCGCCGGTGTCGTCGGTGGGGCATCGGGCGCGGCGCTGCCGAACAGCGGCCCGATCAAGTTCAGCGTCGATCGGGTTCACACCATCGACCTCGTGAATCATGAGGCTGCGGGCGGCCATGTGATCGCCCGCCATGTGGATAAGTCCGTTGACTATCTCAAAGGCCGCAACATCGAGTACGCCTCGACGTTCGTCGACTTGGCGACTGCCTCCGCAGCGACAAGGGCGAACCTGTTGACGCACCAAGCGAAGATCACGGAGTGGCTTGCCGGCTCGAAGCCGAAGCTCGTTCTCGATGGGACGATGAATCCACAAGGCGGTCGCGTGTGGGTTCGCAGCACTCACGAGTTCGTAAAACCCAGCGGCATTCGAACGGTCCTCCACCGAAGCACGACCTTGGAAATCGGCTTTCGCATCACGACCTCGTACCCAACCCCATGAGGAGATCGCAATGGCAAACATCGACAGCGACGGGCAGCTCGTCTACCTGGCGCGGGCGTACTTTCACCAGGACTATGACCTTGAGGCCCCGACTCCGATCGACGTCGTTCATACCTTTCGAGATGACGAGCCGCCAGCGGACGTCGAGTTGTTGAAAGAGGAACTGCGGTCCGTTGTCGCCTCGCACCCGTCTGAGGATGAGTTGGCGTTACTTTGGCTGAAAGAGGCTGACGCCGCTTACGATCCCCGCGACGACGGCCTGACGATGACCGAGTGGTTCCGCCAGATGCTCGGTGCTCTCTCGCAGGCGACGGGATAGTCGGACCAGACCCGGCCGTGTTGAAGGCGCGTCTATGTGGAGAAGATCGTGTCGCCTGGCCTGGGTGCGATGTGGACGTGTCGTCGAGGCATGAGGTCCTCCTGTCGCGCAACACCGGGAAGTACAGCGACGTCAGTTGGATCTTCATTGCACACGAGTGCCTGTCAACGCGAGGGCGAGGGGGCCGACCGTCCTTCTTGCAGCTCCAGTGCTGACCGTGGACGGGCTGACAGAGGTTCTCGAGGTGCTTTCGTAGGCCGCCGAGGCGCAAGACGCCTGCGAGAACAGGATGGGCCGGGTCATCCACCCCATATGGCGGGGATGACCCGGCTCATCCTGTTTTCGCACGACGCCGGCGGGATCAGGCGCCCACAAGCAACCCCAGCTCCCGTGCAAACCCCCGCAACCGATCGGCGAGCACCTCGGGCACCTCGGCGGCCGTGAAGTGCCCGCCCTCGTCCAGCCGTTCGAAGGTCCGCAGGTCGCGGTAGTGGCGGCGTGAGATCGACTCGGGGTTCGACGCCTCGTGGCGCTGGATGTGCACCGATGCCGGCACCGAGGTCGGCGGGATCGGGGCGGGCTTGTCGGCGCCTTCGAAGTACGGGCGGAACGACGTGCCGATCGACTGGGTGGTCCAGTAGATCATCGCCTCGGTGAGGATGCGGTCGCGTGAGATGCGGCGCTCGACGGCAGACGGGTCGCCGGGCGGCGTGTCGCTCCACTCGACGAGCTTCTCGGCGAGCCAGGCGATGAGGCCCGCGGGCGAGTCGTTCAGCGCCGCGGCGAGGGTGTCGGGGCGGGTCGCCTGCACGTGCCCGTACGCGCCATCGGTGCCATGCTTGGCGGCCAGTTCGTCGAAGAACGCGCGCTCGGCCGGCTCGGTGAGCGCGGCACGTTCGTCGTCGGTCGGGAAGTGCGCGTGGGTCACGAGGATGCCGGCGACGTGCCCGGGGTAGGTCGCCGCGATGAGGTCGCTGACGTTCGCCGTGACATCCTCGCCGTAGGTCAGGTACCGCTCGTAGCCCAGCACCTCGGTCATGAGGCGGTGCATCGTCGCGGCGATGCGGGTCTCGCTCATGGGCCCGGCGGCGTACGGCGTCGAGAACGCGAACCCCGGCAGGCTCGCGACCACGACGTCGAACTCGGGCAGCGCGTCGGCGAAGTCGAGCTGCAGCGCGAACGTGTGCGGCCAGCCGTGCATCACGAGCAGCGCGGGCGCATCGGCCGCGGCGGAGCGCAGATGCGCGAAATGCACCACCGTGTCGTCGATCTCGGCGAGGAACTGCGGGTGCGCGTTCAGCCACGCTTCGCGCCCGCGCCAGTCCCACTCGCGCCAGCTGTCGACGAGCTCGCGCAGGTACGCCGCGGTCATGCCCGACGGCGGCCGGCGCGGCGAATCGTCGAGGAACCGGGTGCGCCTGAGCCGCTCGCGCAGGTCGTCGAGCACGGCGTCGTCGACGTGGAGTTCGAAGGGCCGGATGCCACGGAGCGCGCTCATATCGTGACGCTACGCCGCCCCACCGACACCGACACCGACACCGACACCGACACCGACACCGACACCGACACCGACACCGACACCGACACCGACGTGAGCGCCGCCCCACCGACACGAACCTCAGCGCCCGCGCCGCCGCGCCCGCGGCTCGTCCAGCCCGATGTGCACCCGCGTACGCGCCCGCTCGATCACGATGAACAGCGTGCCGATCGCCCAGATCGGCAGTTGGGTGAGGAACGCGAGCCGGAACGCGTCGAGCGAGTACGTCTCGGGCGACCCGGCGCCCTGCAGGTCCATCGCGAGTCCGATCAGGAAGATCGCGATGAGCCCGGCGATGAATCCGCCGCCGTTCACGATGCCGGTCGCCGTGCTGAGCCGGTGACTCGGGTTGTGGGTGCGGGCGTGGTCGAACGCGATCATCGACGCCGGGCCTCCGGTCGCGAGCGCGAGCGCGAGGGCGAACAGCAGCCAGAGCGGCGCGGGCCCGGGCCACGCGGCCACCGCGATCCACACCACCGCCTGCACGGCCACGACGGGCAGGACGAGCATCCGCGACCGACGAAGCGGATGCCTCGCCGAGAGCGCCCCGAGCACCGGGCCGACCGCCATGCCGAAGATCACGAACGTGCTGATCACCGTCGAGGCCATCGCGGGCGACAGCCCCTCACCGGCGGTGAGGAAGGGGAACCCCCACAGCAGCGCGAACGCGGTGCCCGCGAACGGCGTCGTGAAGTGCGACCAGAACGCGAGCCGCGTGCCGGGGTGCGACCATGACTCGCGGAAGCCCTGTCGCAGGTCGGCCGAGGAGCGCACGACCTGGATGGCGCCGGTGTCGGTGTTCACCGAGACATCCGCGTCGACGGTGGGCGGGTGGTTGCGGATGATCGCGACGGTCAGGATCGTGAACAGCACGCCGAGCCCGGCGAGGCTGCCGAACGCGATCGTCCAGTTCGTGGCGTGCAGCAGTGCCGCCATCGGCAGCAGCGCGAGCAGCTGGCCGCCCTGCCCGATGATGCCGGTGAGCTGCACCATGAGCGGCGCCCGCTGCTGAGGGAACCAGGTCGCGATGACGCGCAGCGCGCTCGGGAAGATCGCGGCGTCGCCCGCGCCGAGCAGCACGCGTGCGATGAGCGCGGTCGCCGTGTCGGGCGCGAACGCCATCACCCCCTGCCCGACGGCCAGCAGCGCCATGCCGATCGTGATGATCGGCCGCGCGCCGAACTTGTCGAGCAGCAGCCCCACCGGGATCTGCATGCCGCCGTACACGGCCAGCTGGATGACCGCGAACATCGACAGCACCGAGGCATCCGCGTCGAATCGCACCGCAGCATCGACGCCGACGGCGGACAGCGACGACCGGTTGGTGACCGAGACGACGTACGCGGCGACCGCGACCGACCACACCAGCCACATGCGCCAGGGGCGCGCGAGGGGCGGGGGAGTTGCGGTCACTGCCCTCCATGGTACGTCGCGTGCAGGTGGCGGAACTCCGACCGATGCAGCAACCGCAGCACCCAGGACGCCGGTGGCCCGAACGCGCGCAGGCCCTCCTCGGTCGAGATCGGCTCGATCGCGTCGATCGGCACCTCGCGCCGGCCGCGCACCACGACGCCGCCGCCCGCGGCGACGAGGTTGCGGTACCAGTTCACGTTCTCGCCGTAGGTGAGCTCGGCGACGAACCCGTCGGGTACCTCGGCGAGGATGAGCGGCGTCTCGTACGTGCGGCCGGTCTTGCGCCCGGTGGTGCGGATCAGCGAGAACGGCCCGTGGCCCCATCGCGCGAGCGCGCCGGTCAGGCGGTTGAGGGTGTGCTTCAGCGTGGTCAGCCACGCGCGGCGCACGCGGGCGGGCCACTCGCGGCGGCGAGGCATCCGCTCGTGCTCGGCCATCCGGATGCTCCGCCCTGCCGCGACCGTTTCGCCCGAGCCCTCGCCGTCAGGCCGACGTGCCCGTCTTCGCGCTGCCCTTGCGCGCGAAGGTGACCTCGGCCTCCTCGAGCGCCATGCCGCGCGTCTCGGGGATCTTCGCGATGACGAAGATGCCCGACAGCAGCGCGAACACCGTGTACATGCCGTACGTGAGCGGCAGCGACCAGCCCGACAGGGCCGGGAAGCTGACCGTGATGAGGAAGTTCGCGATCCACTGGGCGGAGGCCGCGACGCCGAGCGCCTTGCCGCGGATGCGCGACGGGAAGATCTCGCCGAGCAGCACCCACACGATCGGGCCCCACGACGCGCCGAACGCGACGACGAACAGGTTCGCCGCGATGAGCGCGATCGGCCCCCACGCGCCGGGCAGGGTCACGTTGCCGTCGGCGTCGGTGCTCGCGAACGCGAACGCGATCGCCATCACTCCCAGCGACACGAACATGCCCGCCGAACCCGCGATCAGGATCGGGCGCCGGCCGACGCGGTCGACGAGCAGGATCGCGACCACCGTGACGACGACGTTCGTCACCGAGGTGAACACGCTGATGCCGAACGAGTCGCTCTCGTCGAACCCGACCGCGCTCCACAGCGTCGTCGAGTAGTAGAAGATCACGTTGATGCCGACGAACTGCTGGAACACCGACAGGATGATGCCGATCCAGACGATGCCCTTCAGGCCGAGCTTCGGGCCGCGCAGGCTGGCCTGCTTGCCGGCCTGATCCTCGGCGATCTGCTTCTCGATGTCGGCGATCGACCGGTCGAGCTCGCTCGACGGCACCAACTGGGCGAAGATCTCGCGCGCCTCCTCCTCGCGGTCCTTGGTGAGCAGGTAGCGGGGCGACTCGGGCAGGGTGAACGCGAGCAACGTGTAGACCGCGGCGGGCACCACGCAGGCGAGGAACATCCACCGCCACGCGTCGAGCCCGAACCAGAACGGCTGGTTCGCACCGCCCGCGCCCCAGGCGAACAGAGCGTCGCTGAGCAGGGCGGCGAAGATGCCGAGGGTGATCGCGAGCTGCTGCAGGGATGCCAGGCTGCCGCGAATGCGCTTCGGCGCGATCTCGGCGATGTACGCCGGCGCCACGACCGAGGCGATGCCGATGCCGATGCCGCCGATGACGCGCCAGAGCGCGAGATCCCACGCGGCGAACGCGAAGCCCGAGCCGATCGAGCTCACCAGGAACATGATGCCGCCGAGGAACATCACCCGCAGACGCCCCCACCGGTCGGCGATGCCGCCGGCGAGCCACGCGCCGAGTGCGCAGCCGAGCAGTGCGATCGCGACGACGAAGCCCGTGATCACGTCGTTGAGCTCGAAGTCGTGCGAGATCGCGTCGACCGCGCCGTTGATGACCGACGAGTCGAACCCGAACAGGAATCCGCCGACGGCGGCGGCGATCGCCAGGCCGATGGCCTTGGCCTGCATGGCTTTCGTGGGCCCCTCGGTCGTCGATCCGCTCATCGCGTGCTCCTCCCCGGGCGGGCGCTCGGCCTGCCGTCCGCGGGCGGCGGCGCTGCCATCCACCCGGTTTCCCCCTGGGGCGAGTCTGTACCTTCCGGCGCAATCGGGGCAAGGCGGCTGGTCGGGGCTGTGATAGGTTGGCCAAACCGACCAGACGGTATGTGGCTGGCGGGCCGGAACGCAAAGGAGCAGCAGTGCAGCGATTCGAGGGCAGGGTGGCCCTGGTCACCGGCGGCAGCCGCGGCATCGGGTTCGCCATCGCCCGTCGACTCGTCGCCGAAGGGGCATCCGTCGTCATCACCGGGCGCAAGCAGGACTCGCTCGACGCCGCCGTCGCCGAGCTCGAGGCGGTGCTCGAGGCCGAGCAGGTCGCGGCCGGGAGCGGCGCCGGGCCGCGCGTCAGCGCGATCGCCGGTCGGGCGGATGACCCCGAGCACCGCGCAGCCGCCATCGCCCACGCCGTCGCGACGCACGGCCGGCTCGACCACCTGGTGAACAATGCCGGCATCAACCCGATCTGGGGTCCGGCGCTCGACGCCGACCCCGTCGTCATCCGCAAGATCCTCGAGGTGAACGTCATCGCCGCCTTCGAGTGGACCCGCGACGCGGTGCGCGCCCGCGCCGAGTCGTCGCCCGGGCTGCGCTCGATCGTGAACCTCTCCTCGATCTCGGGCGTCGCGGCCGCGCCGAACATCCCCTTCTACGGCGTCTCGAAGGCCGCGCTCATCAACCTGACGCAGCAGCTCGCGGCCGAGCTCGCGCCCGGCGTGCGCGTGAACGCGGTGGCCCCCGCAGTCGTGAAGACCGACTTCGCCCGTGCGCTCTACGAGGGGCGCGAAGCATCCGTGGCATCCGAATACCCCCTCGCCCGGCTGGGCGAACCCGACGACGTGGCCGGGCCCGTCGCATTCCTCCTCTCCGACGATGCCGCCTGGATCACCGGGCAGACCCTGCTCATCGACGGCGGCGCGAGCATCCGGCCGATCGGATGACCGCGGATGCACCGCCCGCACGGGCGAGGATGGACGCAGGAGGAAGCCGCATATGAAGGACGTCAGCGTCGCCGACGAGGTCACCAGGGCCGCCGTCGAGCTCTTCGCAGCACAGGGGTACGCCAACACGAGCGTGCAGCAGATCGTCGAGGCCGCAGGCGTCACCAAGGGCGCCATGTACCACTACTTCGAATCGAAGGACGACCTGCTGTTCGCGATCTACGACCGCATGCTGACCCTGCAGCAATCGCGGCTCGACGAGATCATCGCGCGCGGCGGCGAGGTCGACGACGTGCTGCGCGCCGTCTGCGTCGACGTCATCGAGACGTCGATCGACTTCCTGCCCGAGGGCACCGTGTTCTTCCGCAGCCTGCACATGCTGAGCGCCCCGCGCCAGCAGGAGGTCACCCGACGCCGCCGCGTCTACCACGACCGGTTCGCTGCGCTGCTGCAGCAGGGGCAGGACGCCGGGCTGTACCGCACCGACATCCCGCAGCCCGTGCTCATCGCGCACTTCTTCAGCGACGTGCACTACCTGTCGCACTGGTACTCGCCCGAAGGCCCCGAGACGAAGTCCGAGGTCGCCGAGCAGCTCACCGACCTGTTCCTCACCGGGATCAGGCTCACGAACGGATCCGCAACCTAGGAGGACGGATGGCCCCCACCGACGACCTGCCCGCGACGATGCGCGCCTGGCGTGTGACCAGGCTCGGCGAGCCCGAGGACGTGCTCGAACTGCACGACGTCCCCGTGCCGTCGCCCGGCCCCGGCGAAGTGCTCGTGCGCACGCGCGCGGTCGCGCTGAACTTCCCCGACGTGCTGCTCGCGCGCGGCCAGTACCAGGTGCGGCCCGAACTGCCCTTCGTGCCCGGCATCGAGCTGAGCGGCGACGTCGTCGCGGTCGGCGGAACTCCGGATGCCTCGGGCCCCGACGTGTTCGCGATCGGCGACCGGGTCGTCGGATCCGAGATCGGCGTGCTCTCGGAGTACGCCGTGCTGCCCGCCGCCGCCGTGCGGCTCGCGCCCGACGCGCTCGACGACGAGGCATCCGCCGCGCTGACGATCGCGTACCAGACCGCGTGGTTCGGCCTGCGCCGGCGGGCCGAGCTGCGCGCCGGCGACTGGCTGCTCGTGCACGCCGCCGCAGGCGGGGTCGGCGTGGCCGCGGTGCAGCTCGGCGTCGCGGCCGGCGCGCGGGTGATCGGCGTCGTCGGCAGCGACGCGAAGGCCGAGGTCGCGCGCGCGGCCGGCGCCGAGGCGGTGCTCGTGCGCGGACGCGACGACCTGGTCGCCGCGGTGAAGGAGGCGACGGGCGGCCACGGCGCCGATGTCGTGTTCGACCCGGTCGGCGGCGACGCCTACGACGCGTCCACCAAGTGCATCGCGTTCGAGGGCCGCATCGTCGTGGTCGGATTCGCCGGCGGGCGCATCCAGCAGGTCGCCGCGAACCATCCGCTCGTGAAGAACTACTCGGTGCTCGGACTGCACTGGGCGCTCTACCAGCAGCGCCGGCCCGACCTCGTCGCCGAAGCGCACGACGAACTCGCCAAGCTCGCCGCCTCGGGTGCGATCGCCCCCGTCATCGATGTGGTGCCGTTCGCCGACGCACCGGCCGCCGTGCAGCGCCTCGCCGGCGGAGCGACCACGGGCCGCATCGTCGTGCGGGTCGGCTCGTGAGCGGAGCATCCGTGTCTGCGCCCTTCGCCGCGCCCTCGTTCGCGCTCGACGGGCGCGTCGCCGTCGTGACCGGCGGTGCGCGCGGACTCGGCGAGGCGTACGCCCGCTCGCTGCACGCGGCCGGGGCGACCGTCGTCATCGCCGACGTGCTCGACGACGCCGGCGCCGCGCTCGCCGCGGAGCTCGGCGAACGCGCCCGGTTCGCCCACCTCGACGTGACCGACGAAGCCGGGTGGGCCGCGCTCATCGAACAGGCCGTGGCCGAGCTCGGCGCCGTCGACGTGCTCGTGAACAACGCCGGCATCGCGAACGCCGCGCCCATCGAGCACTTCTCGCTCGCGAAATGGGACGCTGTGATCGGCGTGAACCTCACCGGGGTGTTCCTCGGCTGCCGGGCCGTCGTGCCCGCGATGAAGGCCGCCGGACGCGGATCGATCGTCAACGTCTCGTCGGTCGAGGGGCTGCGCGGCAGCCCGCACCTGCACGGGTACACGGCGTCGAAGTTCGGCGTGCGCGGACTGACGAAGTCGCTCGCCGTCGAGCTCGGAGCCGACGGCATCCGGGTGAACTCGGTGCATCCGGGGTTCATCCGCACCGACATGACGACGCGGATCGACCCCGAACGGCTCGACATCCCGCTCGGGCGGCCGGGCGACCCGGTGGACGTCGCGGGCGCGGTCGTGTTCCTCGCCTCCGACGCGTCGTCGTTCGTCACCGGCGCCGAGCTCGTCGTCGACGGCGGCATGGTCACCGCGATCGCGCACCGCTGAGGGGTTCCGCCCGGCACGGCCGGCGATGCCGTAGCCTGACCGCACGTGTCGTCGACGACGAAGGGTGGCATCGTGGCGCAGGACGAGAGCCTGGTCGAGCTGGTCGAAGAACTGCTCGCGATCGCCCGAACCGCCTCGAGCGGGCGCGCCGCCCGCACCATCCAGGGCGATCACGTGCACGCCCTGCGCGAGACGGTCATCGCGCTGGCCGGCGGCCGGCAGCTCGCCGAGCACGAGAGCCCCGGTGAGGCGACCCTGCAGGTGCTCGTCGGGCGGGTGCGGCTCGTCGCGGGCGACGACTCGTGGGAGGGCGCCGTCGGCGACCACATCGCGATCCCTCCGCGCCGGCACAGCCTCGACGCACTCGAGGACGCCGCCGTGCTCCTCACCGTCGTGAAGCAGCCCGCCGCGGAGTAGCGCAGCGCGACCCAGCGCACGTCACGAGGTCTCGAGACGCGTGCTCCTTCGTCGCGCGCTCCTCGACCAACGGATGCGCGCGCAACATTGACATACCGTCTAGTCGGTTTCTCGGGTACAGTGAGCATCACTCCGACACGAAGAGGTGCCGATGCCCGACCGAACCCCCACTCCACCCAGCGCCGTCCCGCGTCTCGAGGTCGACGGCCTGACCGTCGCGTTCGGCGGGCTCCTCGCCCTCGACGACGTGACCTTCGACGTCGGCCGCGGCGAGACCGTCGCGCTTATCGGCCCGAACGGCGCCGGCAAGACGACCGTCTTCAACGCGATCTGCGGGCTCGTGCGTCGCCGCGCGGGTGCGATCCGGCTCGACGGGCGCCCCGCGCCGCGCACCCCCGTCGGCCTCACCGCGGCCGGCGTCGCCCGCACGCTCCAGGGGCTCGGCCTGTTCGACGGCATGACCGTCGCCGAGCACCTGCTCGTCCCGCTGTCGCGGACGGCCCGCGCCGGCGAGGCATCCGATCGGATCGCGCAGGTGCTCGACGACCTCCACCTGACCGCCGAGGCCGCCCGCCGCGTCGACGAATTGCCCTACCCGGTGCGCAAACGGGTCGCGCTCGCCCGGGCGCTCGCCGCCCGCCCGTCGCTGCTGCTGCTCGACGAGCCCGCGGGCGGACTCGGCTCCGACGACATCGACGCGCTCGCCGCGGTGGTGCGCAAGGTCGCGGCAGACGGATGCTCCGTGCTGCTGGTCGAGCACCACGTCGACTTCGTCATGGGGCTGGCCGACCGGGTCGTCGTCCTCGACTTCGGCCGGGTCATCGCGCGCGGCGCGCCCGCCGACGTGCAGGCCGACCCCGCGGTCGAGGCCGCCTACCTCGGCGTCACGGCGGCATCGTGAACGGCATCCTCGAACTCGACGCCGTCACCGTCGGCTACGTCGGCGCGCCCGTGCTCGACCGGCTCACGCTCTCCATCCCCGAAGGCGCCGTCGTCGCCCTGCTCGGAGCCAACGGCGCCGGCAAGACCACGCTCATGCGGGCCGTCGCCGGGTTGCTGCCGACGCGGGCCGGAGGCATCCGCTTCGACGGCCGCGACCTCGCGGGCGTCGCCGTCGAAGACCGCACCCGCTCAGGGCTCGCGCAGGTGCCCGAAGGGCGCAGCGTCGTCGCCGAGCTCACCGTCGACGAGAACCTGCGGCTCGGCGCGCTCTGGCGGTACCGCGGCGCCGAACGCGACCGCGCCGTCGCCGCGATGTACGAGCTGTTCGAACCGCTCGCCCGGCGCCGGCGCAGCCTCGGGCACCAGCTCTCGGGCGGCGAACGCCAGATGCTCGCCCTCGCCCGCGCGCTCGTCGCGAACCCGCGCGTGCTGCTGCTCGACGAACCCTCGCTCGGCCTCGCGCCGCTCGTCGTCGCCCAGCTCATGGGCGTGCTGCGCGACGCCGCCGACCGCACCGGGCTCACCGTGCTGCTCGCCGAGCAGAACGTCACCAGTGCGCTGTCGATCGCCGACCGCGGCATCGTGCTCGGCCTCGGCGAGATCGTCGCCGACGCGCCAGCGGCCGACCTCGCCGCCGACCCCGCCCTCCGCCACGCCTACCTGGGATTCTGAATGGACCGCCTGCTCTTCCTCCTCGCCACCGGGCTCGCGCGCGGCGCGATCTTCGCCTTGTTCGCGCTGTCGCTCGTCATCATCTGGCGCGCCGCGCGCATCGTGAACTTCGCGCAGGGCGCGATGGCCGTGGTCGCCGCCTACGTCGCGTTCGCCGTCACCGGACTCACCGGGTCGTACTGGATCGGGCTCGCCTCGGCGCTCATCGCCGGCGCGCTCGTCGGCGTCGGCGTCGAACGCGGGGTCATGCGCTTCGCCCCCGCCCGGTCGCCGCTGGCCGGGGTCATCATCGCGATCGGGCTCGTCATGGTGCTGCAGTCGCTGCTCGGCATCCTGTTCGGGCAGCAGCACCTGCCGATGCGGGCGCCGTTCGACCAGTCGCCGATCGTGATCGGCGGGGTCCCGGTGCTCTCGCCGTACGACGTGTTCGTGCTCGTCGTCGCGATCGTCGTAATGGGCGGGCTCGGGCTGCTGTTCACCCGAACCACGCTCGGCCTGCAGTTGCGCGCCTCGGCGTTCGCGCCCGAGGTGTCGCGCCTGCTCGGCGTGCGCGTGCCGCGCATGCTCACCACCGGGTGGATGCTCGCGTCGGCGGTCGCCGCGCTCGCCGCCCTGCTGCTCGTGCCCACCGAGCTCGGGCTCACGCCACACTCGACCGACCTGCTGTTCGTCTACGCGTTCACCGTCGCGGTGGTCGGCGGGCTCGACTCGCCGGTCGGCGCGCTCGTCGGCGGGCTCGTCGTCGGCGTGCTGATGAGCCTCGTCACCGGATACCTCGGCTCGACCGTCGCGCCCATCGCGGTGCTCGTGCTGCTCGTCGCGGTGCTGCTCGTGCGACCCGGAGGCATCTTCGCGATGCGGGAGGCGAGGGCAGCGTGAGCGAGACATCCGTGAGCGAGACGTCCGTGCCCGAGGGGGCGTCCGTGCCCGAGGCATCCGCGAACCAGCCGCTCCCAGCGGCGGTGCACCCCGCAGCCGCTCGCGCCGCTGCCGCGCGACCGGCCGTCGCGCGCCGCGCCTCGACCGGCCGCCTCCTCGCGACCGCCCTGCTGCTGACCGCGCTCGCGATCGGCGGAACGTTCCTGCTCGACCCATACCGCAACTACCAGCTCGCGCTCGTCGCGGCGACGTTCTGCGCGACCGGCGGGCTCACGCTGCTCATCGGCCTCAGCGGCCAGCTCTCGCTCGGGCATGCCGCGCTCATGGCGGCGGGCGGCTACGGGTACGCACTCGCCGCGAACGCCGTGACCGAGGCGGGCGTCGACGGGGTGCCGCGGTTCCTCATCGGCATGGCCGGCGCGATCGCCGCGTCCGGCGCGCTCGGGCTGCTGCTCGGGCTCGCCGGGGCGCGGCTGCGCGGGCCGTACCTCGCGGGCGTCACGCTCGCGGTGGTCATCGCGCTGCCGGCGGTGACCGCGGTGTTCCCGAGCGTGTTCCGCGGCGACCAGGGCGTGCAGATCGCGTACTCGGGGGTGCCCGAGTTCCTGAAGCTCGTCATCGTCGTCGAGCAGTGGCAGGCGTGGGTCGCGATCCTCGTCACCGCGGTCGTCGTGACCTGGCTCGCGGCGCTGCGGCGCGGCCGGCTCGGGCTGCGCATGCGGGCCGTGCACGGCGACGAGACCGCGGCGCGCCTCGCCGGCGTGCCGACCCGGCGGGTCAAGGTGCAGGCGTTCGCGGTCAGCGCGGT